>JAUXFM010000088.1 GCA_030622955.1 Lentisphaerales bacterium
CACATCAAATATCCCGGCAACGACAAGGTCAACAGGCAGATGGATCTCGTCACGCACCATGAAATGCTTCGGCGAGTTCACCGCGATCCTGTCGCCAACACGCACCCCGAGCACCTCGGCCAAGTCGCAACCCACTACGATCGAATCGTCATAAAGATTGAAGACGCCCTGATTCACACTGCCGGGAATCTCACTGACATTCCCTTCCAGCCTGGCATCAACACCTACCACCATCGGCGTTTCCATGATCCCATGAAACTCAGCTATGACCGGGCTCTCAATGAACGGCGCTGCACCTTTCACCTCTTCGACCTTCTTGAGCCGCTCCGCCAGCAAATAAGGTTGAGGTATCGTGCCCGGCCCGACGACAACTATATGCGCATTGAAGCCAAGGACCTTTTCCCGCCACATCTGACCGAACCCCGTCATGACGGACAGTACGACGACAAGAACCATGACCCCGAGCAAGACCCCGACCACCGACAGGACGGTAATTGCCGAAATGAATGACCTCTTTGGTTTCAGGTACTTCAATGCAAGAAACAGGGAGAAAGGAAGAAGCGGCCCTTCAGCACGCTTCCTGGCAACAGTTTCGAGTAACTCAGATGGCTTCACAAAAGGTTTTCCTAGCCGACCCGGGCCATGTCGGCTCTGGCAGGCAAGTTTCAGTCTCCAACCTACGGTCTAGGGTCTCTCTTCCTACTTCGGCCTGAGCTGCGGGAACAGAATAACGTCACGTATCGCGTCAATCCCAGACAAAATCATAAGCAATCGATCAATGCCCACGCCCATTCCGCCGGCAGGCGGCATACCATGCTCAAGCGCGGTCACGAAATCTTCATCGACCTTGTGCGGATCGTCGCCGTCCTGGCCCTCAAGCCGCTGCCGCTGCTTAATCGGATCATTCAGCTCCGTGTAGCCCGGTGCGATCTCCTTGCCACCTATTTCAAGTTCGAACACGTCGATGACCGTGTCGTCATCCTCACATGTTCTTGCCAGGGGAATGAGCTCCATCGGCAGCCGGGTAACGAATGTGGGGTTGATCAACGTTCGCTCGATGGTCTTCTCGTATATCTCGTGGGTAACCATCATCATGTTCCAGTCGGGTTCAACTTCCAACCCAAGCTCAAGCGCTTTCTCCCGCGCCTTTTCAATTGGTTGCTCGTACCAGTCATCACCCATCCTCTCGCGCACGAGGTCGCGGTATGGCACTTCGCGCCATGGCAGAGTCAGGTCGATTGCATTTTCACCTTCCCCGATCTTGAGTGAACCAAAAACCGTCTGTGCCACATGAGTGATCAGATCGCAGATGAGTTTCTTCATGCCGCCAACGTTACTGTAAGCATGGTAGATCTCGAGCATGGTGAACTCTGGATTGTGGTTCCTGGAAAGCCCTTCATTCCGGAAGTTCCTATTAAGCTCGAACACCTTGTCAAAGCCGCCTATCAGTAACCGCTTCAGGTAAAGCTCTGGCGCAATACGCAGGTACATGTCTGTGTTTAAGGCATTCCAATGGGTTTTGAACGGCTTAGCGGTGGCTCCACCGGGTTGCGGCTGCATCATTGGCGTCTCTACCTCAAGGAACCCCTGCGATCGAAGAAAACTGCGAATTTCGCTGATCGCCTGGCTTCTTTTCACAAAAAAGGCACCAACCTCTGGATTCGATATAAGATCCAGGTAGCGCTGACGATAGCGTGCCTCAACATCTTTCAGGCCATGCCATTTCTCGGGCAGCGGCAGAAGTGCCTTCGAAAGGAGCGTCCAGGAATCTACTTTCAGCGTCTGCTCGCCTGTCCGAGTGGTGAAGAATGTTCCTTTGACCCCTATATGATCACCTACATCTAGCAACTTGAACGCCGCGAACGGGTCTTCTCCCACCTGGTTCTTCTGGACATAGATCTGGAATCGGTCCGTAATGTCACGCAGGTCGGCAAAAATGCTCTTGCCCATCTTGCGAACAGTAGTGAGACGCCCGGCCATAGAGACGCTCTTCTCCTCTGCGAAATCCGCCCTCACATCGGCCAGCCTGCCTGATCTCTCAAAAGCCTCGCCAAATGGCTTGTAGCCCATCTTCTGTAGCTCAAGCATGTTGGTGTGGCGCTGTTGCCTGTACTCGTTCTGGTCTGTATCTGTCATTGTTTCCCTCTCAAACCCCCGACAGGATGCAACAAACGGAAAGATATTGCACCCAAAAAATCGCATTCTATTTCCCGCAGCCACCGGGCCTGGTGGTTCGCCGTGAATGAAGCTGACAGCATCCGCTTCACAGGGACCAGGCAATAGAAGAAGTACCTCACATAAGTCATTGCTTCAGGTCACCAAGAAATGCCATTATGCACGGCCTGTTGATGCTTCTGCCGCTCAAGAAAGCCCCGCATTGAGCTTTCTTGTAATAAGAGAGGCAAAACTATTTGATTTGTACATGATTTCTCACTAACTTGTGCGGGAACTTCAGCAGGAGTCAGGAAATGAAGAGAAAGCTCAGAATGGGCATGGTTGGCGGAGGCAGAGATGCCTTCATCGGCGCTGTCCACAGAATAGCAGCACAAATGGACGGTCAAATTGAACTGGTTTGTGGTGCTTTCAGCCGCAATCCAGCGAAATCGAAGCTGAGCGGGAAGGACCTGCTTCTCCCTGAATCACGCATCTATGGCAAATACAAGCACATGTTCGCCGCCGAGGCAAATCTGCCCGAGGATGAACGCATGGATTTCGTGGCAATTGTGACCCCGAACAACATGCACTATCCCGTTGCCATGGCGGCGCTTGACAGCGGATTCCATGTAGTATGCGACAAGCCCATGACCATGACCCTTGAGGAGGCCAGGACCCTTAAGAAGAAAGTGAAATCGACCAAGAAACTCTTCTGCCTCACACACAACTACACAGGCTATCCAATGGTCAAAGAGGCAAGGGAATTGGTCAAGAAAGGCAAGCTGGGCAAGATCCGGCGCGTTGTGGTCGAATACCCGCAGGGCTGGCTCGCTACCCGTCTCGAAGCCACCAGCCAGAAGCAGGCATCCTGGCGCACAGATCCAAAACGTGCGGGCGCAAGCTGCTGCATTGGCGACATCGGCACACATTGCGCGAATCTGGCCGAGTACATCACGGGTTGCGCCATCACAGAGGTCTCCTCCGATCTGACAACTTTCGTCAAGGGTCGTCCGCTCGATGACGATGGAACTGTTCTCCTGCGCTTTGCCGGCGGTGCTAAAGGTGTTCTATGGGCAAGTCAAATCGCAATTGGGGAAGAGAATGCACTAAACATCCGCATCTACGGTGAAAAAGGCAGTGTCAGCTGGCAACAGCAGGAACCGAACACACTTATCGTGCACTGGTCAAGCAAGCCCACGGAAATTCGCAGAACATCCACACCTTTCATTGGTAAGGCCGCCACTGCCAATAGTCGCCTGCCGGCCGGACATCCAGAGGGTTACCTCGAAGGTTTTGCTAATATCTACAGAGAATTCGCGACCGCATTGCTCACACTTCTGACCGGACGCAAGAAGGTGAAAGAATCCGATTTCGACTACCCCACGGTACAGGACGGCGTGCGTGGCATGGCTTTCATTGAGGCAGTTGTACGAAGCTCTCGATCAAAAGAAAAACGAATAAAGCTCAACACCTGAGTTTTCGGTCGCACAAAGCGGTCCGAGTAAATCTCAGAAGAAACTAGAAGCAAGGAGAAAAAGCAATGACAAGACCAGTTACCCTCTTCACCGGCCAGTTCGCCGACATCCCGCTTGCCGACCTCGCAGCCAAGGCTGCGGAGTGGGAGTATGATGGACTCGAACTCGCATGCTGGGGCAAGCACCTGGACGTAGAACGTGCTGCAAAAGAGAAGAAGTATGTCAAAGAGATCAAGGATATCCTCTCGAAGCACAGCCTGAAGGTATATGCAATCAGCAATCATCTCGCTGGGCAACTGGTCTCTGACCCCAACACCGATTCCCGCTCGGATGCAATCGCGCCAAGTTCCTGCAAGGGGAATCCCGAAAAGAAGAGAAAATGGGCTATAGCTACCATGAAGGACACCGCGCGCGCCGCCAAAAATCTTGGCGTCAAGATCGTGAATGGCTTCACCGGTTCCCCCATCTGGCACATGGTCTACGGTTTCCCGCCAGTGAGCGAGGACCTGATAGAGAAGGGCTACAAGGAGTTCGCCAAACAGTGGAACCCAATCCTCGACGTGTTCGACAAGTGTCGCGTCAAGTTCGCGCTTGAAGTACATCCGACAGAAATTGCGTTCGACATCATCACAGCGCGCCGTGCGCTCAAAGCCGTAAAGAATCGCAAGGCATTCGGATTCAACCTCGATCCCAGCCACCTGTACTGGCAGAGCGTTGATTCCGCACGATTCGCAAGGGAGTTCGGCAACAAGATCTATCACGTCCATATGAAGGACGCGGCCCTTACCCTCGACGGGGAGAGCAGCATCCTTTCCTCGTACCTCGGTTTTGGTGAGCAAGGCCGTGGATGGGACTTCCGTAGCGTTGGACGCGGCGGCGTGGACTTCGAAGAGATGGTCCGGGCCCTCAATGAGATCGGGTATAATGGCCCCCTCTCCGTT
The DNA here is from genome assembly GCA_030622955.1 of Lentisphaerales bacterium. Lineage (GTDB taxonomy): Bacteria > Verrucomicrobiota > Kiritimatiellia > JAUXFM01 > JAUXFM01 > JAUXFM01. The sequence continues at coordinate 4,571 of JAUXFM010000088.1, forward strand.
GAGTGGGAAGATTGCGCAATGGACAGACAGTTTGGTGCTGCCGAAGCATGCCAGATAGTGAAGGACCTGAACTATCCCAAGGCAGGCGCAAAGTTCGAAAAAGCGTTCACTGCTTAAGGACGCCTGATTTCTTCAGCCGCACATTGGTCGAGAGCGGCTGAAGAAATACATGGTTGGAGGGCTGTTGCAAACGCTATGTGCTCAAAGAAGACAAAGCACGAATAGCCGTGCTATTTCGATGCAGTCTGACAAAGACCACATGCCCAGCAGCCAAAACTTGCACAGTGCTTGCAAAACTGCTCTAAACGGGTCACTGCCCGAACGTTCAAGAACTGTACGCGACAGGCTTACTGTCGACGCCAAAGCAACTGGAAGCAGAGCAGCCGCACTGGCTTTGTTTTTCTTGATCCTGACTGCACTGACCTGCGTGGCGCGTTCCGACAGGATCAATTTCGTCAAGGCCACGGATCTCTCCCGGATCGGGTTGCAGGTACGAATGATGGCGGGCGCCAGCGAGAACCCCATGCCGCCCGCCACCAGCTACGTTTACGAAGATGCAGGTGGCGCTCGACTCGAACTTTACGATCCCCATGAATTATGGGTCATCCAGCAACATATCGGGAGATGGACCGATTCTTCCGGGCATGCGCTGGTGCTGGCCTTGCCCCTGCTCAGCATGCCGACCGGATTCAATATGCAACATGCTTCACGTGCTGAATACCGCTCGCACATCAACAAGGCAGCGCCCGTAAAGTGGGACGACAAGGAACTCTCCAAATGGGTCACGAGTTTCACAAGACTCGGCCCAGTTCAGATCGAGCGACTCCGCTCACCCTTCCGATTGGGGAACCTGCTGGAATTCACATTCAAGGCCAACAGGTCCATCTTGGCTTATGCATTCACGCTCAAACGCAACGCCCGTGGCACACCTGCAAACAAATGGTATTTCGCGCTTTTCGAACTGAATAGTGAATCTGACATCGAGGGTGAACGCGCGACCATCATGAAAAAGTTCTTCGCGACAATTAGGCCGATCAAGATCACAGATCTCCGTGCTGATCGTAAGGACGGCCGTTTCCAGAGCAAGGAGTTCAACACAACCGGAGGTCGCTCGACAAAATTCCAGGAGAGTCGAAGACAGGTGCTTCAGAGCATCGCGAACCTCAAGAACTGGTGGCACGTTGAAACTGATAACTACATAATTGCGTCGGACCTCGGTTCGCGGCATCGCGTTCTTGCGCTCCGCCTGCAGTCAGATATCGAGTATCTCCGCTCCGCCTACAGCCAGCTTATCCCAGCCCGTAAAGCAATTGACGAGGTCAGCGTAATCCGCGTATTCGCCACGCCGAAGGAATATGTCAGCTACGTGCCAGCCGCCCAGAAATGGTCCGCCGGTCTATGGATGCCTAACCGAAGAGAGCTAGTCATCAAACCTATAGACTGGGGCGGCAACAAGGAAATGCGCAGGACCGTACTCTCCCATGCATATCACGAGGCGTTTCACCAATACATCTTCTACGCTTACGACAAGACGATCTCTTCACGCTGGTTCGACGAGGGCCATGCCGTGATGTTTGGAAATGCAGAGGTGCGGAACAAGAGCCTCGTCGTAAAAGAATCGCAACAACATGTCAGGCTACTCGAAAAGATGATCGCTGCGGAAAAGATCGACATCAAATCAATGCTCAAGATGACATCAGCAGCTTTCTATCTCAATAACGACACCAAGGGCGAGCGCAGGGCAATGAACTATGCCCTGGCATGGGGCATCATCTACTACCTTCGCAAAGGCATCTCTGCCGATCAAGATAGTCCCTACCAAGACATCCTCCAGAAATATGCGGATGCACTATGGGAACATAGAGAGGAAGCTAAAGCCACTGCTGTAGCCTTTAACGGAATTGACATAGAGAAGTTCAAACAGGATTTCGTCGCGTTCTGGGGGTCAAAACGTGAGCGATCTGCGGCAAAACGCAATCGAATCTTCGAAGCTAGCTAGCAACAAGGCACCGTTCGACGGAACCTCGACATCCAGACAGGACGGTGACGATCGATCGAACCCACCACACATGGATGCCGAGACTTTGTCAAGCCGCAGCTCAATGAGCGTTCAAGGCTTAAACACGCCCGGAACAAACTTTCTTGCCAGCCTATAGAGAATGAAATAGGCAAAAGGTTTGTGCAGATTCATCACTTGATCGAGTAACAAATGCAACCCATATCCCATGAAGACGCCGAACAACAAAGTGTTGAAGCCGGTGCGCCATACAAGGCACCCCAACACAAATAGAAGTTCAATTGAATGCATGAGAAGAAAGAACCGCTGCAAGCGCCCCTCATAACAGCTCTCCATGAAATGCTTGATGCGAAGGGAAAACCCATGGGAAAACCAGTAGTCTGGAAAGTGATCGAGATCTACCAGTATCCCGGTTGCCGCACAGGCCGTTGCCGCAGGCAATGACCCCGTTACCGCATAGATGCCACCACCGGCAACTACCGAGGCCACTACGTGTGTTTCAAGCTTCGCCATCAGTTCTTATTGGTTGATGGTCCCGGCTTCACGCTCAATGCCCAAGCACCGACATAGATCATTAACCAGTCTCCTCAACTTCCAATTTGCTGTTCATCCCTTCATTCATACTGCCGGTGCGATAGCCTTCGAGGTCAAGCGTTACATAGAGAAAGCCCGCTTCCTTGCCCGCCTCTACTAATGCAATTCGCGTCTCTGCCTGAAGCGCGAGCTCTATCTCATCCTTCCCCACCTCTACGCGTGCAACGTCCCCATGATGACGAACCCTGATCTGGATGAAGCCAAGCTCTCTCAGTTTCTCCTCAAGCATGTCGATAGAATCTAGTTTCTCTTCAGTTATGCGAGAGCCGTAGGGAAATCGTGAAGCAAGGCACGCGAATGCCGGCTTGTCGGCTGTTGGCAGGCCGAGCTCTCTCGAGAGATCCCTGATGTCATTTTTTGTGAGCCCCGCTTCAAGCAGAGGACTCATGACTCCAAGCTCACGCGCCGCCTTTCGTCCCGGTCGATGATCGCTCAGATCGTCCGCATTAGTACCATCAGCCACATGCGGCAGGCCACGCTTCTCCGCTATCCCCTTGAGGATTTCAAAGAGCTCCTTCTTACAGTAATAACATCGATTAACAGGATTCTCAGCGAAGTTTGGAATCTCAAGCTCGTTCGATTCAACAGTGGCGTGAGCGACACCAATCGCTTTCGCCAATTCAGCCGCCTCATGCTGCTCACGCCCGGGATACGTCGGTGAAAGCGCCGTGACGGCCAAAGCTCTCTCACCCAGCTCCTCATAGGCAGCAGCAGCAAGAAACGTACTGTCAACCCCACCGGAAAAAGCAACAACAAGCCCACCCGTCTCACGCAGGATCTCGTACAACTTCCTTCTTTTCTCAGAAAGGTCCATTCGCTCGTCCCCTATCGGTCAATTGTTCTAAGCAGAAAATACAGAATGACGAACAAATGTCGAAGCGTTTTGCGTCGCAATGCCCCAGACATTAATCATTCGGATTTCATGCCCTTGCTGACTGGCCCAGGTCCAGTCAGGGACAGGAGGCGTCAGCAGCCCTCACCGGCCACAGGCCCAACGAGGGCAGGCAGGCTTGGGTACTCGGTCATTCGTCATTGATTCACACCAGCCTGTAGTATACAGTTTGCTACTGAAAACAGGCAAGGAAACTGATAGCTGCAAGTCCAGGAGCCACAAATGACAGATGTATCGATAGTAACTCCAGTATACAATGAAGTCGAGAATCTGGACCAGCTTGGCGAGAAACTTCACGCGGCGCTCAGCAGCTGCGGTCGTGCTTACGAGGTACTGCTTGTGGATGACGGCAGCTCCGACGGTTCATGGGAGAAGATGCTTGGTCTCGCCAAGCGACACCCTCACTTCAAGCTGGTGCGGTTGCGGCGCAACTTCGGTCAGACGGCAGCCCTGAGTGCCGGATTCCAGAATGCCCAGGGTGAGATAATCATCACCATGGACGCAGATCTGCAGAATGATCCTAGCGACATCCCTGCCCTGCTCAAGAAGATGGACGAAGGATATGACGTGGTCAGCGGCTGGCGCAAGAACCGGAAAGACCGATTCCTCAACCGCAGGCTGCCCTCAATTATGGCGAATGCACTCATCAGCAAGATCACGGGTGTTGCGCTACATGACTACGGCTGCACGCTCGAGGCTTACCGCCGCGAAATCATCAAGAACATCCGGCTCTACGGGGAAATGCACAGATTCATCCCTGCGCTCGCCAGTTGGGTCGGCGGGCGGATCTGTGAAATAGTTGTTAAGCACCATCCGCGCCGTTTCGGCACATCCAAGTACGGCATTTCCAGGACCGGCAGAGTCATCCTGGATCTCATGACGGTCAAATTCCTGCTCCGCTACAGCACACATCCAATCCAGATATTCGGTAAGATCGGGATGCTCTTTGGTATTCCTGGCATACTAATGCTGTTCGGCATCTTCTTTGCACATATTGGATACAATTGCGGGATAGAATCGCTTGCAGGCGTTGTAGAAATCGCGAAGCGTCCAGGTTGGATACTCCTGCCCTTCATGCTCGTTCTCTTCTTCACACAATTTCTCAGCATGGGCCTCCTGGCTGAGATACAAATCCGGACCTACCACGAATCCCAGGACAAGCCCATCTACGTGATCAAGGAAATCGTGGACTCCTGACACATGGACCACTCAGTCAGGAAATGATCCAGCCAAAATGACAGATTCAGAAGCTCTCAAAGAATTGTCTTTTGGCGACGCCCTGCTGGATCTCGCAGCAAATCCTTCAATGATCATGTGCATGATCGTCTGCATTCTGGTGCTCGCCAGATTACAAGAGCGCAATATCGACTGGCAGAAACTACGACAAAGCATGATGCAGCGGCCATGGAGGGAATTCGACCTCAACCTCATGATCATCCTGCTCATCTGCTGTGTCGGTATATTTGGCGCAGTCTTGACAATAACCAATACATTCATTGACCTGACGGAACCCTCCTCCGCCAAGATCGTGCTGGTACTGAGAACAATTGCCCTGCCGCTGATTTCGATCACCTCGCTCTATGCCATAACCAGGATACGACGCATCAACTGGGCAACAGCAATTGCCTGGCGACCCAGGCGGCTCTTCTCGGACATTGCTACAGCTTCAGCCCTATTCATCGGCGGCATCCCCCTCATTATGATCCCCACAGCCATCTCCACATTCCTTCTGGCAAAAGCTGGCGTTCCGTACCAGGACCACTATGTCTTCGAAACAATGAGCGGCCAGCAACCACTCTGGTTGACGATCTATTTCACAGTGATGGCCACCATGATTGTGCCAATCTCCGAGGAGCTTCTGTTCAGGGGCTTCGGCTTGCCCTGCTGCGCCAGGGCATCGCGTAGCCCGATCCGTGCGATGGTACTCACTTCGCTCCTCTTCGCACTGCTCCACCTCAACTTCTATGCAATAGTACCACTCTTCATTCTCTCAATGATCTTTTCCTTCGGCTATTTCTATACTGGCTCAATCACAGTGCCCATCCTAATGCATGGCATGTTCAATGCCACGAGTATGCTTCTCTTTGCGGCTGACAGCCAATGAGCAGCTTGCCATTACGAACAAAGAGCAAGCCTCGAAGCGCTGCGCCCTCATGTCGAAGGGACTGAGCGGTGCCCGCGCCGAGAGCCAGTTCGGCCGAGGCAGCAATCGGTGGTCCTTACGATCTTTCCTCTTGAACGTGCAAAGGAAAGCAACTAGCCTGCAGATCATGCCTCCAATCAGGACAATTGAATGGATCCCTGCAGGGAAAGATTTTCTCATTCCCGGCAAGGTGCGACTCGTTGATCAGACCAAGCTGCCTACTGATCTGGTATATCTTGAGACCGATGAACTGGAGACAATCTGGACGGCCATAAAAACACTGCAGGTCAGGGGCGCACCGGCAATTGGGATCGCCGCAGCAATGGGACTCGTTGCCGGCATACAATCCCTCGACGCATCTTCGGACAACATTATCGCAGCTCTCCACCGCTGCGCCGATCGACTCGCACAATCACGACCAACAGCCATTAATCTTTTCTGGGCACTCGAGCGAATGAAGAGAGTGGCGAAGGACAATTTGAATCTCCCCCCCAGAGGGCTTCTCAATAGGTTGGCCGCGGAAGCCATGGCCATCCGAGATGAAGACGCCGCCATGTGCAGAGCAATTGGAGAGTATGGCGCAACCCTCATTACCGAAGCCCGGTCGCTCCTCACCCACTGTAATGCAGGATCGTTGGCCACGGCCGAATATGGCACAGCTCTCGCGCCAATGTACGTCGCACATGAGAGGGGCCAGCAACTGAAAGTCTATGCTGACGAGACCAGGCCGCTGCTTCAGGGTTCGCGCATCACGGCTTGGGAGCTCATGCAGGCAGGGATCGATGTGACCATCATCTGCGACAACATGGCAGCTCACGCAATGAAAAAAGGCATGATTGATGCCGTGCTGGTCGGATCGGATCGCATCGCGTCAAATGGCGATGTCGCCAATAAAATCGGCACTTATGGGGTCGCAATTCTCGCTCAAGCACATAACATCCCTTTCTATGTACTGGCGCCAACATCCACTTTCGATCTCTCGATTGCAACGGGAGAAGAGATCCCCATCGAGGAGCGTGAAGCCATAGAGATC
>JAUXFM010000063.1 GCA_030622955.1 Lentisphaerales bacterium
ATCCCGATCAAATCGGGAAGGTGCCAAGGGGCATCTCGATAATTTAATGAAGGAGCCAGCTTAGCTCATTTGGTAGAGCAGCTGATTTGTAATCAGCAGGTGCCCGGTTCGAGCCCGGGAGCTGGCTCCACTTCTTTTATGCCTGGATACATCTACATCATTTCCTCGGAAACGAGCGGCAGGCATTATCTCGGGAGCACGAACAACACTCAACGACGTCTGGCACAACACAATGCAAATGCTGTTAGGGCAACCAAGAATAGAGGGCCATGGCGTCTTATCAAGGTCGTAGAGTTCTCAAATATTGTATCTGCCCGACGAGCAGAGCAACATATAAAGAAACAAAAGAAGAATCTTGTGGAAGTAGTGCGCCATGATGGTTACGATTGGGCGCAGTTTAGCTAGAGTTGGTAGAACATCTCGATCAAATTGAGCCTCCAGCTCTCGACCCGGCACCTTGAACCGGAAAGGAATATATCGATGACAAAAGATCAGATCAAGTTTCTCAAGGCGATCGTTCAGACGCCCAGCCCATCAGGTTACGAGAAATCCGTTCGCAAACTCATCAAGGCGAGAATGAAGACTTGTTGTGACAAGGTCCAAGTGGACGTGATGGGAAACACAATCGGCATCCTCAACCCGAAAGCGGATTTTCGGGTCATGCTGGCAGGACATTGTGATGAGATCGGCTTGATGGTTCAGAACGTCACCGAGGAAGGCTACATCTACTTCAACGCTATCGGTGGTGTTGATCCTGCGCTTCTCCCCGGCATGCGCGTCTTCATTCACAGCGCGAAAGGTGATGTTCCTGGTGTGATCGGCAGCAAAGCAATTCACATGCAACGCTATGAGAAGGGCGACAAGGGAACCACGCAAATACATCAGCTCTGGATTGATATCGGTGCGAAAAGCAAGAAAGACGTCCAAAAGGTCGTTGAGATCGGCGACTGCGCTACGATCGATGCTGGCTACCTCGAGCTTAAGAACAATCTAATCGCCGCTCGTGGACTGGATGACAGATGCGGAGCGTTTGTGGTCACAGAAGTGTTGAGGATGCTTTCAAAAGAGAAGAAGCTAAAGATCGGCGTCTATGGCGTTGCGACGACTCAGGAAGAAGTTGGGTTACGAGGTGCAACAACTGGTGCATACAATGTGAATCCGGATGTAGGGATCACGGTTGAAGTTTGTCATGCGTCCGATTTCCCTACGATGAACAAGAACATCGTGGGTGACATCAAGGTAGGCAAAGGTCCTTCAATCTCGCGAGGCCCGGACACCAATCCAATTCTCTGCAAGCTCGTTCAGAAGACAGCGAAAACGAGCAGGATCCCGCACCAGATGCTGGCATCATCGCGACCTGGCGGCACGGATACGGCTGTGATGCAGCTCACACGGGGCGGCGTTGCAACAGTGCTCATATCAGTGCCAAACAGGTACATGCACAGTCCCGTAGAAGTGATCTCACTAAGGGACCTTGAGAATACCGCGAAGCTTGTCGCTAAGACCGTCCTAGCCCTCAAGCCCAACCAGAACTTCGTGGATTAAGCTCGAATCAGGGGTAGGCCTGTCCGCTGGACCAAACAACAACCAGGCGCCAAGACCGAAGATACACAGGTCAACAATAGCGTGGCTCAAGTAGCCGGGCCATATTGAGCGATACCTGATATACATTGCTGACCATATTGTGCCGCCAACAAAAACGCCAAGCGCACAGATGCTTGTGGCCGGCCAATCGAAATAGACCCGCATGGCAACAATGTGATGTATCGTGAAAAAGAGCGCCGAGCAGACAACCGCCGCCATAGGCCTAAACAAATGTTCGCACTGTTTCACGCAAAACCAGCGCCATGTGTATTCTTCAAGCACCGAGTTCACAGCGATCCAATAGACAGCGCCGCAGAGATAGACCCGAGGCGCGCCGAGTCCAACCCCCCGTAATCGGCCAACAAGGAATTCTCTGTCGATCATGGATTCGGCCATGAGTAGATAGCCCAGCAGTATAATACCAGAGATAGCGCAGCCTGAAAGCAGCCCTGCAAGAAGCCCGCCCTTCCGCAAGGGGGATAGGCTTGTCTGCCCCTTCTCCACAAGTTTCAGCCACAGGAGCGGCAGCGAGAACAACCATATCTTGCTAAGCATGAACAGAACCTTGCCCAGCGAACTATCAGGGAATACCGCCATCGCACACAATGCGCCGATGCTTGGCGCGGGAACAAGCAGGAGGAGTGCGACTATGGCTCTTTTCTTAGTCATCCTCAGACGTGAACGATGGATCATCACGGAGATGAGCAAGCAAGTGTTCGTCAAGGGAAGAAGAGCAGGCTGCCCATTGCCGCATAATGCTCGTGATCGGCAAAAATGCCTTCAAGCCCGACCCCAATAGCAAAATGCCCTACTGTAAAACATGGCACAGTCATAAACAGCACCAGCCAACACACACGTTGCAGTTTGAATTCTCATCATTTGCAACCTCCATGTTTGCGTCAAGCGCATACGTAATCGTTATGAAAAGCGATCCACCGTGGCAACACATCTTCCAGCATTTCCCTGGGCGGAAGGAATGCGATGCGCAGGTGCTGCGTACCCTCACTCTGGCCAAAACCAGAACCATTGACCGTGCAGAGCCCTGTCTCTTCCAGGAGCGCCATGCAGTAGTCGAAGTCGGTGCTACCTTCAGGCAATTTGTTCAAGCGTGGGAACAGATACATCGCACCTATCTCGCCAAAACACTCAACACCATCCATCTTCTTGAAAGCTTCCTTGATCATCGCAGCTTTTGCATGAAGGTCATCAAGAATAGTCGTCTTCTCCAGAATGAACTGATCATAGATCTCGGACTCCTCTTCGGGTGGGCTCACAAGTAGATAGGTCAGCACCTGCCCGGCAGTATTGGAACAGAGACTCACAGACACCTGCTTCAACAGGACATCAATGAAACTCGAGTCGCATCCCTCAATTCGCGGCGCATTTCGCACCTCGAGATAGCCGCCTCGATGGCCACATTCACCATGGAAACCTTTAGAAACGCTGTGCAGACTAAACAATGGCACGTCACGCTTACCCAGCATCCTCGCGAATGACAGGAATTCTGCACCATAGGTGTTCTCCTGGTATACCTCATCGGCAATGATCGCCAGGCCATGGGCTTCCGCGAACCCTATCACGTCAACAATGCTCTGCCTGTCAAGTACAGCGCCCGTCGGATTCCCAGGATTGATCGCGACAATACATTTGACGCACACGCCGTCAGCCTGAGCTGAGCCATAGGCGCTTTCCAGCATCTCGCGGCTCAGCGTCCAGCCGGCATCTTCGTCAGGATAATAGTTCACCTGGACACCACCGTGCTTCCGGATTGCCGCAGAATACAAGGGATACTGCGGGATCGGTATCATGATCCCATCCTGCCTATCGGCAAGCAACATCTCGATCACATACTTGGCGCCCTCACTCGCGCCATTGGTGACAAAAACGCGGTCGGGATCCGCCGGCACAAAATCCGGATTGGCAACACTGTCGCGCCTGTCAATATACGCTGCAACGGCTTCACGGATAAAGAGCAGACCTTTGCTCTCGGTATAAGCACCCAGACCAGTCTCCATCTTACCAAGAAGCTCATCGCACAGATCAAGGATCTGGTAAGGCATGCGATCAGCAGCATCCAGCTTCGACATGATCGAACGTTCCCTGACAATGCGAAAAGGATCTTCGAGCAAGCTCAGCACCTGTCGATAATAGGTGAGTGGTTTCTGCCCCAGGGCATGGGGATTGCCAATATTGCAGAATATGACATCCCGGCCCTGGCGCTTCATCTGCAGCGCCTTATGCGGAATGGGACCGCGCACAGCATATTCCATCGCCATAACGTCTTCATCTATTTTGAATGATATCGGCATATCGACGTCTCCCAGTACCTGATTTATGGCACAGAGATGGGCTCAGTGTCGAGTGCGAAGCCCTCGCTTGTCCCTACATGGCACCGAGGTCCCATGCGGCCGGGCACCAAGCAGGAAGTCACGAGCCGTAGGCTTAGGACAAAGCAGGGCCGAGTGTCTGTTAAAGAAGGATAAACCTTCGGCTCGCGAGTACGCTCGCCCTCCATTCGTGTATGCGATGGTTCTCGTACTGCCAATGACGATGAGATCATGTGCCCATACCTGGAAGTCGGCCTTCACCAAGTGCTCGGCTACGGCCTCAAAGCTGTACTCACAAAAAAGCGTCTTGAATTCTTTGAATGTTTGAACGAGACTTGCGTCAACAAGTTGAGCGACTTCAATAGTCTTCCATGAAATACGACTACGACATCATAACAATCGGACTCGGACCTGCCGGCATGGCAGTTTCTATCATGGGTGCAGAGATGGGTCTCAAGGTATGTGCTGTTGAGAAACGAAGCATAGGCGGAGAATGCATGAATGTCGGGTGTATCCCGAGCAAAGCTCTGTTGCGCATGGCCAAGGCACGCCAAGCGTTTGATAAGCTCAAGACAATGGCACTCTCCGATTCACCCAAGCCAAGAGCCACGGAACCATTTAAACTGATCCAGGAACGACTCAAGTACATCAGCGAAAAGAAGACAATGAAGATGTTCGATAAAGTCGAACTGATCTACCAACAAGGCTCCGCAGAATTCGTGGATCAGCATACCGTCAAGGTTGGCGGAAAAGAATGTTCGGCCAAGCGCATTTTCATATGCACCGGCACTGAGCCGACTGTGCCGTACTTCCCGGGTCTCGAAAAAGTGGGCTACCTTACCAATGAGACGCTGTTCACACAGGAACGTGTACCCGAAAGCATGATCGTGATAGGCGGCGGTGCCATAGCATGCGAGATGGCGCAGGCGTTCAATCGCATGGGCAGCAAGGTCACAATGATAATCCGCGGGCCGCGCCTGATGTGGCGTGAGGACCAGGATGTGACCGCCCTACTCGAACAAACCTTCGAATCTGAAGGGATCACAATCCTGCGAGAGCAGAGCCCCCTGCAATTCGAGAAGGATGGCAACCGCATTGTCATGTCGACCGACAAGGACAAGAAAATAACCGCAGAGAAAGTGCTTGTGGCTACAGGCCGTAAGATGGACTACTCGGCAATGGCACTGGCCAAGGCAGGCGTCCAGACAACAGATAGAGGCGCCATCAAGGTCAACAAGTACCTACAGACGACACGCAAACACATCTATGCCTGTGGCGATTGCAACGGGTACAGACTCTTCAGCCACGCGGCTATGCACCAGGGCATGATCGCGCTCATGAATTGCATGATGCCATGGCCGATGAAAATGGATTTCAGAAAGTACGTCGTGCCCTGGACCGTATTCACGGAACCACAGGCATCACAGGTCGGGGCAGGAGAGTCCAGTCTCCAGAAAGCTGGTAGGAAATATGAGGTCGTACGCGTCGATTATGGGGATTACGGTGCAGCGGTTGCAGAATCAGTGGACACCGGCTTCATCAAAGCATTCATAAGTCCTGCCGGCCGCATATACGGGGTCTATATCATAGGCGATGGATCCGGCGAAATGATCAACGAATGGGCACTGGCCGTGCAGAAGAAGATTCGCATCACCGACATCATGATGCTGCAACACTCCTTTCCAACAATGGGTTTTCTAACAAAGCGCGCGTCGGAAACCTGGATGATGGGCAAGATGAAGTCGCCATTCGTGAAGAAAATGTGCAAGATAATGTTTGGCTGAAAGAAAAGGATGAGAGCGGACACCTGAGCCATGAACATCGAATTCGAAGCGTCAAAAGGCTGGGTCGATCGTGGAGGTCTAGTGGCTACCAACAGCAACACATCCAGGCTTCTTTATGCCGTCACCTGACGCGGCCACTAGACACGACATCTCCTTTCTCGAAAGATTCGTAAGCCCTATATGGGCTTCCTGAAACCTATTCGAACAGCACCGTTGACAGATAGCGTTCTCCTGAATCGGGGAAGATTGCGACAATCGTCTTGCCCTCGAATTCAGGATCATTAGCCAACCTGGCAGCAACAGCCGCAGCTGCACCCGACGAGATACCCGAAAGAATCCCCTCTTCAGCGGTCAAGCGTCGGGCGAATTCGAGAGCTTCCTCATTGCCAATCTGCTCAACCCTGTCGATGGCCGACAAATCCAGAACATCAGGTATGAACCCGGCACCGATCCCCTGAATCATGTGGGGCCCAGGCTTCAACTCTTTGCCAGCAAGTGTCTGGCTAATAACAGGGCTGTTCTCGGGTTCAATGGCAACGGACATGATCTTCTTGCCACTCTGGTTCTTAAAATACCTCGAGGCACCTGTAATCGTCCCACCGGTACCCACTCCAGCAACAAGAACGTCTACGCTACCTTCCGTGGCCTCCCATATTTCAGGACCGGTGGTCTTCTCGTGGATCGCGGGATTCGCAGGGTTCTTGAACTGCTGCGGGATAAAATAGCGGTCAGGATCTTCCGCGGCCATCTCTTCAGCTTTTTGAATCGCGCCCGGCATTCCTTTTGGACCTTCGGTCAATACCAGCTCCGCACCGAATGCCTTCAAGACTTTGCGTCTTTCGATGCTCATGGTTTCCGGCATTGTGAGCTTCACCTTGTAGCCACGAGATGCGCCTACGTAGGCCAACGCGATGCCGGTATTGCCGCTTGTCGGCTCAAGGATCTCCATGCCCGGCTTCAACACACCGCGTTCTTCCGCATCCCACACCATCGATGCACCTATGCGACATTTGACCGAATAGGCGGGGTTTCGCCCCTCGATCTTGCCCAGCACCAGTGCCTTGCCATCCACAATCTTCCGCAATTTGACAAGCGGAGTACGGCCTATGGACAAAGAATTGTCTTCATAATAGTTCATCGTCTTCTTCTCCTTGTTGGCGTTTCTTGTTCACACAGCCCTGTTCAATGCAAATTTAATTTCATTCCTTCAGTTTTGTGATTGTCGGCAGGTCACCACAAAGGCGACAACGTCGATCCCGTTCCACAGGAACAGTACGTGGCCTCAAACTCAACGAATCGTAAACGAACAGGCGATCGGTCAGCAGCTCTCCGATACCCAGCAGGAACTTGATCGCCTCTGTTGCCTGAATCGTGCCGATCACTCCGGGTGTCACACCCATTACGCCCGTGACGAAAGAAGGTGGTGGTGGCTCCTGGAATACACAGCGATAGCATGCCGTTTTGCCGGGAATAACGGTCATTGTCTGTCCGCTGAACTCAGTAATCCCTGCATGAGAATAAGCCCGCTGGGCCAAATGGCATGCGTCTGCAACGAGGAACTTGCCCTTGAAGTTGTCCGTACTCTCAATGACAAAGTCATAGTCGCCGACGATTGCCACGGCGTTGTCCACGGAAAGATTGCTGCTACAGGTCCAGACTTCAACATCAGGATTGATCGCGCGCATTCTCTCTGCAGCCGACTCTGTTTTGCGATGTCCGATGTCACCCGTTGAGTGTAAGATCTGTCGTTGAAGATTGCTGATGTCAACACGGTCTCCGTCAATGATGCCGACACGGCCCACTCCGGCCGCAGCAAGATAGAGTGCTGCCGGGGAGCCGAGGCCACCCACACCAACGATCAACACCGAGCTTTCAAGCAGGGTGAGCTGGCCTTTATCGCCCACCCCTGGCAGCATGATATTGCGCTTGTACCGCTCTTTCTGTTCACTGCTTAATGCCATGGCCGTTCCCTTTTCTCCACTAGATGACAAACTCAAGAACTGTCTGCGCCTGGAGCTTCTTCGCCCTTTCACACATAACCTTCAGCGTTATTGAGTTCAATTTCCGGTTGACGATTTCATCAAGTTCCGCCCAAACTTCATCATAGGGCCCGAGATTATTTGTCTTGTTTTCTTCGGTGCGTGAATGCAGGAATGATTTTTCCGTAACAGCAATGATCGATGCCAGTGATATCTCTGCGGGATCACGCATCAGTCTGTATCCACCCTGTGCGCCACGCTTGCTTTCGACGAGCGCAGCCCCTTTAAGCAGGAGAAGAATCTGCTCGAGAAACTTCGCTGGTATTCCTTGTCGCTTCGCAATCGAATGAGCGGTAACGATACTGGTGCGAGCATGCATCGTAAGGTCCAACATGATCTTGAGCGCATATTGCGTTTTTGACGAAATCTTCATATCACACCTCTCTTGAGATTGTATACTATTCCTATCGTGCTACTACAGTATCACGGGAACACGGCTTGGTCAACAAGAAAATAATGCACTGCTCCCTTGCACAACAGCCCAAACCAGACATACTCCCTATATGTTGATCCCATTACTCATGTATTAAGGAGAGGCAATGCTGGCGATGTCGACAAAGGGAAGGTATGCAACAAGAATCATGGTATATCTTGCCAGGCACGCGAATGGGCGACCGGCCACAAGACAGGCAATCGCGGATGCTGAAGGTATGTCGCCAGACTACACCGAGCAGATCCTCGTCCGCCTGAAATCCGGCGGCCTCGTAAGCAGCCATCGCGGAAGAGATGGCGGGTTCAAGCTGAACTGCGACCCTTATTCAACTACTGTAGCCGACATATTAAACGCGTCTGAAGGCCCACTGTCACTTGTTCCTTGCCTTGACAAGGACTGCAAGCATATAGAGCAATGCGTTACACGTGAGGTCTGGCGCGAGGCAACGGATGCACTTCGATCTGTATTCTCCGGCAAGACGCTTTCGACACTAGTCAAGACGGCAAAGGAAATGAAACTGGCGCAAACTGGCAACTACCAGATTTAGACAACGAACAGAAAAGGAGCACGGGACAATGAGTACAAACACAAATAACCCCGAAACACTCGCTTTGCACGCCGGTCAACAAGTCGATCCAACAACGACATCGCGCGCGGTTCCCATCTATCAAACGACCAGCTACGTATTCAACAGCACGGAGCACGCCGCGAATCTCTTTGCTCTCAAGGAATTCGGCAATATCTACACACGACTGATGAACCCGACAACAGACGTCACCGAGAAACGCATCGCTGCCCTAGAAGGCGGCACTGCGGCACTCCTCACCGCAAGTGGCATGAGTGCGATCTTTCTTGCCATCAACAACATTGCCGGCGTGGGTGACCATATAGTCGCTTCATCTTCACTCTATGGCGGCACGGAAACATTCTTCCGCTACAGCCTCCCAAGACTCGGAATCGAAGTAACGTTCATCGACGAAATAGACCCCGACAAGGTCAAGCAGGCCATCAAGGACAATACGAAGTTAATCTACCTGGAAACCATCGGGAACCCGAAGGGCGACCTGGCCGACCTCGCAGGGATCTCGGAGATGGCCCACGCAAAAGGAGTCCCCGTAATAGCCGACAACACGTTCGCGCCCATCCTGTGCAAACCCATCGAGCATGGCGTGGATATCGTGGTGCATTCCTGCACAAAATGGATTGGTGGACACGGCACCTCGGTCGGCGGAGTCATCGTGGACAGCGGTAACTTTGACTGGTCGCAGGGCCGCTTCCCCGAATTCACCACCCCGGACGAGAGCTATCATGGTGTGGTCTACTGGGACGCCTTGAGCAACGTGCCCGGCATGGGCAACGTCGCTTACATCATAAAGGCACGTGTCCAGGGGATGAGGAATTTTGGCCCCTGCCCCAGCCCGTTCAATTCCTTCCTCTTCCTGCAGGGCCTGGAAACACTTCCCCTACGGATCAGACAGCAAAGTGCTAATACGCTCACTCTTGCGGAATGGCTCAAGGAACAGATTGAAGTCGAATGGGTCACTTACACGGGTCTACCTGAACACAAATGGCACGATATCGCCAAGAAAACGCTTAAAGGCGGATTCGGCGCAGTACTCGGATTCGGGATCAAGGGCGGCCGAGCAGCTGGCGAGAAGTTCATCAACTCTGTGGAGCTTGCGAGCCATCTTGCGAACGTCGGAGATGCAAAAACACTGGTCCTGCATCCAGCCTCGACAAGTCACCAGCAAATGTCCGATGAAGCCCAACGTGCGGCGGGCGTTACGCCCGAATTTGTGCGGGTCGCCGTCGGACTCGAAAACGTCGAAGACATCCAGGCCGACTTCAAGCAGGCACTGGCCGCGAGCCAGTAGGAACTGGCTCGCAGTTATTGGTTCGTGAGTTATTCGTTATTGGAACTCTTGTGTTCCTGACACTCGACCAGCCTTCGCTCTTGACGTAGCTACGGCGGGATAGGCACTCTCTCACCATGTTTCAGGAACGCATAGCAGTAGCAATGAGCGGCGGGACTGACAGCTCCGCTGTTGCCGCCATGCTGGTCGATGAAGGGCGCGAGGTAATCGGCCTGACCGCACACATGTGGAAAGACGGTTCACGCTGCTGCTCAATCGAGGACGTTGAACGCGCCCGAAAGGTGGCTTCGTTCCTCGGCATCATGTACTTCGTCCTGAACGCATCGGAAATGTTCTCACAAGAAGTGGTCGACCCATTCGTTGCGGAATACGTTGCAGGGAGAACCCCCTCCCCCTGCATAACCTGCAATAAGAGGATCAAGTTCGGCTTCCTCCTCACACGAGCCGTAGAATTTGACTGCACCGCCATGGCAACAGGCCATTATGCCCGCATCGTACAACGTGACGGCGAGTACCACCTGCTCAGAGCGAAAGACGCCTCGAGAGACCAGTCATATTTCCTGCACAGGTTGTCGCAACGACAACTCGCACATGTCCGTTTCCCGCTCGGCGATCTGATGAAGAAAAGAGATGTATTGCCCTTTTACGCGGAACATGCGATCCCCATCCCACCTCGCGAGGAAAGCCAGGACCTCTGCTTCGTACCGCCGAGCGAATATGGCAACTTCATCGAATCACGTGCACCTGACGCAAGGAAAGAAGGTGCCATCCTGAACCAACGGGGCGAGACTGTCGGGACACACCAGGGCGTTCACCGATTCACAATTGGACAGAGGCGTGGACTTGGGAGCGGACATCCGAGTCCTATGTACGTCACGAAACTCGATGTCAGTGCAAATTCCGTGACAATCGGTCCGCGTGAGGCAAGCATGAGCCGCACATGCGATGTCTCAAACATCCACTGGGTTTCCGGTCATCCACCGGGAAACGAGATTTGCCTTGATGTCCGAATTCGCTATAAACACGATGCAGCCCCTGCAAGAATCGCCTTTGGCAATGCAGATGACGCCACAATCACGTTCAATGAACCACAATTTGCTATCACTCCGGGGCAAGCGGCGGTATTTTACATGGGCGATGAAGTAATGGGCGGAGGATGGATCAACTCATGAATCTGATCGTGAATGGCGAAGCACATGAGCTTAAGGGGAACGAAACGGTCGACGCGCTCATCAAAGAAATGGGTGCCGATGCCGAACGCATTGCCGTCATGGTAAATGACAAGGTCATCAGTCGTGACGTTCGCAGCAGCACAGCCCTGTCAGAAGGCGACAAGGTCGAACTCCTGACCTTTGCAGGGGGAGGATGAGCGCGGCAAAGCCTCACGGTTATTGCCTATCTGTTACTGGTTACCGGGAAGAGAAATGAGCACCACGCTAAAACTTGGTGATATTGAACTGACATCACGCCTGATACTCGGAACGGGCAAGTTTTCAAGTATTAACGCAATGATGCAGGCGATCCTTGCGTCGGGCACTCAGCTGGTTACAGTTGCACTCCGCCGCTTCAACAAAAGCGAACAGGCAGATGACCTTTACGGTCCCCTCGACCAGCTTGACGGGATAACTGTCATGCCAAACACGTCGGGCGCACGTGATGCAAATGAGGCCGTACGTGCCGCTATGCTGGGCAGGGAGCTGAGTGGCAGCAATATCGTGAAACTTGAGATACATCCGAATCCGCACCATCTGCTGCCGGATCCTGTTGAGACTTTCAAGGCTGCTGAGGAACTGGCCAAAAACGAGTTCCTTGTAATGCCCTACATACCCGCGGATCCCGTGCTGGCCAAGCGTCTTGAAGAAATCGGATGTGCTTCGGTCATGCCGCTCGGATCAGCCATCGGCAGTGGCCAGGGCCTGCAGACATCAAGTATGCTAAGGCACATCGTCCGAGACAGCGGAATTCCTGTAATAGTTGATGCAGGACTCCGTGCACCAT
Source organism: Lentisphaerales bacterium (assembly GCA_030622955.1). GTDB lineage: Bacteria > Verrucomicrobiota > Kiritimatiellia > JAUXFM01 > JAUXFM01 > JAUXFM01. The sequence continues at coordinate 12,040 of JAUXFM010000063.1, forward strand.
CCGAAGCAGCTGCGGCAATAGAAATGGGCTGCGATGCGGTACTTGTAAACAGTGCCATAGCCGCTGCAGACAATCCAGCCATGATGGCAAGAGCTTTCGCCAAAGCCGTAGACGCGGGCTCCTCAGCAAAATCCGCCGGCCTTATGACGCGCTGCGACGATGCCGTCGCCACCAGTCCACTCACGTCGTTCCTGACAGAGGAGCAGTAGTGGTGTCCGCTATCCCCTCATGGTCTGACTCAGCACAGTATGCAAAACTGTCCAAACGAACGTCGCCCGGTGATGTCACCACCGCAATGAGCTCCAGCGAACCGGGCCTACATGAATTCGCAGCGCTCATCTCTCCCGCAGCCAGCAACAGCATTGAAGCAATGGCACAACGCGCGCAACAGATAACAGGACATCATTTCGGGAAGACAATCTCTCTATATGTGCCACTCTATATCTCCAACCACTGTCCCGGCGGTTGCAGCTACTGCGGATTTGCATCCGACCGTGAACTACCAAGGCGCAAGCTCGGCGAGCAGGAGCTGGACGCTGAACTGGCAACGCTCAAAAACGCAGGCTTCGAGGACGTCCTTTTGCTAACCGGCGAGCGGACAGAGGAAGCCGATTTTGACTACCTCCATGCAGCCGTTTCACGGGCTGCAAAGGTGTTTCACAGCATTACGGTTGAATCCTTTTCGATGACAGTCGACGAATACAGGAATCTCGCCGATGTCGGTTGCACCGGAATCACGCTCTACCAGGAAACGTATGACCCTGAACTCTACAGAGAATTACACCGCTGGGGACCCAAGCAGGATTTTTCATCCCGGCTGGAAGCTCCCGCACGTGCACTGGCCGCAGGTTTACGCACCGTCGGAATGGGTGTCCTGCTCGGCCTGGCTGATCCTGTCAGGGACAGCATCAGCCTTTTTCAACATGTCGAGGGACTCCGCAGACAATACTGGCAGGCAGGTGTTACAATTTCATTTCCGAGAATATGCTCACAGCTAGGGGGATATGCACCAGCGCAGGAGGTGGATGATCGATCACTGGCACAACTCATATTCGCATTCAGGATTTGCCTCAAGGACGTGCCACTGGTACTCTCCACCCGCGAACGGCCCGGTTTCCGGGACGGAATGGCTGGTCTTGGCATAACGCGAATGAGCGTTGCAAGCAGGACCACCGTTGGCGGTTATCATACAAAACGTAAAGAGGATAGCGGTCAATTCAAAATCAACGATGAACGTGACGTAGAAGCATTCTGTGAAACGCTCAGAAAGAAAGGGCTTGAGCCCGTCTTCAAGAACTGGGACGCAGTCTTCCACGATGCAGAGGTGTTAACGTGAACAAGAAAGCCATAGCACTAATGTCTGGCGGGTTGGACAGCACTCTTGCCGTGCGACTCCTGCATGATATGGGCATAGAGATTCTCGGAGCCCATTTCACCGGTCCTTTCTGCACCTGTGACAGAGGCAATGAAGGCTGCATGAGCTACGCGCGCATCATAGCCAAAGAGCTTGGCATCCAGTTCAAGATCTATTCGCTCGGCAAAGAATACATGGAAATCGTAGCAAATCCGCCGCACGGCTATGGCAGCGGTGTCAATCCCTGCATTGATTGCAGGATCCTTCTGCTGAAGAAGGCAAAGGAACTCATGGACGAAGAAGGTGCGTCTTTCATCGTGACCGGCGACGTGGTCGGGCAGCGTCCTATGTCCCAGCTTCGCAAGAAGATCGAGCTCATCGATCGCGACAGCGGGCTCGGCGGATTGATCCTCCGTCCACTGAGCGCGAAAGAACTACCGGAAACGATTCCTGAAAAGGAAGGGATCGTAGACCGAACGAAGCTGCTCGGAATCACGGGGCGGCGACGGAAAGAACAAATGGATCTTGCCAAGAAGCTGGACATTGGCGACTACCCCTGCCCTGCCGGCGGCTGCCTGTTGACGGACAAGAACTTTGCCGCACGGATCAGAGACCTGATGGCACATGAAGGACTCGAGCTAGCGACTGTTCCGCTCCTGAAAATCGGCAGACATTACCGCCTGGAGAATGGCGCCAAAGTCGTAATCGGTCGAAACCAGGCAGAGAACGAGAAGCTTGAACGCATGGCGAAGGATGCCGACGTCCTCTTCATTCCCGAGAAGGTCATGGGGCCATCTGCCATCCTGAGAGCGAAAGATCCGGAATCTGATCAAATTGAACTGACCGCCACAATGCTCGCGGCCTTTTGCGATGGAGAAGGCCCTGTAGAGGTTTCATACAGGCAGAATTCCAAACAAAGCACGATCAACGTGCAACATACAAGCCGGGATCTCTATAGCTCTTCCCGCATCTAGAGCGGTTGAAGAAATACTGTAGCCGGAGGGGCGTTGCGAATTGTACATGATCAAGGAAGGCGAAGCAGGAATAGCAGGGCTATTCCGATGCAG
>JAUXFM010000042.1 GCA_030622955.1 Lentisphaerales bacterium
CCTAAGACCGCTTGGCCTCCGACTTTGCCCACATTCTTTCTTACAGGAACCGATGAACACGGGCAAAAGGTCCAGCGTGCCGCTGATGCGGCTGGAATTACACCGCAGGAACAGGCGGATTCCACCGTTGTCAGGTTTCAGGAACTCTGGGAGAAGCTTGAAATCACACATGACGACTTCCTGCGCACGACAGAAGAGCGGCATAAGAAGGTGGTCCAGAACATTCTCCAGAATCTCTATGACAAGGGCGAGATCTATAGGGCTGAATACGACGGCTGGTACTGCGTTCCGTGCGAACGGTTCTTCATGGAGAAGGATCTGGAGGAGGGGACTTGTCCGGAATGTAAGCGCAGCGTGGACCGGATCACAGAAGCCAACTACTTCTTCAAGATGAGCAAATACCAAGATTGGCTCATCAAGTATATCAATGACAATCCGAAATTCATACAACCTGACTATCGGAAGAATGAGACGCTGGGCTTCCTCTCGAAAGAGCTGAACGATCTTTGTATCTCTCGGCCAAAGAGCCGGTTGCCTTGGGGTGTCGAGCTGCCATTCGACAGTGATTTCGTTACCTATGTCTGGTTTGATGCGCTAGTTAATTACATAAGCGCAGTTGGATATCTTGCGGACGATGAGAAGTTTGGGAAGTGGTGGCCGGCATCGTGTCATCTCGTCGGTAAAGACATTCTCACCACGCATACCGTCTATTGGCCTACGATGCTGAAAGCTGTAGGTGTTTCTATGCCGGAGACAATCTTCGCTCACGGCTGGTGGCTCTCGGGTAGAAGCAAGATGAGCAAGACGGACGGCAACGTGGTAGACCCCATGGAGTTTGCCGAGAAGTACGGATGCGATCCATTCAGATATTTCCTGATGGCAGAAATGACTCTTGGCCAGGATGCAGCATTTACGGCAGAAGCCTTTGTAAGACGCTACAATACGGATCTGGCCAACGATCTTGGCAATCTGCTTAGTCGTGTCACGAAACTGATTCGCAGCCATTGCAACGGAGCCATCCCGACCTGCGGCGAGCTGGACGAAGCGGAGAAGAAGCTCTCTGAAACTGCCGTTGGGGCCGCTAAGGGGATGAGCGAAAGCGTCGATAATATGAGATTGGATCAGGGCCTTGCAGGTGTTGCAAATCTTATGAGGGAATGCAATCGCTACCTCGAAATAAGGCAGCCATGGACGCTTGGGAAGGAAGGCAAGAAGGAAGAACTGGGGACTGTTCTCTATTGTGCGGCGGAAGTGCTGCGCATTGTCGCAGGTTTGTTATTCCCCGTTATGCCGGGCAAAATGGCTGAACTGAGGGCTGTGCTCGGCATTGCCGATGCGGAACCGGATTTCGATTTGCTTGCGGAGTGGGGGAAGCTTGAGGCGGGACAGGAAGTCGGCAAGGCACGATCACTGTTCCCGAGGATTGTCGACAACAAGAAGAATGAAGCTCCTGCTAAAGAGCAGAAGAAGGAGAAGAAAGTGAATGCTGGAACTGGCATCATTGAATACGACGATTTCATGAAGGTGCAGTTGAAGACTGCGACGATTCTTGAGGCGGAGAAGGTGGAAGGCGCCGACAAGCTTCTGCGCGTGAAGATCCGGGTGGGCGAGGAGGAGCGTCAGATTGTTGCGGGTATTGCGCAGCACTATGAGCCCGAGGCTCTGAAGGGAAAGACGGTTGTTGTTGTCGCGAATCTGAAGGCAGCGAAGATTAGAGGCGTCGAGTCGAACGGCATGCTCCTCGCAGCTTCCTCTGACGATGCTCTACGTCTCGTCACCCTCGACGGCGAGCTGCCATCCGGTTCTCAGGTCCGCTAGCTGGTATTGGGCGCTGTTTGTGGCGTTCTGTTGTGATGGTACGGAACGACGTGGTGAATTGAGCGAAAAGTTAATCGTGTGATCTTGCCTTGCCCGCTACGTTGGCTTCCTCCTCCCGTATACATATTGCTGCCCGTCAGAAGCTGCCTTGTAGCTGCGGCAAACTGAACGCACACCATGTTGCTACGCATAGCGACAGAGGAAGTGGCGGCGCGTTCTTTTTGGTTCTTCCTGGCCACTGCCTGGCCGCCTAGCCCGCGGGTCCCTGGCCGGGCTTGGGCAACTTTCTGGCGTTGTGCGATCTAATTCGCCAGGTGGTGGCACAGCGTTGTCACATGATCATCCGTCCGATCGGGCCGATTTTTCTGAAACCGGAGCCTTTCCCATCAACCATGTCTATATGGCCCGTGGGGCAGCGTGGGGCGAGCGTCTCCGAACGCTCATGTGGGCAGGTTCGCGCGTTTTGCCCGGGATTCATTGCAAAAAAAAGCCCTAGCGACCAAAAAACTGTTGACAAGTGGTGGGGCAAGGTGGTGAACTGTGTCAAGTTTAGGGTCGAAATGGAGCAACAAGACACCATAGGGGAACAAGGGGGGATGATAGCGCAGGGCGTGTTCGTAGGAACATTCGTCCATTCGCTTGATCCTAAGAAGAGGTTAACCATCCCGTCAGGATGGCGTGAACAGGTCACCGTGCCGAACGGTCTTTATGTTCTGCCAGGAGTGGAGAGTGAGTACCTCTATGTACTGCCGGCCCAGGAAATAGCAGACAAGCTCAAACGCATCAGGGGCCATTCGATCGCAGATGCCAAGGCAAGACAGTTTGCCCGCATCCTAGGATCGCAGTCGGATCTCGTGTCGTGGGATTCGCAGGGGCGTATACGAATAAAAGACGAACTATTGAATCACGCAAGGTTGACTGACCAGGTTGTGTTGGTGGGGACGTTTGAAGGATTTGAATTGTGGAATCCCGAAAGTTGGAAAAAGACGGGATCGATGGACCAGTCAAGTCTTGGCGAAGCAGCAAGATACGTGGGGTTCTAATTATGAGACGAAGCGCAAAGAAGAAAACAGGGATCATCAGGTACCTGATAGCTACTGGTTCGCTGATGGGCAAAGAAACACCGACCCGAAGGAAGAAGGGCGGTAAGAGAGTCGTGATTCCCAGTGTCAGCTTGACGCTGGGGCATAACGATGCATCAGGAAGGATATGACAACCCGGAGAACTCTTCGATGCATCAGCCGGTAATGGTCGATCAGGTAATCGAGTTACTGGCAATAGAAGAAGGAAGAACTTTTATTGACTGCACGCTGGGAAGCGGAGGGCACGCACGGGCGATACTTACTAAGGTCGGAGCTGCTGGGAGGCTGTTGGGGATTGATCGCGATGAATCCGCACTGGATCGTTCGCGACAATCCCTGGCTCGATGGAAGGGGCAGTACATTCTGGAGCATGCCAATTTCTCGGACATTGGGGGCATCGTCGAGAAGCAGGGACTTCGAGATGTCGCAGGAATCGTAATGGATCTGGGCATTTCATCAGACCAGTTGGATAACCCGGATCGAGGATTTAGTTTTATGGCAAATGGGCCACTGGATATGCGTATGGATCGGGAGGCAGCAGAGACAGCCTCAGATCTCGTCAATGGCCTGCCCCAAGCCGAATTGAAGCACATTTTCAAGAGATTAGGCGACGAGAAGAAAGCCGGCCGTGTGGCCGCCGCGATAGTAAGGGAGAGGGAAATCGAAGCCATCAGGGACACGGCCAGACTTGCAGCGATTGTTGTCAGAGCGAAGTCGGGAGCAAGGCATCGCAGGATTCATCCCGCAACGAAGGTGTTCCAAGCGTTGAGGATTGCGGTGAATTACGAGATGGAATCACTCGAACAGGCGCTTGATGAGAGTCTGCCATTGCTGAGTGTCGGCGGGAGAATGGCTGTGATCACTTTCCACAGCATCGAAGACAGAATTGTTAAGAATGTTTTTAAGGCACATGTTGGCCACTGGGAATCGTTGCAGGCGGGTGGTCGCGAGTGGCATTGCTTGGAACCGCCCGTTCGACTGGTGAACAGGAAGCCGATTGTGCCGGAGAAAGAAGAGATTGATGCGAACCCGCGATCGCGATCGGCGAAGCTACGTGTAGTCGAAAGAATTGATAAAGGATCAACCTATGATACTGAGAACTAACAAGAAGAAATGGAATGGTCAGAGCTTTCCTGCGCCTTTTGCAGTGCTCCTGGTTGTGCTTTCCGCGGTAGCGTTGGGCTACCTGTGGCTCGGATCGCGATGCGAAGCGCTGGGGAAGGATATCAAGAATCTGGAAACTGAACAGGTTTCGCTGGAGCAGGCCCATCGCGCAGCCCATTGCAAGTGGGATCAGATTACTTCTGCGGTACACATGGATCGAGCTCTGCGCCGACATGGGATCGTGCTGTTGTGGCCAGACAACAGCCAGATCATTCGCATTGATGAATCACAGGCCTTCGACAACCTGGTGGTTGAGCGAGGAAAGGAGGCAATGGCCGACAATCGTCGTGTGAAAGGACTCCTTTAGATGATCGATAGAGAAAACGGGTGGCGACTACTCTTCACTGCCACATTGTTAATGCTGGCCATGTTAGGGCTGGGCTTTCGCCTGGCCTTTTTGCATGTAGGGCCGCATGAGAGGACAAGGGAGCTGTATGAAGAGGTTACCCACATACAGCGGACGATCAATGCTCCGCGCGGCAACATTGTTGATGCGCGTGGAAGACTGTTGGCCCTTGACCATCCCACCGTTGACGTATGTGTTGATCCCAAAGTTATCTGTGCCAGGGGGCAGGTTTTAGCTGTTTCAGAAGTGCTTTCGAGGGCCCTTCAGCTGCCCAGGGGCGTGGTCCAATCACGAGTGGACCGGCCGAAGCGACGGTTTGAGTATGTGAAACGTTTCGTATCGGAAGAGAAGGCCGAAGAAATCAGGGAGCTTGCGCTCAAAGGGGTCTTCTTTCGTGAGAGTACGGTTCGGCAGTATCCGCAGGAAACGCTGATGTGTCACGTTGTCGGGTTTTCGAACCTGGAAGGCGTCGGTAGCGCCGGAATCGAGTTGATCATGAACAAGCTTCTCAAGGGCAGGCCTGGCCTACTGGAGAGTGAGGTCGATGGCCGGCGCAATGAACTCTACTCCCTGCGCAAGGTTGACATAGCTCCTGAGCAAGGTGCGGACATTCATCTTACACTCGATCAAAATATCCAGTACTTCACGGAAAAGGCACTGGACGAAGTTATGGAAGAGTACAATGCAAAAGGTGCATGGGCTATTGTCCAGCGCGTGAAGACCGGCGAGATCCTTGCAATGGCCGCCCGGCCTGGCTTCGATTTAAACGATTTCAGAAATGCTGTAGACCCCCAGAAGATGAACAGTCCGATTGGCTATAACTATGAGCCCGGCTCAACCATGAAAGCAATGGTGATCGCCGCGGCAATTGACATGGGAATAGTTACGCCTGAAACGATGATTGATTGCGAGAATGGCGCATGGTTGCACGAAGGAAGGATCCTGCATGATTCTCATCCTTATGGAATCCTGAGTGTCTCCGACATATTGAAAAAATCGAGCAACATTGGAATTGCCAAGATAGCTGCGCTCTATATGAAGCCGGAAGTGCTCGATAGCTACCTGAGAGATTTTGGCATAGCGCGCAAGCATGGGGCAGGGTTGCCGGGTGAGGAAAGCGGTTATCTTTTGCCCGTCTCGAAATGGCCCAAGATCAAGGCCAGCCGGGTCGGCATCGGCCAGGGAGTCACCGTAACGGCCCTGCAGATGATGAACGCTCTCTGCTCGATCGGTAATGGTGGAGTGCTGATGAAGCCTTACGTGGTCAAGAAGATAGTGCATAACGGTGAGACTATCGTGGAAGGAAAGCCGGAAGTTGCCGGGCGACCGATCAGCGCGGAAGCTGCCGACATAACACTGAAAATGTTGGCGAGAGTGACAGAAAAGGGCGGAACGGGCCGCAGGGCATGTGTCAGAGGCTACAGGGTTGCAGGCAAGACCGGCACGGCGCAGAAGACGCTCAAAGGCAGGCGCGGATATTCTGATACAAACTACATCGGTTCCTTCATGGGCTTCCTGCCAGCTGAAGATCCCGAAATTGCAATCATTGTGGTTGTTGATGAACCACAGCCAATTCACGCGGGAGGCAGGGTCGCAGCGCCAGCATTCGCGGAGATCGCCCGGCAGACGGCTCGCTACCTGGACATTCCTTCACCATCCTACAAGTTTGCAGGGACGCAGAGCGGAAATGGCCGCTGAAGCTGGAATTTCAATGAAGCTCAAAACAATAGTTGACGCAATTGAGACGCTCGAGATCAAGGGATCGCTTGATCATGAAGTGACCGGGATCGCGTTCGATTCGCGTCGAGTGAAGCCAGGCACTGTTTTCGCCGCACTCAAGGGCGCGAACTGTGACGGTTACGATTTCATTGGCGACGCGGTCGAGCGGGGTGCGGTCGCGGTCCTCTCAGAAACCAATGGCATTTCCAACAAGGAGGTGACATCGATACGCGTAGCAGATTGTCGGCTTGCAGTTGCGGCAGCAGCGGCCCGCTACCACAACAATCCCTCTGAACGTATGAAGATGATCGGGATTACCGGCACCAACGGCAAAACAACAGTTGCATATATGGTGCGAGAAATACTTGCGAAGACCGGTATGGCACCGGGCTTGATCGGCACAGTTGGTTATGAGCTTGGCGACAGGGTCATACCGGCGGGCAGGACGACGCCAGAGGCGCCTGAACTGTATGAGCTCCTTTCCTTGATGGAAGATGCGGGCCGTAAGAGCGTCGTCATGGAGGTCTCCTCGCACGCGCTTGCCCAGAAAAGAGTCTGGGGGATCGGTTACGATGTTGCAGTCTTCACGAATCTCACAAGGGACCACCTAGATTACCATGGTGATATGGAAAGCTATTTTGAAGTTAAAAAGATGTTGTTCGATAACCTGGGTTCCTCCGGTAAACGCACTACCGCGATAGTGAATCTTGACGATTCATGGGGTAGGAAGATCGCAGAACCCGGCAATTTCGAAGTTGAGATACTCGGTTATGGTTTGGAAGCAGGGCTCGTGGTGACCGCCAGGAACATTCGTTCATCTGTAGCGGGAAATACCTTTGAAGCAGTAACTCCCTGGGGCAGGCAGGAGGTTACCATCCAACTGCTCGGGGTCTACAATGTGCTGAACTCGCTGGCAGCAATTGCGACAAGCTGCGTGCTTGGTGCGGATCTCAAGACCTGTGCCGAATCGCTTGCGGCTATGAAGGCGGTGCCGGGCAGGCTCGAATTGATTGATTCAAATCGCAACTTCCGTGTTTTCGTTGATTACGCACACACTGAAGATGCACTCAGACATGTGCTTGAAACTTTGAGGGAGATTACAGAAGGGAAGCTTATCGTTGTTTTTGGATGTGGCGGCGATCGTGACAGGGCAAAGCGGCCTACTATGGGGCGGGCGGCCTCAGAAATAGCCGATTACTCCATTATAACTTCCGACAACCCGCGCAAAGAGGATCCACGCAAGATTATTCAGGAGATAGAGGCAGGAATGATCGAGGGAAGTATGTGCGAAGTCATAGAGGACCGTGAAGAGGCAATAAAGACAGCAATTGCGAAGGCAACTCGCACGGACGTGGTTCTCGTCGCGGGTAAGGGCCATGAGAACTATCAGCAGTTAGCGAATACAACTCTCCCATTTGATGATCGAGAAGTGGTGAGAAGGCATTTGAATTGAGGGGATTGAAACGTGTCGATATTCTCGGGTAAAGAACTGGCGGAGCGGACGAATGGCAGCTGGCGGCCATCTGCACCGGTGGAAATAACCGCTGTTTGTCATGACAGTCGCTCGCTGGTGCCCGGTTCACTTTATGTCGCTTTGCATGGCGCACGGTATGATGGTCATGACTTCCTCGCAGCCGCAGCCGCCAACGGCGCAGTTGCTGCAATGGTCGAGAAGAAGCGGGGAGCGACGTCGGATAATATGAGCTTGCTCGAAGTTGATCAACCCCTGGAGGCATTGGGCTGCATTGCCTCATCATATCTTGCAGAAGTTGGTGCTGACGTTATTGCGATAACTGGCAGTGCGGGAAAGACGACCGTCAAGGAGATGCTCGCCGACATGCTCGCCTCCGACATGAATGTTGTGCGCACGCGCGGCAACTGGAACAACAATATCGGAGTGCCATTGAGCCTGTTACAGATGGAACGTTCCTGTGAGGTCGCCGTTATGGAGATAGGGATGAACCATCCAGGCGAGATCTCACCACTATGTGGGATTCTCAAACCGAAGTATGGGATCGTAACCAACATCGCTGCAGTACATACCGAGCACTTTGAATCGGTAGAGGCAATTGCCAGGGAGAAGGGCGAACTGGTGAAGAGTCTGCCTGCCGACGGGTTGGCTGTTCTGGATGTGGATAGTGAGTTCTTTACTCTCCTGCATTCTCTTGCGGGCTGTAAGGTGCTGACGGTATCGATGACGGGCGAAGCCGACTATTCTTGTTCAGGAGCCGGTGAGGATGGCGGCCACATGATCGTTGAGAAGGTGACGGGTGAGACATGCTCGATACATCCATCAGTGCCCGGCAAGCACAACGTTCTCAATGCTCTCTTCGGTATAGCCATTGCCCGGCAGCTTGGCGTTGACTGGGAGCAGATCCGTAATGCGCTGGCAGACTACAAACCCCTCCCCATGAGATGGGAGCGACACACATTCAATGGCGCGATGATAATAGACGACAGCTATAACGCGAGTCCCGTGAGCATGCATGCAGCGCTTGAAGCATTTGAGGGACAGGTAGTTGATGGTGACAAGTGGCTTGTTCTTGGCGACATGCGCGAATTGGGCGATCGTGAGGTGGAAGAGCATCTTCTTCTCGGCCGATCCCTGGCAGCGGGTCAATGGGGCGGGCTGGTGACCGTGGGCGAGCTGGGCGGATTGATAGCTGAAGGCGCACAGCAGACAAATGGGAAGATGAAGGTTGTGCGATGCGATTCAGCCGACGATGCGGCTGCCGCATTGAAAAAGACGGCCCAGCCGGGCGATGCCATTCTCCTGAAGGCATCGCGTGCAATGAAATTTGAAGAGATCGTAATGTTACTTCAGAGACAGGAGGCATTCGAAGATGACTAAAGTTGACTGTGAAGCGCGAGGTGCAAAGAGCAGACCTGTAAGCAGGAACAACAACCGCCTGATGACCATCCGGAATCTCGGACCGCTCAAGCAAGTGCGGACCCGGGTAGCCGGGTTAAGGCAGATGCCGAACGGCGATCCGCCAACCGTCATGCTTTGGGGGGCAGAAGAATAAACCAATTGGCCAAGCCAATGCAACAGATTGAGTGATTGATTATGTTCTATTCCCTATATGAGTGGTGGCTGGAGTTTCCGGTCGATCTGAAAGACCTCTTCTCACCCTTGCGGATGTTTCAATACATTTCGGTCAGGATTGTTGCCGGAGCGGGCACAGCATTCATTATCAGCCTTCTGCTGGGACCACGAATGATCAAGCTCCTGAAACGCTTGAACGTAGGGCAGTACCTTCGTAAAGAAGAGGCCCCACCATTATACCTGTTGCATGCGGAGAAGGAAGGTACGCCCACAATGGGTGGCATCCTCATTATTCTATCGGTTGTTCTTTCCACAATGCTGTGGTCGATTCCGAGCAATCCTTTCATCCTTCTGGCCTGCGCAACACTCTGCTATATGGGCCTAATTGGATTTTGGGATGACTACCTCAAAGTGCGAAGGAAACAGTCGAAAGGGCTGAGCGCCAGGCGCAAACTTCTTCTTCAATCATTATGGGCAATGGTGATCCTGCTAGCCCTTTGGGAGCTGCCCCAGACTACCTTGCATGTTCGACGTCTCATGGTGCCGTTCCTGAAGAATGCCGTTATAGATGACATGGGCCGCATCTGCAGTTTTATCTTCATCGCCGTAATTCTTGTTGGCGCAACCAATGCCGTGAACCTTACGGATGGGCTCGATGGTCTGGCTGTGGGTTGTACAGGATCAGTTGCGTTCGCCTATATGGTCATGTCTTATGCTGCCGGGCATTTCATATTTGCCGAGTATCTGCGCGTTCCTTATATCGCTGGTAGTGGCGAGCTGGCAGTGTTCTGTGGCTGTCTACTTGGCGCCTGCCTGGGTTTCCTCTGGTTCAATTGTCATCCGGCACAGGTCTTCATGGGCGACACCGGCAGCCTAGCCCTTGGCGGGGCAGTCGCGATAGTCGCAATCCTGATCAAGCAGGAATTGGTCCTGGTGATAGTGGGCGGAGTGTTTGTGATGGAAGCCATTAGCGTGATTCTGCAGGTTGCATCGTTCAAGCTTCGTGGCAAGCGGATATTTGCCATGGCGCCCATCCATCATCATTTTGAGATGAAGAATTGGAGTGAAACCCAGATAGCCATCAGGTTCTGGATTCTCTCTATCATCTTCGCAATTCTGGGGGTTTTGGCCCTGAAAATCAGGTAACAGGCTGGCAGTGTCCTGTCTTACGAACACTACAGTATGGTTAAGGTGGCAATGGAACGACACCAGACAGCAGTGGTCCTCGGACTAGGGGAAAGCGGTGAAGCGGCGGCAGAACTACTGGCCGGCGAAGGAACTTCAGTTCTCGTGCTGGACTCGGATGATAGTGCGTTGCTCGACAGGAAGGCAGCGAACCTCAGGAAGATTGATGTAGAAGTTGAGCTTGGTTGTAAAAGTGTTCCGGAAAAGGATTTTGAAATTGCAGTTTTAAGTCCGGGAATAGCAATGTCAACGCAGTGGGTCAAGGAACTGACCCGGCGCGGGGTGCCGTTGCTGCCCGAGCTGGAACTCGGATGGAGGAGATGCACATGCCCCACAATAGCGATAACGGGAACCAACGGCAAAAGTACAATGACAAAGCTTTGCAGGGACGTCCTTCGTGCGGCGGGGCTGAAAGTGGAGTTGGCAGGCAACTACGGTACGCCGATTTGCAGACTCTCTGCATCCAGCGTGGAGTTAGACTGGGTTGTTTTAGAAGTAAGTTCCTTTCAATTAGAAACAGTGCGGAAATTCAGGCCTGACATAGCAGTTCTGTTGGACATTGAACCGGACCATCTTGACAGGCATGGCGACCTGGAAACTTATCGCCGGACAAAGGCAAGATTGTTCGAGAACATGGAGAAGAATGATATGAGTGTTATATACGACCGACTGGCTGGTACGATGGGTGCAATATCCGGGAATGGCAGTGGCAGATTAACATTCGGGCTCTCAGACGAGGCTGATTATCGCTATGCAAAAGGCTCAGTAGAGTCACGGAAGGGCCGCAAGTCGTTCTCTACCGCCGGTAGCTATTTTGACAACGAGGTCATGGGCTCGCTGGCGGCGGGCGCAGCAGCTGTTGCGGAGGCATGCTCGATCACCCTGGATCATGTTGGAAGAGCCGTGCGCACATTTGCACCGCTGCAGCACAGGTTTCAGCGGATAGCAGTCATCGATGGCGTGACTTTCATAAATGATTCGAAAGCGACGAACATGGCTGCCATGCGGGCGGCCTTGAGAATGCTTCCCGGCCGCGTCAGGTTGATCGCTGGCGGACAACTCAAGGAGCATGATTTAGCTCGAGCAAAAGGCTTGCTAGCAGAGAAGGTTGCTGCTATCTATCTAATCGGTGAGGCCATTGACAACATGACCGAATGTTGGGCTGACGTCGCAGACTGCATAGAATGCAGGCGGCTCGAAACAGCGGTCAGAAGGGCTTACAACGATGCGGTCGTTGGCGACACGGTGTTGTTGTCTCCCGGCTGCGCGAGTTTTGACCAATTCAAGGACTTTGAAGAACGCGGGAGAGAGTTCGCATCCATAGTGAGATCTCTTTCAGAAATTAAGGGAAAGAAGAGGGAATGATGAGGAGTGAGAAAATGAAGACGCCTGTACTGATCGCTATTGTCGTAACACTTCATTGTGTTGCAGTTGCTTTGATTATTTGCATGCAGGGCTGTGTTACAACAGGAGGTGATGATGTAGCGATAACAACTGAGCATCCCATCCTTCCGCCGCCCGCTTACGTTGCGCCTACGCCGGTTCATACTGTTCCCAGGGAGCGAGTCAGGGAATGGCCCAGCAAGACTGTTAGTTATTCCGTCAAGTCTGGTGAGACGCTCTCGGGAATTGCGCAGAAGAACGGTGTGAAGGTGAGTGAGCTCGTCAGGATCAATGGCATCGCCGATCCGAACAAGCTGCGATCAGGAGAGAAGATCCTTCTACCTGTGGGTGCAAGTCGCGCGCCGCGCACAGACGATTCCACGAGCAAAGCTCCGGCGCCCCGGCCATCGCTTGATGGTTCTGCTTACGTTGTGAAGCAGGGCGACAGTCTCTCTGTCATCGCAGTTCGTCATGGCGTCAGTGTCGGCGCACTTCGTGCCGCGAACGGCTTGAGCGGCGACAGGATACTGGTAGATCAGAAGCTTGTTATACCCGGCAAGAGTGCGATCGAACAGGATCGGATAGAGATTGATGATCCCGAGGTTGAAATAACGCCTGTCCCGCCCGTTCCAGTGCCATCCACCAGGAGCGCTCAGCCGGCCAGGGAATTCATCAAGCTGAGGGTTGAGAAGGGTGACTCGCTCAAGGCTCTGGCACACGGTTATCACACTACAGTTGATGATTTAAAGGCTATCAACGGCCTGACGAGCGAGACACTGGTTCCCGGCACCACAATCAGGATTCCGATAGACTAGCCTATGCGAAAAGCAGCGACTGCACTGGTTGGCATAGTCCTCATACTGCTGGCGCTTGGTGTGGTCATGGTGGCCAGCACCAGCACTGTAAAAGGGTCGAGCAGCTTTGACGATCCGCATCACTATGTTAAGCGGCAGGTGCTCTGGCTCGTCCTTGCTCTGATCGCAGGTGCTGTCGTGTCTCGGATCGATTACCATAACTGGTCACGATTGGGGATAGCCGTCTGTATCCTGTCGGTGATTCTGCTTGTACTTGTTTTCGTTCCCGGCATAGGGCGTCGCGTAGGCGCTAGTTCTCGTTGGATTCGTGTGGGACCGATGACTTTCCAGCCATCGGAGCTTGCCAAGTTCGCGATGATCGTCATGCTCTCGTCATGGATGGCTTACGTCGGGCGACGCAATGTGCGACTGCTTGAGGGAATCATACTGCCCTTTCTTGGGCTCGGAATCTTTTTCATATTGATCATTATAGAGCCGGATTTCGGTACCGCGTTATTGCTTGGTACAGTTGGCATGGCCATCATGTTTGCCGGTGGTTCGAGACTGGGACACCTGGTGATTGCGGGTGTGAGCGGGTGTTGTTTGTTTGTTCTTGCCGTCTTATATAACTCGCACCGAATGGGTCGTATTCTTGCGTTCTGTATGCCAGAACGTTTCCCCGATCTCTCGTACCAGCTCACACAGTCGAAAATCTCATTCGTTATGGGCGGCTGGAGCGGCGTTGGGCTCGGGAACAGCATGCAGAAGAGACACTACCTTCCGGAAGCGCAAACGGATTTCATCTTTTCGATCATTGGTGAAGAGATGGGAATTGTTGGGACGGCGGCGATTCTCTTGCTGTTCATGGCAATACTCGTGCTGGGTATTACGATCAGCATGAAGGCACCCGATATTCTCGGACGGTTGCTAGGATTCGGTTTTACAATGATGATCGTTTTGCAGGCTGCGATCAATATTGGTGTTGTGATCGGGTGTCTGCCGACAAAGGGACTCCCCCTGCCTTTCATCAGCTACGGAGGTTCTAGCCTCCTGATGTCAGTTGTATCTGTGGGGGTCCTGGTCAATATTGCCAGGCATGCAAGTGAAGGCCACCGTGATGTGCATACCCGCAGTATCCGCGACCAAGCGCACAGATTGTAGGGCAAGATGAAGATATTCTAATCTCTAGTCCACAGGGCCAGAGTGCCAGGAAAAGGTCAACCGTAAAAAGTGATATATGTCGAAACAAGAATCCCCTTGTCCCTCTGGCGTGCGTTTTTCAAAACGGGAACCATGAGGGCATTCGTATTTTCATAAAGGAAGTTGGCGGTGTGTCATCAATGGCAACCGAGGTGCGGCGTAGCCGGTGGCAGAACCTGTCCATGGTGCCCGACAGTGGCAGCCTGGTTTACTGGATTTCGAAGATCAAAGCACCTTTGAGCCATCATAATGGTTGGGCGGACAGGTTTAACCATTCTGACCCAAGCCGTCACGGTGAACTCCGTCATGCCTTTCGTAAGTTCAGGTTTGTTATCCAAAATGTTTGCTTGAAGGTGCTATATGTTCAAGATGATAATAGTGTGATTTGTTGTATCTGTTGGTCGCATGTGGATTGAGGGGAAATATATGCCGATAACCAAGAATATATCCGTCACGGTTGATGGGGTGGCGGCATCTCTTCAGCTAGCGTATTGGGATGATAATAAAGCATGGAAGCCACTTGTTGTGCAGATAGACGGCAATATGATTCGTTCGGAAGGTTGGATTAAGGTTACTTGTGAATTGACTCCAGAGGAGTCGGTCATTGGTTATGCTTTGACCTGTGAATCAGAGAAGCCTACTCGCATTGGTCTCTTTTTGAGTCTGCCGGAGTTGGCAGAAAATGCACCTGTTTTTCATGTCTTGCCAGGGCTTCTGTTTGGGGATAACAATCTTGAAAACGTGCGTTCAAGGAGTACCTTTCATCATCTAACACACGAGAATCCTGGTAGCAGAGCCAACTCGCCTATTTGGGAGTTTCGCGCTGACCGGGCGGCAATGCCGCTTTCTGCTATGTGTGCTTCAAATGCCTGTATTGCAATTTCGATTGATCCGTATGCGGAATCGGATAGCCCTGATGGGGTGGCCTGCGGGGTGATCTCTAGCTTGGCTCAGGATGGGCTTCCTGCTACGTGTGGGGTTGCACTTGGGTATGCCAATTTCCCGCTTACTTATGCCTACCGAGGCTGTTTTCCATCTTTTCGACAGGATACATTACATTCAGGGACTGTGCGCGGGCGAATTTATGCGGCTGCTACGGGCGACCGCCGCAGTGTTAATCTCTTTGTTCGTAAGGAGTATACCTATCATCGTGACTGTCCGAAGCCCAAGCGTTCACGCCAGGTGGCATTGCAGGCAACTGCCGATGCCATGCGGACTTCTCTGTATAGCGAAAAAGACAAAGCCTTTTGTAATCTCTATTTTGAGAAAGGGGTTACAAATGCCGCTAATGCCCGTCGCCGTGTGTTAGCCGAAATTGGTTGGTGTGGAGGGCCGCCGATGGCGTTGCCGGCAATTCAGGCCGGTATATTGCTTAAGGATAATAAGCTACTACAGAATGGGTTGGATACCTGCAATATGGTGCCGACCTTGCTCAACCCCAAATCGGGACTTCTTTATGACAATGGGATGACGGGATCAAAGTCGGTTGACGGATGGTGGTCGGGGTGTTCTGGGCGTAACCGCCACTGGGCCTATAACAACGGAAGCTGTATCTCGGATCTGTTGACCTGTGCCGAAGTTTTAGAGGAAGCGGGGATGGAGGTTCCAAAGGCATGGGAGACAATTTCTGTTAAGGTTCTTGATGCTATGGCATCCCTTCAGTTCGAGGATGGTAATCTAGGATATTCCTATGCGACTGATCGTCCAGCTATTGTTGATGCGCACGGATGTATCGGGGCCTGGTGGATACCGGGGTTCGCCCTTGCTTCACGGCGTTGTGAGCGCCTGGATTACATGGTTGCCGCGCGGCGTGCCCTTGTCTATTATCACCACTTTTACAAAGATCTGGATGTGAATGGTGCTCCTATGGACACGGGGAAATCACCAAACGAAGAGGCTGCACTCGCATTTATCAGAGCGGCACGTATTTTGCATGAGATGACGGGTGATCCCTACTATTTGGAAGCACTCCGTGATGGGATTGATCTTGAGTGTCTCTGGCGTTACGGCTACAAGTCGCGTCCGTTGGTGCCACCACTGTCGACAGTCGATTGGAATTCGTGCGGGGGGTCGGTTACCAGTGTGGCGAATCCCTGCATTCATCCTATGGGTATCCGAATTTCGGATGATATGAACTACTATGCACGCGTAACAGGTGATGAATATGTCCGAAGACGCTGGGAAGATGGAATCAACTGGGCTATGGCAACACTTGAACTTTATCCGAAGTATACGGAAATAGGTCCCTATGGGATTACGAGCGAACGATACTGTCCGAGTGATGGTATGCTGTACCCCAGCGGGTTGAGAGGCGGCAAAAACGTTGTTAGCATCTGGCATGCATGTCACTGTTTTGGGGTGGCTGGTTTTTTGGAAGGCCTGGTTGATGCAATACGTGATGAACCTTTTTCTTATAATTATTAACCCAGCTATAGAAGAAGGTTGCTTGTGAATATTGAGTCGTTACTGACATTTTCAATATTAGGTATGTTTTTGTGTGGTAGCTTAACGGTTATGGGCGCTGATGCGCTTATCTATTTTCTTGCACCAGAAGACACGACCTCGCTTCAATCTTATACCAGGCAGGAGTGTGAGCGTATCTTTCGCGAGCGGTTTAACACCATATTGGTGCCCAGCCCGCAGCAGGGTTCTTCTAAAATGGTGCATACTGTTGTCATTGGCGCGGCAACATCTAACCCAACCATTGCGAAGTTGATTGAGTCTGGATTTATCGAAGCCGAGTCACACGAGCAAGGATACTCGATGAAGTGCGGTCCGAACCCAAAGAACAGTTCCGAGTGGTTGTTGGTGATTGCGGGTGTGGATGATGCGGGTGTGCTCTACGGCTTGCGTGATCTTGAACATTTCGAGATGAAGAACTTTAAGGTGGTGGATGGCAATATTGATGTCTCTCCATTCTCGCGCATGGATTATCCGCGCATTGAGTATCGTGGGCACTGGGTTTGGGGATGCAATATGCCAGACAAGAAGGCATGGCTGGAGAATATGAGTCAGTGGAAAATGAATGAGTTAATTCATTGGGACAATTTTCCGCCAAAGAAAGCCAAGGAATATGTCGATTTTGCACATTCGCGCGGAATTCGCGTGGTCTGGGGGTTTGGATGGGGATGGAATCCAGACTGGAATTTCACTGTCCCGAAAGAATTTGATCGTGGTGTGGGCAAAGATGTCTTGATGTGTGGTAGCGACGCGTTTAACAAAGCTTTTTTTAAACGCGAGATACTGCGCAAGATTCGTGATGAATACGCCCCGAGCGGTTGTGACGGCATTTATTTCCAGTCCTTCACGGAAACGCCTAAGTGTGAATGCGAGCGGTGCAAGAAGAAAAGCATGGGCGAAATTATGTTGGAGTTCGTCAACCCGTTGGTTGATGCCGTCAAAACCGAGTTTCCTGATTTGTGGGTTTCGTGCGGGGTACATTCCAATTTCGGAAAATATGATCACCTCAAGGATCTGGATCCGCGCTGTAATCTCTATTGGGAGAACTGTCCATCAGGAACAAGTATCCGTGGTGAATTAGAAGATTTCGGATATATCAATAAATCGCTGCCTTATAGCCATGGTTTCTCGGAAACCTGTGTATCTGATCCCGAGTATACCGAGGCATCATTGAAGAAGTGGATGGATGAAAATGCTCACCGTTATACCTTAAAAGGAAACCTACAGGCCTATATTGAGTATATGAAACCGCTGCAGGCTTGGGCAAAGGTGATGCTTGGCAAGAAATCGGCAAATAAGCATGGTACTACTGTTGCCTGCCACTCCATGTTTAGCCGACGTACTCCATTTATACATGTCGCACTTTCAGAAGCGATGTGGAACCCCGAATCTGATACGGGAAAGACGGTTTCGGAGTTGGTCTCATTTTTGAAGGATAATGGCGGCGTGCCAGCGTTTAGCGAAAAAGCAAGTATACCTTCGAGAGAGGTTCAGCATGATGCGGTGGGTAAAAACGTATCGCTAGCTAACGCCTTTCATCCAAACTATCCAGGGGATGGAAGCAAAACCCTGACGGATGGAAAACGTGCGCTTGAAAAGAATGTTTGCGATACGGCTTGGCTTGGGTTTCATCGTCAGAACCTTGATGCTGTTATTGATCTAAGCACGCCCACGTCGATAAATGCTTTTTCGACCGGGTTCCTTTATCAACCATCTGTTGCAGTCTATCTTCCCGAGTTCGTCGAATATGCCGTATCGCACGATGGTCGGAATTTTAAGGTGGTCGGGGTTGTTCAGGCCCCAGAGCATGATGGTTCGGATAACCGTCATGTTTATCGCCTGGGTGGGCTTGATCTATACAAGGTGTGCTTAGTCCGCGTGCGTGCCAACTATGTAAAAGAGTGGCTCTTTGTTGACGAGATACTAGTCAATCCACTTCAATTGGATTGACATCCATAAAAGATAAGGGTCGGGTCTAAACGGCGTGTTGCCCAAATATCACGACCCTGCGAGGAGGCTATTCTGAG
>JAUXFM010000166.1 GCA_030622955.1 Lentisphaerales bacterium
CGCGCTCTTTCGCTCACTACTCATAGACTCGCCACAAATCCCATGTATTTAGATACTGCCATCCGCAATTTGAGCAAACTGTTCCAAAGCACAATCCAACCACAAAATCCTATGTCCGAAATTTACCGAAAAAACGAGTATTGGTCAATTTTATTCGCAGCAGAGAGAACAATCTATCGAAATATACATACATACTTTTCACTGGATTAGCAGGAACTGTACCAATTCGAACTTCTCATAGTATCTTGACATGTTTGATCAGGCGGACGATAACCCAGCGAGCTGAGAGGACGCATGGTGGAAAGTAAATCTGATTTTCGATG
Organism: Lentisphaerales bacterium; assembly: GCA_030622955.1. GTDB lineage: Bacteria > Verrucomicrobiota > Kiritimatiellia > JAUXFM01 > JAUXFM01 > JAUXFM01. Next base: position 324 of record JAUXFM010000166.1, read on the forward strand.
GTTTACTTGTTGCAATAGACAATTCCATCTGATATTTGAATAACGGATTGTACGGATCGGGCAAGAAGAAATTGCCCAACAAGTAAGAGGATTTGACAGAAACCGACATTCGTGAAGGAGTCTGGCACGATGATATCACTCAATCAAGCTAACGCCTTCGGGACTAAGAGGTCCCGCAAGCCAACCGAAACCAGACCACTCATATGTGAGAGAACTCGACTCGGCCTATTCATCATCTGCGCACTTGCCGTCAACATAACCAATGGTATATGCAAAGAGGATTCACCGGAGAGGAGCAATATGATACATGCAACCTATGCCGTCGGTGAGCGCCTCCGAAGCAAAACACAGATCGAGAAGACCAATTTCGCCGCATTCGATTATATCTACCTCATGGCTGGCCCCAAGTGGGAAGCCCAAGATTTTGATGGCACGAATGTGATGCAGCATATGGTAACAGAACACGTCTATCCAGAAGGCGACAAGGGAGAGAGCTTGGTGGCTATGTTCATTAGACATGCCCATGCCAGCGATACGCGCGTTGTTCTCTCTCTGCCAGGGCACAAGAAATTCCGATTGATCTCGACATCTCCCGAAAAGCGTAAGATGTTTGCCGAGGTCATGGCCGCTTTTGTCAAGAAGCACAACTATGATGGCATCGAAATCGACTGGGAAGGAGCAGATTTGAAACTTAATCTCCATGCCCAACTGATGAAAGACCTTCGTGCCGCATTGGATGCGCTAAAGACTAAAGACCGGCGCTACACATTAACCACGGCCCTACACACCCGTAAAAAGATCCCTAAACCCGTTGCCAAAGAGTGGTGCCGAAGTCTAGATTGGATCAACTTGATGAGCTATGACATGGGTGGTGGAATATGGGGTCGTGTTGCGACCCATAACACCCCTCTTCCTGTGATGCAAAATAACACGGTTCGCTATTACGAAAAGATTGGCATTCCTAGGAACAAGCTGTGCATTGGGCTTGCGAACTACGGCTTTATCTATAGAAGCCTTAAACCGGGCGAGAAGATCACTCAGAAACTTAGTACAAAAGGCAAATACTTTTCCCACACACAACTTGCCGATCTTCTCGCAGACGGTTGGACCGAACGTTACGATGAGAAAGCACAGGCCCCATACTACTTCAGCCCAGACGGCAAGGATTTTGTGACAATTGACAATCAACGAAGTCTCACGGAGAAAGTCAAATGGAGCAATAAGAGCGGCTTCCACGGCGTGTTCTGGTGGGAACTGCACTGCGATCTGATACTGGCCGATGAGAAAGAGCGTTTCAATGAGCATCCATTGATTGACCACGTCACGAGACAGCTTGGCCGCAAGACACCGCAGTAACTGGCGGTAAACTTGACAAAGCACGGTTCCAAGGCAGATTCTGCCCATGACCCTGCGATGGTCTCGTCAAAATATTGGCAAGCCTCCAGGACAGGCTCAATAACCATTATTGCCCTGCATAAGCGGCTCATGCGAACCAGCCGAGGTCAATCCTCTTTCTTCTCCATGGCGTCCAGCAACTGGCTGGCGAGCCTTCGGATGTAATCAGAACAGCGCGGATCGACTATCGCCTCTTTCAGATGCTTCGCGGCCTCCTCATTTTGGCCGCGTGCCCGCTCAATCATCGCAGCATTGAACAAGGTCTCGTGCCTGTAGGGGTCGCCCTTTTCTACACGCTCAAGTGCCTGCGCTGCATACTGTTGCGCATTCCTGTACTGGCCAGCCTTGAAATATACCAGTGCGGCCGTATCAGAAACAGCGAAGCTCTCAGGCCTTGCTTTGAGCAGTTCAGGCAGCAGCTTAACGGCGTCCTTCACCGACCGCTGGTCATGAGCAAGGTTGTATACAAGGTTGTTCAGCGCATCAAAACTCTGAGGGTAAGTCTTGTACGCGCTGCGCGAATAGGAGATAGCTTTCTCCTGCCGTCCTTCCAGCCTTGCGGACTCGGCGGCCATCAGCAGGGATGCCAGGCGCAGGTTCTCACCACCTTTATCAATGACAGGTCCAAGTATTCCCAGGACGCGTTTGGTGTTGCCCTGCTTGAAATACACTTCGCTCAATCGCTGCACCCACTGATTGTCTTTCGGAAATCGCTTTCTCAACTTCTCCAATGCTGCGACAAGGCTGTGATCCACAACCCCTCGCTCTGTATTGACATCAACAAGGTCTGTCTTGATGTCAACAAGGGTCGTATAGAAGAGCCATGGCTCAAGTGCATTTTCCGCAGCGAACAATGTTGTCGAGAGCGCCCAGTCAAGATCTCCCATCGAGATGGCACAACGCAAGGCTGCCACATGGGCGGGAATCAATCCCCTGCAGTTCGCTTCCGCATGCTTGAGCAGCAACGATGCAGGTTCATTAGCCCCTTTTCGCCACATCAGATCCCCCGCACGGACTAGGGTCCCTACAGACAACCGGTTCTGCTTGATGGCACGCCTCGCTTCGCTCATGAGCCAATCGTGCCCTCCATCTCTCTTCGTTCTTTCAACAAGATATGCGAGCCATATTTCAGGATCATGCGGACAGTTCCTGAACGCCTCAGAGATCACCGTTGCATCTTCTCCACTCAGTGCAATACGTACACGCCAGAGCACTGCCGAATCAGGAAGCAGCTCGGTAGCCAACGTTACTGCCGCGAGCGCTTCCTTGCGCCTGCGCTGACGCGCCAGCAGCATTGTCAATTCGTGAAGTGCCACGGTTTTCTCAAGCGCATCCCGGCCTATGCTCAACCATCTGTCGGGATCGGAACTGGTCGCATCCCCCCCGGCAGCCAGCCATGCAGTTTTCGCTTCGAGGAGCGATCTTATGAAAGGGCTGCTCGCAGAAGAGATGTCTGCCCGCAGCCTGGCGAGCTCACGCTTCATCTCTTTCCTGTCCATTTCCTTCGGCCAGCGCGACATGAGCGCAAGCTCGGCTCTGGGAAGAACCAGCCGCTGGCGCTTGGACGGCAGCTTGAAAAACTCGTCCATACCGAACACTCGGCCAAGCTCCCTTGCCTGCACAAAGCGTTCGGTCTCGTGGAGCAACCCTACGACAACGGGACTCTTCTCCTTGCCTGCGACCTGCCACAATTCGAACAAAGCTTCCTCCTTAAACCCGAAGGCGTCCCATATGGCGGCCATTGCAAGCCGGGCCTCTGGTGATCCCGGAAACTCCTTTACCGCACGCTCTGCAGCTGCCCTGGCCGATACACCCAGATCCAGATGGAGCAAGGTTCTGATCAGAAGCAGCTCGGCAGCCAGGTTTGGCTCATCAAGCGCAGCAAAGTATTCGCGTAGCGTTTCGTAGGACTGTTGCCAATCCTTCTGTCGGTCATAGGTCAATGCATGTCTGTACAGAAACTCGGCATGCTTGCCCGGATGCTGCTTTTCGATCGCATCAAGCCTCTTATGAACATCTTCGAAGCGCTCAGTCATCATAAGCGCTTCGATATGGGACATCAGGATTCTGAGCGAGGTATCCTTCCTATCCTGACGACACTCGAACTCAACCAGCGCAGCACGTAGATACGCCTGCCGTGTCGCGGCGAGGTCACCTGCGAGTTCTTCAATGAGTGGAACATGTTCCCATAAACGGTATACCAGAGGCATGCTACGCGTAAGATGGTAGCACTCGCGCAAATCAATCTCTTCGTTCGGATCAATGGTGCCAATCCCCAATCTTCTCTTCTGGAACAGGAGCCACCTATGACCGAACCGTGCAGGTGCGAGGTAAACTGCTGGATCTGCCGGATCGATTTCTCGAATCCTGATGTACACAAGCCACGCGAGATCAGGCCTCCTCATTTTGAAACAGCAGTCAAGATACGTTGCCAGTTCATCTATACCGAGTGAATCGAGATCAGACTTCAGTTTGTCGGCAAATCGCTCCCCCCATTTACCTGATGGCTCAACTACCACCAG
>JAUXFM010000162.1 GCA_030622955.1 Lentisphaerales bacterium
CGTGTCTTGTCGATGAAGCGAGACGCCGTTACAAATTCGGCAGTACCTTCAACTATGGGCGCCACCAGATCCTTGATTTCTTCAGGATCGAATTGTCCGTCTGCATCAATGTTAACAATAATATCGGCGCCAAACCCAAGCGCACCGTTCAGGCCCGTCTGGTACGCCTTGCCCACACCATAATTACGTTCGTGCGACAGGACCGTGGCACCAGCCTGCTCGGCCAGTTCACGCGTCTTGTCCATGCTGCCATCGTCAACCACAACGGTCCTGACGCTGCGGATGCCCCTTATCTCCGTCGGGATACGTTCTATGACAGAGGTTATGGTTTGCTCCTCGTCATAGGCTGGGATGACCACAATCAGGTTTCTATCAGGCATATCGACGACTCCAGTAAAAGAATGCTTAAATAAGGCAAATCCCCTTCGGATACTTGCACGAAAGAGTACCCCAAGCTCACTGCAGAAGCAACCTTCTTAAATGCCAGACCACACTTGTGAATGTGGGAACAGTTCGCTATATTCGCACACATCATGCAACAGGAGCTGAAAACTCAGAACAAGGTCATCACGATGTTTGCCAGGTTCAGCGACGCAGGACTCGGCAAGAGACTCTCGAGGGCCGTTATGGCATTGGTGAAATCAGGAATCAAGGTGGAATACATTTCGGCATTCCCACCAGACCTGAGTCATGAATTGCTAAACTTCCATACGGTCAAGACGCCAGGCATTTTTGTACGCAAGAGCCCCGATCATCGCTCTCCCCTGTTCTGGGCGCATTTCTTCATAGCCGCAGGTTGTTATGCGGCCAGAGCTGCACGCAGGAAAGAGGTGCAATGCCTGATGGCCTTCAGTTTCGGGGCCGCCTTTCCCATGATCCTGGCCCGAGTTCTTTCACGAAAGCCGCTCATTATCTTTCTGCGCTCGAACGAACGGCAGGAAATCGCCATCAAGAAAGTAGCCTTGCCGCTCCGGCTCGTCTTTGGATTTCTCGAGCGTTGCGTCGCGAGTCTTTCGACTCAGATGATCACGGTGAGTGACAGTCTGGCAGAAACGCTCAGAACTCGTTATCCTCGTGTAGCCAACAAGATCAGCGTGCTTTATAACGATCTTCCGACAACAATCGGCTGTGATCGTCAGAGCGCAAGAAAAGAAGTAGCTCTACTGGTCGGACGAGAGGATGCTTTTGTTTTCTCGACAAGCGCCAGATTTGACAAACGAAAGAACGCTGGAATTCTAATCAAAGCCATGGCAAAGATCTCTGATGATCGCGCAATGCTCCTGCTTGTTGGCGACGGACCTGCGATCCCTGAACTCAAGCACCTTGCAAAGACTCTTTGCGTTGGCGACCGAGTGGTGTTTGCAGGATGGCGCAATGACCCAGCAACACTGGTGAAAGGAACAGATCTCTTCCTCTTGCCATCACTGGCCGAGGGAATGTCCAACTCACTCCTTGAGGCATTCGCTTCTGAGACAGCATGTCTCGCTTCTTCGATCCCGGAACACATAGAGATATTTGGGAGTGGTGAAGCACTTTTCGACCCCGGCTCTCCCAACGAAGTAACGGAGAAGATGAACAAGATTGTTGCAGACAGTGCTTACCGCGGGCTGATCGACAAGATCAGCACAGATGCCGCCAAGCGCTTTTCCTTCAACTGGGATGCACGCCTTCTTGAAATCATGCGGATCTACGGCATATGAAACTTCTCTATTTTCATACGGGCCGAATCGAGGAAAACAAGGCAAATGTCATACAGGCACTTCAAATGTGTTGTGCCTTTTCCGAGATAGGTCTGGATGTAACGCTCGCCATCAATTCATTCACACTCGACAATCCTGAGGCAAGAGCCAGAGCAGCACGGAAGCTTGGAAGGCCCGACCTGCCGTTCACGCTCCGGGTTCTGAAAGGACGCACCTATCTCGGGCGGCTAAAATCATTAGGTTGTCGGCGAGCAGCAATGGAAATGGCTGCCACAATTGACCACGACATAACATTTGTACGTGATTCGATTCTCGTGCCATTCCTGGCCAAGGATCCGGCACCACTGATATTCGAGGCCCACAACAACGTGGCTTTTGCTCACGGCGGCCCGCTGGATTTGATCTGGCGCAATAAGATCATCTCTCTTGCCAGGTCAGGAAAGATCAAGCTCTTCGTCCCTATCTCTCAGGCACTGGGCAACTGGTGGGCAAGCAAGGGGATGCCCATGAACAAGATATGCCCGCAACACGATGCCGTTGATCCATCGCTCTTCTCGGCGAAAGAACCCAGAGACGAGGCACGCAAAGCCCTGGGGTTCCCTCTTGAGGGCAAATCGGTTCTCTATGCTGGCAGTCTCTACAAAGACCGTGGCATAGAAGATGTCCTGGAGCTGGCCAAGCGGCGGCCCGATACTCGGTTCGTGCTAGTCGGCGGCCCGGACCCCGCCAAATGCGAGTACGAGGAACTTGCACGTCACATGGGCTTGAACAATGTCACTTTCACCGGTTACGTCGCTTTCGCCAAGATCCCCCGGTATCTTGCATCTGCCGACATCCTGCTCATGGTATGGTCACGTCGTGTGCCAACAATAGGCTATTGCAGTCCGCTCAAGCTATTCGAATATATGGCTGCCGAACGGATCATAGTGGGTCATGGTTTCCCCACGATTCGAGAAGTCCTTGAGCACCGCAAGCATGCTTATCTCGCTGATCCTGACTCATTCGATGATCTTGCATCGAAACTTGATGATGCAATTGATGCGCCACAACACGAGCTGGCTGTAAATGCCAGGGAACTCGTAATGAAAGAGTACACATGGAAGAGACGCTGCGAAAAAATCCTGGCACGGTTTTCGACGGATACTGACTAGTTCAGGAGTTCAACCCCCATAGCTTGACAAGGTCCGTATCGACCAGCTCGGACAGCTTCGTTGCTTCCGCCTTGAACACCTCTCCAAGAAGCTCCCTTGTTCTGTCGCTCACGGGCACGAAACTTGGCTCCGGAACTAGTTTGAATCCGCACCTGACATAATCTATTGTGCTTGTGACCGCGCCTCGCATCCGCGCCATCCCGAATGGATTCTGCACTTGTTCGGGTGATGTCGGCCTAAATCCACCATCGACGCCAAGGAAACCGTAAATCCTCGAGAGGCTTTCAAGCGGTGCAACGACCATCTGCTCCATCGGCAGAATCAGGAATTGCTCGCGTGGAAAGCATTCGAAATACCTTTGGAGTATATAGTGGTAAAAGCTATCCGCAATGTAGACGTGGCGGTTAGCGTCTCGAGTTTCAACGTAATTTTCAACGCGCTTGTTGAAATCATAAGCACCTGTCTCCCCATCGACATCTTCAACAATCTCAACAACTGCGTCGGTCAGGCCCTTCTCATGTCGTGCAACTTTCAGACCAATCTTCGAAACCACATGTTTGTAATGCGACACAGCCCTGTCGATTGGATTCCGGAGACTCATAATGAACCGCATCTCGGGATTATGAAGTCGGTAGATCTGCTCTTCGCTGCCTCGGTAGTGAGCATTCTGCCGGAACATCCTGATCTTCTCGCCGATATGCCCCCGCATGAAATGCAGGTTGTCAAGATTCACAAAGCGCATTCGATCCTTGTCCATCAGTGGTTGGCGCATCGGTAGAAATATCTCTGGATGCTCGTGCAACATGCGATGCAACCAGGTCGAGGCACACTTCATTCCACCCATAATCGCAGCGTCAAGCTTCAGCTCAGAAGCTCGGGGTACGTTCGCAACAACACCGGCCTTTCCGTCTGCCCAGACATGATTTGGTTCATAGCCAAGGGATATCAAAAGGGTACCCGCCTCTTCATCGAATATCCGCCTGTCCCCGGCGTTGAAATGATTTCGCCAGTCGCCAGGTTTCCCCTTACGAAAGAAGCTCTGCCCCTCTTCCTGACCCGCCTGGCTCTTCAGTTTCTTGAAGTCTGTCTTCTCGACAACATCCTTTGTTACGTTGGCACTTGAATTCACACCAAGGAATGCAAATATGCGGGTAACCTGACTTATGGTGTCGACCACGAGATCCTCATACTTCACTTCAAGGTAGTTGCCGGGCTGACCAACCGCGGCTTCCTGATTATACTGAACAATACTGCGCCAATCATAGGCAAGTTTCTTCATCATTACAGGGGTAAAGAGAGGATCGCCTTTCGCAGGGTCCACAAAACAGTCGCGACCAAACCAGCCGAATTTCCTGCGAAGGAACCTTGCGATCACACGCCCGATTGCCACAAGGTTAAGCATGCGCAAAAGAGGGTTCTTTTCATCCCCTTGGAACATTGTTTCTTCTCTAAGAAGGTGAAACCTTCGTGACACGCATACATCCCTGCCATCACGCACTATATGGATAACCTTCGCATCAGGAAACACTTTATAAAGTTGACTGTGGTTGGTGTATGCCTTCACCCCCCAGACTTTCTTCTTCACATCGCTGCCCGGGACATATAGCGTCTGCCTCACGATGTTTCGGATTACCTCCAAGTGCATGTCGTCAAGTTCGTTCCAATCTGCCCCCTCAAGATCACCTCTCTTCTTGAAGAGTTGCTTCAGATAGCCCTCGTGAAG
>JAUXFM010000012.1 GCA_030622955.1 Lentisphaerales bacterium
CGTGGATGGCGTAACATATATTGTATGTCCCTTATCTGGGTATCAGAACGGTGTGAAAACTTCACTGCATATATCCAGCCATAAGGTCTGGCTCTTGACAGACATATACAATCATTGTATAGTGGTCCAAGAAAGTGAGGGGAGCTATGAGTACAATCACGGTCAATATCGCATTTCAGAAGAGCTTGCTACACGACATTGATCGGGTAGCGCGAGCTGAGTCGCGCAGCCGGTCGGAATTCTTGCGCGAAGCTGCCCGTGCGTATATCCAGCGCAAGCGGCGCTGGGCCGACGTATTTAGTATGGGACGCGGGATTGCTAAGGCCAGAGGCCTATCGTCAGACGACGTGTCGAAGGAAATCAAGGCGTATCGGAAGAGCAAGGTGACGCGACGATGAGCGAACTGCGGGTCGTCTTCGATTCGAATGTGATAATATCCGGCTTTCTCTTTGGCGGTCATCCGGCCCGACTGCTGGAATATGCATTGGCTAATTCCATTCACGGCTTCACGTCGTTACCAATTCTCGACGAAGTGCGCGATGTCCTGCAGAGATCCAAGTTCGGGCTTTCATCGGAGCAAGCTCTGGCATTGGTGGAAGAACTCCACTATCTGTGCGACATAGTGACGCCAAGGAGACGCGTCCGAGCAGTCTCCGCCGATCCTGACGACAACATTGTTTTGGAGTGTGCTCAGGAAGCCGATGCAACTCTAATTGTTTCGGGCGACTCTCATCTGCTCGACCTCGGATGCTGGAAAGGAATCGATATTGTCGATCCAGGCACCGCAGTAAAGAAGATTGAGAGCCAACCAGAACATTGAGCTTATCGGCTCTGAGTAAGTGCCATTCGGGTCAGGGCTCCCCGCCATCCGGCGGGGCAGGCGACATTCGACACAACGGCGTTGACCAATGGAGTTGAACGTGTTTAGCACTGAGTCATGAACAGGCCCTTGCGGATGAATATTGCTTGGGATAGGGGGCGGACCATAGGAAGTGATTGAGGCGCAAGGAATTAGGGACGTCCTTGGTACTGCATAGGGGTCTTAGAGGCTTATTTCCGGGGTCTTTTGGGCCTTTAAGGGGGATGTCGCAATCTGGGAAGATTACTGGATCATGCCACGAGCAAATCGGTATTTACTGGCTGGCCAGTACCTATGGGTAGTCCCTGTAATGTAATACTATTCATCCGCGCGTAAAACGGTGCTGGACAAGGCCGAAAGCAGGAAAACAGAAGCCCAAACTCATCCGTTTTGGGATGGATATCCAATTCCTGTTCATTCTCCATGGCAAAACCTTCCTGTTGTGATAATCTTGCAAAGGTTGTGATTCATGCGAGACACTGTTTCGAGAAGGGCGCTGAATACTCTCGATTGCGCGGCTCAAGGGTCTACAGGTTGAATGAGTAAAGAAAGAGAGGATCCCGATGGGAAATGATGATAATGGCAGGGGACGTGGGGGCAAGCCGGTCCGGCAGGTAAAGGATTACCAGGACAAATCGGGTTGTGCACCAAAGATCATCTTCATGATTGCGCTCTGCCTTGGAGTCGGTGCTGCCCACTACTTCTTCGACGTTCTGGATCCTGTTATCAATGCGTTCAAGAATAGGCCGAAAAATGGTGATCCACGAGTGGAGCAGCCTGGCACGGTGCAGGTGGGACAGGTTCCGGAAAACACAGAGCAGCCTCTGACAGTGGTGGAGCAATCCCCGCTTCCGAAACCTGTCGTCAAGGTGCCGGAGCGTGAACTCACCACGCGCGAGCAGGCAGAGAAGGGATTCCGTGAGCGATTCCAGGCGCCCAGAATTGGCTCCTTGATCAGTCTCGTACTGAAGAACGGCAGGCCGTTCGAGGGTAAGATCACCTTGTTGACGGATACTCAGCTCGAGCTGTACCAGGGCAAATCGTCGATGATCATCAATAAGTCGAGGCTTTCGGGTAAATCACTGGCGATGTGTTATGAGAATGAGTATGTCACATACATGATGGCCAAATATGAGCAGTACATGGCGCAGCGCGGCCGCGAGGACAGGCGGGTGGCAGATTACAAGCAGAAACAGTCTGAATCAACTGCCGCCGCCAAGGCCCGGAGAGAGCGGGCCGAGCAGAAGAAGACTTACAATTCAAGCTCTTCGTCCCGCAACTCATCGAGCTGGGCACAGTTCATGGAGGATAACGGCCAGGCCGATCTTCTGGAAGAGCGCCGCAAACGCATGAAGGCGTACGAAAAGCGCGCGGCGGCATCTGGACAAGCATTCTAGCATACGAATTGCATGAAGAAACCCCAAGGGTTTGGGCGAGACACTCGACGATAGAGATTCCGGACAGGCGTTCTGAATTGTCATGCTCGTGCAATGTGTGCGCTGAACCAGGATATTGCCATGCGTGGTGAAATGATTTCCCTTGTGAAGGTGTTCTGCAGGCTTAACATGCTTTGGGCTGTGTTGTGTCTGTCCGTGGTTTTCTTCACAAGTTTCTGTGCAGCATGGGTGCTGTATGTCGATTGTCATGTAAATGCAGATCCGGACATTTCCAGCCACATTGTGGTTCTCGCCGTATCTGTACCCTTCTTTGCTTTGTTCTTGTGTGCCGGCATGGGGATGAAGCGGCTGAAACCGCTGGGTTACTGGTGTAACATTTTGGGCGCAATCCTGACTTTGTTCACATGTCTAGGTGCTCTGTATGGTGTCTGTGCGTTGGTGGCAGCCTGTCAGCCTGAGTTCAAGGCCTGCTTTTTTGAGGCGCACTGATCGCGAACGGCTATGATGCGTGGCTACTTCTTGCCCTTGCCGCCACCTTTGTTAGAGCTCTTACCCTTGTTGTCGTTATTCTTGCCGCCGCGGTTATTGTCGGACTTGCCGGATTTCATCTTATCGTTCTGGCGCTTGACGGCCCGTTCTTTGGCTTGCGTGGTCTTGCTGCCGCGCTCCATTGCTTTGTCGGCGCCGTTCTTCTTCTTCTTTTCTTTGGCGTTTGGAACGATCGCAGACTGATCATCGGGGCTGGATTTGCGCGAATTCTTGAAGAGTCGTGATGAGCGCATCTTGCTGCGCCTGGCCAGTAATCCCTCGCTAGCGACAGATTCGCCCGCGATGGGTTCTTCGGGCTGAGGCATGAATTTATCGCCCGTACCGTTACCCAGTATACCGGGGTGTAAACCTAGCTGCTTGCATATAACACCCCAACCCCTGCCTTGAGATGTGCCGGTCGTTGGTTCAGATCCCTCGATAGGAACGGCAGGGTCCTCTGGTGTGCTCGGCACGGGCGTTGTGGTGGCTGTCCGCATTTGAATGATCTCTTCGACAGAAAGACCACTTGCCGTTGCCAGGATCTCAGCTCTCCGCATTTGAGTTGGATTAAGGGTTGGAGTGGTGGGGACAGGATCTGTAATCGGTTCTTGCGGATCGCCAGGTTCTTCAGTTTGAGCAAACGCGATGCTTGCGCCTGCGAACACGATCAGGACAAGGAATATGGTTGTAACGGATGATTTCTTCATTTGGCACCTCTCTGAATTTTGCTGCACGACACTAGAGTCTCAATTCTCAGTATCAATACAGCAAATACTGTGCCCGGTCGGTCGTCACATACTGCCCATATTACGCAAAAAACCCAATGTCTTGCCTTTTTGCACGGAATGGATCGAGAAAAGAATATTTCTGCCACTCTGCAGTCTTGTAGATTTATCTTTTCTGAGAATACAGGCTAGAGCGGTTGAAGAAATACTGTAGCCGGAGGGGCGTTGCGAATTGTGCATGATCAAGGAAGGCGAAGCAGGCATAGCAGGGCTATTCCGATGCAGCTCTGACATAGAGCATACGCAACGCAGTAGCCAAAACGGCTACAGTATTTGTGAAACTGCTCTAGAGATAGCTCTTGATGCCGAAAGCTACAGAGCTTTCATTGTAGTCTTCGCCATCATCGTTAGAATTGCGGGTATTGATCTCCAGTGAGCAGTAGCAGGAAAGAGATCCTTTGATCCCTCGTTCAGCGGCAATGCCAAGCGAGATGAAGTCATCTGTCTGTTTGTCGGTAGAACCGGGAATCATTCTGTTGTCGTAGTTTCTGTTGTAGATGGCAGCGCGTCCTTCGAAGGCATACATGTTGCCCACTTGGAAAGTAGTGCTACCTCCGAGTCCGAACTCACCATATGAGCCTTCGCCTTCGAAGTTTTCTTTGCCGTTGCCCGTATGAATGAAGACGTCACACCATGCGAATTCAGCAATGCCTCGATGAAAAGTCATGCGGAGTTCCGTTGTGTCGAATTCAATAGTGGGATTGCTGTCTGACAGCGATCCGTCTTGTGAGAGGGCTTGAAGGGAATCATAGTCCTGTATCTGATTTTCGAAAGAGATCCCTGCACGTGTGAGTTTGTTGAAATGCCAAGTGTATTCGAGGTTCGCCGTTATCTCATTGAAATCAAGATCTGAACTTGTGTAGTTCTTGAGTCGATACTGAAGACCGCCTTCGATGACATGGTCCCGGGCGAGTTCCAGATTGGCCGCCGCCCTTATCTTCTCGGCCCAGGATTCATATTCGCCTATAGGAAGCACGCCTCCTTCTTCGTCAAATGATCGATAATCCTCGTAGTCAATAGCTGCAGATACGGTCACGCCGTATGCCCCAAAAGATCTGTAGTATTCTCCAGCGAGATCGAAGAACATTTCGCTGGCATCTGATTCAGATATGAACTGTTTTCGTTGCAGAGCCAGGTAGCAGTAGATATCTGATAGCGCATCCAATTCCTTGCGCCATTCGGTTTCTGCGGACAGATCAAGGAACAGGTCGCTTTCTTCGTTTGTCGCGACGAGGTAGACATTCCGGGCATATCCAATGCCGGCTTCGACAGATGCGAGAGCGTTGTGGCTTTCCAGGAACGTTGACATTCGCTGGAGTGCTGAAAGACTTCGCTCGGCTGCATACGTATTGTTCCAGCCGATCATGAGCAGCAGCAGCATGATTGCGAGGTGCTTCAGAAACGATCTCATTCGTGTTCCTCCTTGTATTTGATCAAGGATAGAGCTTGAGAACGAGCTTTGAAAGGTAAATTGCGAAGCACTCTATGGTGCGGCTGCCCTGGCAAAAAAGTAAAGGGGCCGATGCAATGAGCATCGACCCCTTGAGCGGTAGCAAATTGTTTTTTAGTCCTGTTTGTCTTCTCTCTTCTGCTTGCGTTCCTGGCTACGCTTCTTCATTTCTTCATGAAGCTGCTTTCTTTCGTTCTGTGAAAGTTCGCCATCACCGTCGGCATCGAACTTGGCGAGAGATTCCTGCTTCTTCTTCTCACGAGCTTCTTTCGCGGTGGCGCGTTCTTCTTCGGAGAGTTCGCCATCACCATCTTTGTCAAAGCGTTTCTTCATGCGTTCACGCATCTGACTGCGACGCTCTTTGCCGGCTTCTTTTGCGGCGGAACGTTCTGTTTCAGAAAGCTGTCCGTCACCATCGGCATCGAACGTTTCCATGATCTTCTCGCGCATGGAGTGACGACTCTGCATTTGATCCGGGCCCTTGTCGCCGCCCTTGCGCTTGCCCTGGCCTTCTGTCTGTTCCGCAAGTGCGGATGTTGCCAGGATTGTTGTGAGGATTGCTACGGTTACTGTTTTCATCTTCTCGACTCCTTTCTGTTGTCGTACCCACCAAACGGAGGAGAGCGAGAATTATTGTACGAGGAATGGAAATTGTCCTAAATGGCCGGATTAAGCCAATTGTGCAAGGGGTACGGTGAAGGAGGGCAGGAGGCGATGTCGCTCGTCATTGTGTTCGGCACAATCTCCTGCTGAGTCATAGCAATGCTCTTTTCGCAGTGCTCATGGGGCCGGTGTATAGCTTAATGACATGTTCTTGAAATTCTTCAAGTCTTCCGGTTTGTCGGTGACAGGTCCTGTGCCTTTGCGAAATTCAATATGTGTGGCAGATGTTGACGGTCCTTTGCCATTGCGTTCGGTGAACTCAACGCGGATTGTGTATTTGCCGTCCTTCATTGTTTTGCCATCTATGTCGGTGCAATTCCAGGTAACCTTGTGCGTGGTATGCTTCTTCGGTGTCGCAGAGGTGACTGCGTTGAGTTGCTCTTTCACTTTCTTCTTAGAGGTCTGCCAGTTCTTCAAGTACTGTAGGTGATGCTTGCCTGCAACCTTGATCGTTTTTACGTGTTTGTTGTGAGAATCTGCAACCCATATGACAAGTACATGTCTGGGCTTGAACTGTCCACCGTGAGTTGTTGTTGAGACAGAGAACTTGACCGAACCCTTTGTTTCAGCAGCACAGGCTATCGATGCGGTCAGGAAAAATGTGGTGAAGATTGTTGCTATGTTGCGAGATCTCATCCGAGTGGCTCCTTCCTTTATGTTGGTAACGTTGCTTTTAGGATTATTGCCAATGATAAGTAGTAATGAAGGAGTTGGAAAGCGAGAGAATCAACAATGTTTCCCCAGCATCATTGTGTCGTGCGGGGGTGAGGTGATCGGGCGTGCGCTCGATCATTCATCAAGACCCCAGAGATGTTTGAGTTCGTCATTGATTTGTTTCTGCTGGCGCGGCGAAAGATCCTTGTTGCTATCATTCTCCCTGTTCTGCAGATGACGCTGCTGCTTCAGTTTGCCGCCGAATTCTTTGACCGACATTGTTTCGAACTGGAGCGCCTCAGCTCTCTGCTTGACCTCGCCGTCGTCGGATACCACGACATAGGAGTGGTCCTTGTCTGGCTCACCTATGACATCGAAGATCCGGTTGTCGGCAGATTCTCCGGTACGTGTGTAGATTGTGTGGATTCCGAGCGGTGGCCGGCCATTGCTGCTCCCTACAGAAGAGTTGCCGTCGAAGACAACATAGAAATCGGTGAAATCGCCCCTCTGTGACTTCCATGCGAGACAATATTGGATCAGGGCGTCGCGTGAAGCTTCGAGATTCTGTTCAAGCGTCCTTCTGAATCGCGGTATACGATGGATGGCATTGTATCCATCGATAATAAGAGTTCTGCATTTCTTCATCGTTTTGGCCCTGTGGGCTCTACCGGTTTCTTGCCTACGGGTGCAAGATAGATGGTGAATTCCTCTTTGCCGTCAACGCCCAGGAATGCATCCATCCTGTCCTGTGCATAGGCAGCTATTGCGCAGGTCCCGGCATCGATTGCTTCGCAGGCAAGGTAGAGATTCTGGCAGACATGTCCGGCATCGAGCGCAATTGCTTTGTGTGCGGCACCGGCATATCGCCATTCCGTACGCTCAGGAATCACGGTCCAGGCAAAGACAACAGCGGCTTTCGCAACAAATTTCTGGCCGAGACAGCCGGCAGCGATCTGCCCGGCCATATTCTTTGCGCTCCGAACATGGATGAGCTGATGGCTGAGCGGCAGGTAGCGGTAGATACCTTCTTCGAGACTTGTCACAGCTCTCACGTAGAGATATGTTTCGAATGGATGTCGCGCACCCGCAGAGGGTACGGTCCGAAGCATTGATCGATCACGCGTGCCCTGCGTCGACCACAGCAGAAAAGAAAGCTCTGGGATCGTGATGGGTTCTTCTGAATAGGTTCTGCGGCTTTCGCGTTGCCTGATCGATTTCACCAGCGGGATGCTGCCGATGTCGTTGAGTTCGGCGGGGCTCACGAGATCAATATG
Source organism: Lentisphaerales bacterium (assembly GCA_030622955.1). GTDB lineage: Bacteria > Verrucomicrobiota > Kiritimatiellia > JAUXFM01 > JAUXFM01 > JAUXFM01. Next base: position 7,611 of record JAUXFM010000012.1, read on the forward strand.
TGTGGCGTCCCTGCGACAGGGCTTCTGTTTTGGTGGTTCGGGCAATCCACGAGCCTGGGCCGTTTGGCTGAAATCTACCTTCATCCTGACAGCATCTTTCAGGAAGTTGCGATTCTCGTCAAAATGTTTGGCTGTCATGGCACACCTATCTCTTCTCGTAAACGTCACCGGCCGATTCTATCTTACTGTCCTCATATGGCTCAGCGACCCGCCGGTAGAATTCCTGCTTCGCACATTCAAGTGCACCTATGATTTCATTGATCTTCGCATAGCGCAATTCATTGTCGATCATACCCTGTGCGATCATGGTGATAGTGTAGTTGAGTATGCCGGCTTTCTGTTCCTCCCATCCGGGAATGTTCTTGATGCTCTTCAGCAGTTTGGCAATGGCATCTGATAGTTGCTCTCTCTGTTCCTGCGGTATGTATGGCATGGCGCGGGCCCTCCAGTTAAACGGCAATGCTCTGACCTGTGTTCAGGAGACGGCCGCGGCAGTGTTCTGTTCTGCGTCGAGTATGGGCCAGTCGCCATCAATGGCCTGCCAGGGCAAGCCGTGCTTATTAAGATCGTCCATAAAGGGGTCGGGGTCAAGCTGCTCGCAGCAGAATACGCCATCTTCCATCCATTTGCCCTCCATCATGAGTTTTGCGCCGATCATGGGCGGCACTCCCGCAGTATAGGAGATGGCCTGGGAGCCTACCTCTTTGAATGCCTCCTCGTGATTGCAGACATTGTAGAGAAATGACTTTCTTGGCTTACCGTCCTTTTCGCCGTCGATAAGGCAGCCGATGCAAGTTTTGCCCTTGGTCCGCTCGCCCAAGTTGGCAGGGGCGGGGAGTATATGATCCAGGAACTGGAGCGGTACGATGTCGACCCCTTCGTACTTGACTGGCTTGATGTTGGTGAGGCCGATATTCTCCAGTACGCGGAGATGGGTCAAGTACTCTTCCGAGAAGGTCATCCAGAATCGCATGCTCTTGACTTCGGGGAAATACTTTACGAGCGATTCCATCTCTTCGTGGAACATGAGGTAAATTTTCCGAGCCCCGACCTGTGGAAAATCGAAGATCTTTGAGAGTGCGAGCGAGTCGGTTTCGATCCACTTTCCATCTCCCCAGTATTTCCCTTTCTGGGTGATCTCGCGGATGTTGATCTCGGTGTTGAAATTCGTCGCGAATGGGTGTCCGTGGCTTCCGCCATTGCAGTCCATGATATCGACATTGTCCATGCGGTCGAACATATGCTTCTTCATGTAGGCGATGAAGATGTTTGTGACGCCGGGATCGAAGCCGCAGCCGAGCAGGGCCATGATGCCTTTTTCTTTGAAGCGTTTGTGATAATCCCATTGCCAGCTGTAGGAGAAGGTGAGCAGGTCAGGACCTTCATAATTTGCCGTATCCAGGTAATGAACACCGGTTTCCAGGCAGGCATCCATGATGGTCAGGTTCTGGTAGGGCATGGCGGTGTTGATGATTATCTCCGGTTCGTGTTTCTTGATCAGATCGATCACTTCACTGGTATTGTTGGCATCGACCTGTTCGGTAATGATCGATGGGGAGCCGATGAGTTCCTTGATGGTTTCACATTTCGCGACTGTGCGGTTGGCCAGGACGATTTTGGAGAAGATTTCGGGAACTTGGTGGCATTTCTGTGCAGTGACCTTACCAACGCCTCCGACCCCGATTATCATCACTGAGCCTTTACCCATGATGCCCTCCGTCTTTCCTGTTCACTGTGTCGGGCGATTATATGGGTCATATAGCGACTGTCAAGAGGTCAGCCGAGCGAGGGCGAGCAAGACAAGAACCTGCGCGGATAGTCCTCTGCTTCTCAGCGATCCTCCCCGATTCGATGACGAAAGAAACGACTGGATTTGGGTGCAAATCCTTGCCACTGTAATTATAACAGTTTCTGGTGAATACGGCTTGGGCGAAAGTGGCTGTATGTCCAAGAAAACGGCGAGACGATGGATTAATCAGGCGTATTTTCATGGAGTTGCAGTGATATACAGGATGGGAAGCTGGCGAAGTGTTGGTGAAAGGGGCAATCCCTTTCTTCAAGATTCCGCTTGTGTCCAGCCTCAACTACGTGCATAGTCCGTGCTCCCTTTTCAGAAGGGCGCTACGGGGCAATAGATTGTGGAGATTCAGCAATGGAACGAGATATACAATTATCGAACGTAAGAAACATCGGGATCATGGCCCACATCGATGCGGGTAAGACCACTGTTAGTGAGCGGATCCTGTACTATTCCGGCAAGACGCATCGGCTGGGCGAGGTCCATGATGGCAATGCGATCATGGACTGGATGGCTCAGGAGCAGGAACGTGGCATTACCATTACTTCAGCGGCCACCACCACGACATGGCGCGATCATCGAGTTACGATCATCGATACTCCCGGCCATGTCGATTTCACTGTTGAAGTGGAGCGAAGCCTGCGTGTTCTTGATGGGGCAGTGGCCTTGTTCTGTGCGGTAGGTGGCGTCGAGCCACAATCCGAACAAGTTTGGCACCAAAGCGAGAAATACAGCGTTCCCAAGCTGGCTTTCGTTAACAAGATGGACCGTATAGGCGCCGATTTCTATAACGTTGTTGAGAATATCCAGAATGAGCTCGGAGCCAATGCCGTACCTGTCGTGATCCCCATTGGCAGGGAGGCGGCATTTGAAGGGCTGATCGATCTGATCACGATGCAGGCGGTTTATTATGACGTTGCGGATAGTGGGCAGACATACTGCGAAGAGGATATTCCCGCTGAAAAACTAGAAGAAGCAAACCAATGGCGGGCAAATCTCGTCGAGAAATGTGCCGAGCAGGATGACGCATTGCTCGAGAAGTTCCTGGATACAGGTGACCTCACAAAAATGGAGATCATGGAGATCATTCGCAAGGCAACGATCGACCGCCGGGTAGTACCCGTTTACTGCGGATCGGCCTTCAAGAATAAGGGTGTCCAGCGTCTGCTCGATGGCATAATCCATTTCCTGCCTTCACCCATCGACATCATGCCGATCATTCATACTGATGGGACAGATGAGCGGCCACCAACAGATGAAGCTCCTTTTTCTGCACTCGTCTTCAAGATCGCCGCAGATCGACATATGGGGAAACTGGCCTTTATCCGTGTCTACTCGGGCGTCATGAAAGCAGGCTCGACGATTTACAACAGTACCCAGGAGAAAGATCAGCGGCTTGGCCGCATCCTGCGCATGCATGCGAACAGGCAGGAAGCGATTGACTCTGTGCGATGCGGCGACATCGTTGCCGTCGTCGGTTTGTCAAAGGCGCAGACGGGCGACACGCTTTGTTGTCGGGACAATCCTATACGGTTGGAATCGATCGAATTTCCTGCACCTGTTATGTCGATCAGCATTAAGCCGTCAAGCACGAGCGATAGGGACAAGATGGGCGCGGGCCTGCTCGCATTGTCCGATGAGGACCCCACATTTACCATCGCTTTTGACAAGGAAACCGAGGAAACGATCATCTCTGGAATGGGTGAGTTGCACCTGGACATTATCGTTGACCGATTGAAGCGGGAATATGGTGTGGCAGCAGACATTGGCCGGCCGGAGGTCGCATACCGCGAGACCACAACTGTGCTCGTAACGGGTGATTACAAGCATGCGAAGCAGACGGGTGGGCGTGGCCAATATGCTCACGTTAAGCTTGAGTTGGAGCCGTTGGACCCGGGATCCGGTTTTGAATTTGTGAACAAGGTCAGAGGCGGGAACATCCCGTCGGAATACATTCCGGCAGTTGAAAAGGGTATCATCAAGGCGATGGCGAAGGGTCCTTATGCTGGCTATCCCGTTGTGGATATGCGTGTCACGGTACTTGATGGGTCATCGCACGAAGTGGATTCGAGTGAGTTCGCGTTCATTGAAGCGGGCAGGGCCTGCTTCAGAGAACTCTTCTTGAAAGGGCGGCCGGCGTTGCTTGAACCGGTTATGTCGCTTGAAGTTGTTGTGCCCGAGGACTATATGGGTTCTGTGACGGGTGTGATCTGCCAGCGGCGTGGCAGGATCGACGTTATGGATGTCAAGGGCAACGCGAAGGTGGTTCGTGGCATTGTGCCTTTGAGTGAGATGTTTGGGTTCGCGAACGATTTGCGTACGCTGAGCCAGGGCAGGGGCGCGTTCTCGATGCATTTCGAGCACTACGAAGCGGTCCCTCTCAGCCTCGCTGAGGGTATCGTCAAGAAGAGATGCGACTCCGGCAAGCTGCGCTGAGAGTGCCGTCTTGCTGTGCGTGATGCTTTTTCGGAGCATGGCGAATTGGGCAGAAGAACCAGGCACGTGATTTCACCTTGTCCGCCGCGTTGGCATTCTCTCCGCGTATACATCTATTTTATCTGATCAGAAGGCAAGTTTTCAATGCCCTTGTCAATAGACAGTGTGGGAGCCCAATTCGTTCTGGTTAACTCACGATTTCGAATTCAAAGACATTGGAATTTTGCACAAGCGTCGAGCGTAGTTTCTTCTGAGTGACATTGAAATGCTGGAACCTGTCATGGGCCAGCAGATAGAGATCGAGGAATAGTGCTATTCCTGATCATGGCAGCACAAAAACGAGTCGATATGATGGGATATGGCAATGAAGATACAAGCCGGGATGTCGATCAATGGCAGGAATTATAAGAAGGGAACTGATATTGCGTCGTACAAAATCTATCCGTTCTTCCTGCTCTATATGTTTCTTGTCCGACAGGCGGTCCTCGACATCACAGGTGCGCGTGGCAATGAGAAGCGGTAGCGGCATGTCGAGTATGGCTACGTTGCTGTCTCTATTGTAGTGTCACTGGTCTTTTACTTCCTGTAAGGTAGGTCGGACTGAGAGAAAGCGTTCGAACCCAGGCAAGAAAGGAACGGCATCCGTGACATCACCAGTGAAGATAGCCGTTATTGCCGATACCCACTACGGTTATTCGCGGCTGGTTGATCGACGTGGTGAAATTGGCAACGAGGGATCTGAGAAGCGGCATCACTGCTTTTTGGCGGAGATGTTATGGGTATAGATATGGCAACCAGGATACGTGACATTGAGGCAGGTGATCTCGAGCCGATATGCCGGATCAACCAGGCCAACAAACCCTGCCTGAGCGGGGTGGACATGGAGAAACTGACCTGGCTATGGGAGCGGGCCGACTTCAGGAAGTTGCTTGAAGAAGCCGGAGAGATCATCGGCTTCATCCTTTGCCTTGGTCCTGGCCACTCTTACAGCAGTCCGAACTACCAGTGGTTTGTCAATAATTACGAGAGTTTTCTCTATGTAGACCGCATAGCCATAAGCGATGGTTCGCGTGGCAGGGGGTTGGGCTCGGCACTGTACGGCGAACTCGAGGCATTCGGGGTATGTGCAAGCAGTGAGATCCTGTGCTGTGAAGTTAATACGAAACCGATGAACGAGTTGTCATTGAGATTTCATAAGAAACAAGGATTTGAGAAGGTGGGCGAGCAGGATACTGAAGGAGGGAAGAAGAAGGTGGCACTGCTGGCGAAGAAAATCTGAGGAATGGGCTGGGAATTAGGAGAACGATATGAAGATTGAGATTCATTACTGCACTGCTTGAGACTACAAACCTGAAGCCGTCCGTGTGGCGGGAGAGCTGAAGAAAGAGTTCAGCGTCGATGCAGAACTGGCACCTGGAAGCCATGGCATATTTGATGTCAATGTTGATGGGAAGCTTGTCTATTCCAAGTTCAAGACGGGGAGCTTTCCTGAACCAGGAGAAGTTTCTCAGATCATGCGTGGGTAGAGCGACATTGGGAGGTGTCAGCGCCTGATGTTGATGTAATCCATGCTCCTGATCTGTAGTAGCCAACACTTGACTTGGCGGACAGTGTTGGTTGTGGGAATCGTGAAGGAAGGAAACCACCCGCGCTCCCGCGCTGGAAGGGCCGAACTCGCGGAGATCAAGCTGGAGGAGGAGCGCGAAGGCAGGCTGGGCTGGGACTCCCAGCCCCGCTTCCCTAGCATCTGTAGGTTGGAGATAGCAGAGAGGGGTTTCAAGTAGGAACCGAATCCGTTTTTGGGCGCATCACGGCTCCTTGTTTTCTCCCTGTGAGCAGGCATGAGCAAACGTGTGTCGCAGCGAAGCCGCCATGTTTGCGGATCTCTTCTGAACCGTGATCTTTGTCGTTATTGTTCGGATTGATTCTGTTCGCTGCTCACTGATGACTTCTCACTTCTCCTTCGCTCAAGCCACATATAGGCCGTGGGGATGACCAGCAGCGTGACGGCTGTTGAGGTCGCCAGCCCGAAAACCACCACTATAGCCAGTGGCCGCTGTATCTCAGAGCCGGTCCCACGCGCGATAATCAACGGCAACAGACCCAGTGCCGTGGTAATAGTCGTCATAATCACAGGTCGGAACTTTGAGCGACATCCCTCAACAATCACATCTTTCAATGCCAGGCCCTGCTGCCTCAATCGCTGGAAGTGCGAGAGAAGAACGACTCCATCCTGCAACGCTATACCGAAAAGGGCAATGAAGCCAATTGAGGAAGGGATACTGATATTCTCACCGAAAACAGCTAATGCGATGATCCCGCCCACTAGCGCAAGGGGCACGTTCAGCATGATCAACCAAACGAATCGTGCTGATCCGAATAAACCATAGAGCATGCATATAACCAATGCCAGTGTGACCGGTATGACGTAGGCCAATCTCCGATTGGCTGCCTGCTGCAATTCGAACTGTCCACCCCAGTCCGGCCGATAACCTGATGGGATGACATTGGCTTTCTCAACAGCATTCTGTGCGTCACGCACGAAGGTGCCCACATCGCGATCACGTACATTGGCCAGCACGGAGATATAGCGCTCGGTGCCTTCCCTGCTGATCTGGCGCAGGCCGGTGACCGTCTTGATCTCCGCGAGACGCTTCACAGGGACCCGCTTGCCATCAGGCGTTCGGATCAACAGATTGCCAAGCGATTCTCGGTCCTCCTGGTATCGCTCATCGAGCCTTACGAGAATTCGGAACGATTTCTCGCCTGCGAATAGGTGGCCCACTTCCTGGCCGGTTATGGCCTGGCGGATGGCGGTTTGGACCTCATGTTTGGTTAGGCCGTAACGGGAAAGGCTGCTCGAATCCAGAATGACCTGGAGCTGGGTCTGGCCCGCAACCTGTTCAGTACGTACGTCGGCAGCGCCATCAATATGTGCAACGATATTCTCGAGGTCAGCCGCGATCAATTGCAATCGATCCATATCCTCGCCGAACACCTTGAGGACAACCTGTGCGCCTGCACCTGCAATCAAGGCATCCACCTCGTGGTTAATGGGTTGGGAGAACCCAATAGAGGTGCCCATGAAATCCGCCAGTCGCGCATCGATGCGCTTGACAATATCCTTTTGATGGCGGGAGGAGCCCGGTTTCAACGTGATCGTAATACAACCGTAGTTCGTATGGTGTATGTGGGGGCCGACCTCGCCATAGCCGATATCCACGATCACATTGAGTACTTCGGGTATCTTGCGTGCTTCTGTGGCCACTTCGGCACAGACCTTCTTGATTTCGTCGAGCGATACGTTGGGATTCATATGGACGAGACATTGGACCGTCCCCTCCTGAAGAGTCGGCACAAATTCACGACCAAGAAAACTGAACCACAGAAGGCCACCCGCCATGAGGATGACCATCGCGATGGCGATGGGTGCAGGATGTTTAATGACCCGCAACAGGATCTTCTCATAATGGTTTCGCCACGCGTGCAGGAACTTGCCCTCGGGCTTGCCGGCAGCATGACGGTCGGCCTTATGCAGGATGCGATAAAATATCGGTGCTATCAGCAGCGCGTAGAGCAGGGACCCGCCCATCGTGGCGGCAACGGCGAATGCCAGTGGCCTGAACATCTTGCCCTCGATCTCTCCGAGCGTGAATATAGGCAGGAACACCACAACAATAACGCCCACCGCGAAGGAAATGGGGCGGCCCACTTCCTTTGCTGCGGTCAGGATGATGGTCCTGGTCGACGTGGTTTTCTCGCCGGATTTTACGGCAGTCTGCAATTTCTCTACCATGATTATACTGCTATCGATGATCATGCCGAGTGCGATCGCTATGCCACCGAACGAAATCAGATCTCCTGGCATATCGCAGAGCTGCATCGTTATGATCCCAAACAGGACGGAGAAGGGCAGAGAGCAGACCATGATCAGGGCATTGCGCAAGTTGCCGAGGAACATGAATGCTACAAGGCAGACAAGTACAAGACCGAGAAGCAGTGCGCCATTCACTGTCCGGATACTGCTGCGTACCAATGAAGATTGATCATAGTAGGGAACAACCTTCACGCCTGGAGGTAATGACTTATTGATTTCTTCAATGCGCTCCTTGATCCGGTTGATAACTTCAAAGGAGTTGGCACCATGCAATTTGTAGATGCCGCCAACGACTATCTCTCGGTTGCCATTAAGGATAGCCACACCGCGCCGGAATGCCTTTCCGACACGGACTTCGCCCAGGTTACGAACGACGACAGGCCCACCATCGACATTTTTGACAACGATGTCGCCGATGTCGTCGAGCGACATGATGCGCCCCATGCTTCTGACAACAAGTTCTTCACTGCCACGGGTGATAACCCCGGCGCCTATATTTGCGTTGTTCGCCTTGATCGCTTCGATCACGTTGTCCGGGGTCAGGTCGTGGGCCAGCAAGTTTTCCGGGGACAGGGCTACTTCGTATTGCTTTACGAATCCGCCCTGGCTGATCACCTTGGCAACTCCGGGCAGCGTCTCAATGCCACGTTTCACGGTCCAATCCTGGATACTCCGCAGTTCAGTGACGTCCATATCTTCTGCTTCGAGGTAGTATGCCAGGATCTTACCCATGCCGCTGGCGACGGGCCCCATCTCGAGTCCATGCGGCATCTCAACATCGTGCGGGATCCCTTCCTCGGCATGTTTGAGGCGCTCAGCGACCAGCTGCCTCGCATGGTAGATGTCGATGTGATCTTCGAAATAGACATTTACCGTGGAGAGGCCAAGTGAAGAAAGCGAGCGGATCTTATGTACCCCAGGAATGCTGCGCATGGCGATTTCAACGGGTCGCGTAACGAGTTGTTCTGCTTCTTCCGGTGCCATACCCTCGATTTCGGCAAAGACCTGCACGAGATTCGGGCTGATATCCGGGAACGCGTCAATAGACAACTTGTTCATAGAGCGGACGCCAAGCGCGCATACGGCGATCACGGTGACAATGGCCAAGAGCTTATGCTTCAGACCGATGTGTATGAGTTTTTCGATCATTATCTGACCCCTTCCTAGTGACTGTGTCCCGAGCATCCGCTATGGGCGGATTTGGTCAATTCAGATTTGAGATGAAACGCCCCGGACGAAACTACACTCTCACCAGCGCTCAGCCCTTCAAGTATTTCGATCTTGTCACCGGTCCGCTCGCCAGGCTCTATCGACCTCAGCTCGTAGGCTTTGCCCTTTTTTACGAACACGCTTGGCTGATCGTCAACAAGTTGCACGCTATCAAGCGGCACGATAAAAGCGTTTCTGCCCGATGGCGTGTGAATAGCAGCATCGACGAAGGTGCCGGGGCGGAACTGGCCATTACTATTGTCCAGGGTGACCCTTGCTATGGCCGTGCGTGTTTCACGTTTGACCAGGGGTGAGATGAAATCTATGACTCCTTCTGTCTCTGAACCATCGGGTTGTTTGACCGATACTTTTAGTCCTTTGATCACTGATGCCATGTCGTCCTGGCTTACCAAGAGATCTACCCATACATCCGAGAGATCGGCGATTACCAACACTTCCGATGTTTCGTCGAGCGCTTCGCCCAGTACGACGTGCTTCTCGATTACGGTCCCGTTAAAGGGCGCCACAACACGCTGCAATGCAAAGTTCTCTTCAGCCTCGTTCTTCAGTTGTGGCAACTCATCCGGTCGAAGCCCGAAAGTGAGCAGGGTCTGTCTTGTGCTCCGGACCTGGATCTGGGCCTCTGCGAGAGATCCCTGTGCAGTCAGGTAATCCTGTTCTGATGAAACCTTCTTCTTGTAGAGCTGCTCCTCACGATTGGCAATTTCCTTTGCCAGGTTGAATCGTTCTTCCGACGTGAGATAAGCAGCTTTCGCTTCTGCTAGGTTACGGCTGGCGATTGATGCCAAGACTTGTCCTTTCTTTACCTTCTGGCCTAGTCGGACTGAGACATGTTGTACGATGCCGGCCGTTTGAGGCAGAACATGCGCAAGGTGATCCGAGTTGATCTTGATCTCACCAGGTACGCGGACGATCCTCGTGATCGATCCGAACTCAACAACCTTGGTACTGATGCTGAATCGTGCGATTTGTGCGGCCGTCGGCAGTACCCGGCGGGTAACGGCTGTCGGGGTGGAATGTTCGTGTTCTGGTGTGCTCGGCTTACCATTGTCATGGTTACAGTTTGCATGATCGTGTATTTCCGTATTCTTAGCCGAACGCACTTCTTCATGCTTGCTCGGCTCAGTGTGATCATGATTAGCATGGCCTGTGATCTTGGCATTAGATGTTTCACGCGTCGTCGCTTCTACTTCCGGTTTGGAGTGATCATGCGTGCAGTTGGAGTGATCATGATCGTCCTTATCATTTGCGACGGCCGCAGAAAGGGCTTCATGTAATCGTTCGGGTTGCGGTTCTTTGCCGCCATCTACGTGGTCATGATCGTGGTCGGCGTGTTCTGCATGCGTCGCTTGTCCCATGCAGAAGGCCAGACATATAGTCAATGTCATGCATGTGAGGTCCGGCAATATTTGTTTCCTGTGTTTGTTCATGATCTATTCTCCTTCTTTCTTTTCTGGGGATATGTCGATATCAGATGCCGTCAATTGGTCCAGTTCAACGAGTGCAACGTGGTATTCGGCGAGGGCCTCGATCAACTGGCCATGTGCATCGATCAAGCTACGCTGCGCATCAAGCATGTCGAGGAAATCAAGTTTACCCTGCCGGAATCCTTCATGCGCCGCTTCAAAGGCACGTTCCATGGCTGGGAGCACTCTGGAACGGAGAGCAAGTGCGCGCTTGTGGGCTAGTGTGAGTGTTTTGTGGGTGCGGCTAAGCTCGAGCATCAGTGCAGTCCTGGCATCGTTCTTTTCGGCCTCGACCTGCAGGATTTCCGCGTGGGCAGCTGCGATGCCGCCCTGATTTCGATCAAAGAGTGGCAGTGGCAGACCGATACCAAATGCAATTGAATCTGTGCCGTCCTCTTCGAAGATCTGTAATGCTATGGTTGCCTCGAGGTCCGGGATAGCAGCAGCCTTTTCAGATGCCAGGGCAGCCTCGCGCTTCTCTTTCTCGAGAGTCCATCGTTGCCAGCGTGGGGTGGATCTCAATTTCTTGCTGACCGTGGAAAGGTCGGGAACGCTAGATGAGATATGGTCCAGGCTGCCCTTTATGGCGGCGAATTGCGCGGAATCAGAACCCCACATTGCTGCGAGTTGATCGCGTGCAAGTTCAATCTTTGTCTCGGCATCCAGTTGCTCGATGCGTGCCATTTCAAGTTCTGCTTCAGCCTTGACCATGTAGGAGGGCGGTTCCTTTCCTGCTCGGACCCGTTCATGGACAGCCCTGTTCGTCTTTTCTGCGAGCTTGACAGCCGATTCTGAAAGTTCGACGCGGCGATATGCGGCTGCGAGTGCCGCAAAGCGCAGTCGTGTCTGGCCAAGTAGTTCCAGTTCAAGTGATGCCAAGTCCAGGCTGATCAGCTCCAGTTCTTTCTGTGCGGTGTTCGAGCGACGCCTTCGCTTGCCACCGAGTTCTATTATCTGGCCCAACGACACTTCGGTTTCTGAGAGATCGGCACCGGCACCATCACGGTTATATCCTGAAACGGCGATTTCCAATTCAGGATTGGGCAGATATCCAACCTGGCGTGCTCGCGCCTCGGCCGCACGATACGCGCTCCTGGCTGCCGCCAGCCTGGGGCTATGTTCTGCTGTTAACTTCAGCACCTGCTCAAGATTCAGTGTCAGGTCTCTTGTTGCGGGAAGCGCTTGTTGTGACCTGACTTGTTGCGGTTGTGTCCGTGCCGACATTGATTCCGGACGGTTCGTTGCACAACCCGACAGGATCAGGCCTGTTGCCGCCAGGAACTCGCACAATGCTTTTGAAGTGCGGATGCACATGTATTTATCTCCCTTACACTCGTACTCTCAGATTGCCCGCAGCTATACCGCGGGTGGATCAGTTACGGATGGCGCGTTCACGGTCCCAGTGGTTTGAGACCCTGAGATAGCGGGAGATCAAAGAAGGAGTACTTGTATGTATGGCGCAGCAAGGGCCCCGGTAACCGGGAGATCTGCCTTGCGGACGAGAAATGCATGTTCCATTACTATGCTGCAGGCTGGTGCCGGGCTATCAAGCGAGAGCGCCATTATGAGCGCGTTTCTGCTGTAGCGCGGTAGCGTTGTCCTGTCAAGCACGCCCATTTGTGTGTCCAGGTGCAGCACTTTGCAGGTACATGTACATGGGTTTTCCGGCTGGGTGGCACAGCCATGGCATGGACAGGATCCGGGTTCCGCATGCTCTGAAGTTCCTGCAATTTGGTGGTGCAGATGCAGGCAGAGATGGCCTGTGACCAGTGTGATGGTCGCAAACATTGCCACTGCAAGCAGCATGACAAAGCACTTGATCAGGTTCTTGTTCATATGCAGATAATGATATCAGAAAGAGGAGGCGAGGGCAAGCGCCTTTCGAAGTGCTTCGGTGGAGCTGGTCTCTGCGGATCGTTCTTGTGTTGTCTCATGGCCTTGGTAGGATCTTGGTATTCCTATGAAGAAACAGAAGAAGCTCAAGAAATTACGTATGCGGCATGTAACCTTCATAAAGCTTGCCAACAGGAAGGGATATGCCGTTATAGCGAAGAACAACCTCTGTGAAGGGCGCACCGTCTACCAGGCCTACAGCAGGCTGGTGAAAGCGTGCGAGCGGAACGGCTATGAGTTGCCGCTCAAGACGGCAGGTGCGCTTCCGAGCCCCAGGTAGCATCCGCTACATGTGGTAGCTTCGCTGGTATAGTGTGAAGACCTGGCACAGGTCCTGGACCTGTCTGGTCACTGCCTGCTGTTCTCTTTCGTCTTCCGGTGCAGATAGAGCCTGGTGGATCCTGGAATCCGGTACCATCGCCTCCTTCAATGCGATTGCCTTGGCAGTGATCACATGCATGAGCGATCCGCCCTGCATGCAGGGGAAGACCTGTGAGTTGATCTTTGCGGCATGCTCCTTGCGGCAGAAGATGATGTCACCATGTGGACCACGCATGGTCTTGTGGGTAGTTGCCGTAACGACGTCACAATAAGGAAAAGGGTCCGGATGCAGCTAGCCTCGTTGATTCGGGTTGCATTATCCAGAGCTAACTGGCTGGTAGTCGAATTGGCAGGATTCTTTGCAAGAAATGGATTGATGTCCGCCGGGGAACGGCTATCTTCTTTTAGCAAGAAGGTGAATTGCATGAATTTCATGGTGGACATATTGTGCGGCTTGTCGAATTTCATGAAGCCGCATTTTGTGACGATTGGAGTGGCGCTGACGGCAACGGTTCTGATCCTTTATGGGAACGATATCAACCGCGCAGTGAAAACGGTGTTGCGGCGATGGCATTTCATGCCACGGGTATTGCTCTTTGTGGCAATCTGCAGTTTTGGCTATGGCGGAGCCACGATCCTCGGTGGGACCCTGTTTTATAACATCATTCGCCAGCTTAGCCCGGCATATCAATCGCCGATCATTATGCTGCTCTTTATCGGTGTGGGGATCCTTGCAGAGCGCAAGAATCATGTCTAGCCAGCAATTGAATGAGAAACGCCGAATGTCGTACAATATGCAGCACTAGTTTGCGGTACGGATCTTGAGCGCTTCCACCAGGGTGTCTGGCTCGACGGGTTTTCGCAATATGCAGTGGGAGGGGTTCTCTGCTACGACGTTCTCCAGGGAATGTGGCGGATCATAGCCAGTGCAAAAAATGAAACTGGGCGATTCTGTGTTGCCCTCTTTGCACATCTCGCGGATCCTGTGGAACGCTTCCTCGCCATCGATGACCGGCATTCGGACATCCATCACGATGGTTCCGAAATGTACGTCACGAAATGCTTCTATGACCTCGGCACCATTCACGGCAACGTCTACTCTGCAATCTGGTAGATCACAGGATAGGACAAGCTGGAACATCTCGCGGATCTCAGCATCATCATCTGCGACGAGTATACGATGCTTCCTTGATGGTTTCAGTTCAGCCATAAGTCACCTTCGCTTCACTGGTGCAAATATATTACCATTTCGACAGAAGTTTCGCAAGCTGGAGGAATGTGTGAGCTTGGTGGGATCGAGCGCGGTTGATCGAAGGCCCCGAGCGTGAGGTTGGTGACATTGCGGGCCTGTCGGCTTGACTGATGAGCTGCGACGTGGTGAATTGGTGAGGGGACCAAATGGCCAAGTTTAAACCGCAATATAGAAGACTGCTCTTTATCGACAGGAAGATAAGAGAGGGGAACTACCCCAATTGCCGGTCGCTGGGAGAGGAATGGGAGGTTAGCCCCAAGACCATCCAGCGAGACATTGATTATATCAGGTATGAACTGGATGCGCCGGTAGAGTATGACTCAGCACGCCACGGCTATTGTTACACGGAAGAGAGCTACAGGCTGCCGGCAATGAATATCAGCGAAAGCGACCTGTTCGCTGTTTGTATTGCCGAGCGGGCGCTCAAGCAGTTCGAGGACACGCCGTTGTATGACAAGCTTGTTTCCGTGTTCGGTAAGATTGAGAATGCCCTGCCGGACAAGTTGAGCATTCATCCTGCCTGGGTCGATAACAGGATTTTCTTCTTCCCCGAGCCCAGTACGACGATCAATCCAGGTGTTTGGGAGATAGTGGCCACGGCGCTGAGGGACAACAGGCGACTGCGGATTACCTATCGAGGTCCCGGCAAGAAGAAGGCAGCCGACCGTGATGTGGAGCCGTATCACCTCGTGAACTTCAAAGGCGAATGGTATCTCAGCAGTTTCTGTTGCAGCAAGCAGGCCATTCGTACGTTCGCCGTGTCCAGGATCGTTGGAGCCAGGGCACTGAGCGAGAGCTTTGTAATGCCCGAGAAATTCGACCGGGAGAAGATGTTCGGTGACCAGTTCGGGATCATATGGAAGGAAGAGAGCTACAAGGTGCGAATCCGGTTTGATGTGAATGTGGCGCCGTACATTGTTGAGCGCGACTGGCATCCGCAGCAGAAGATCGTGAAGCGAAAGGATGGGAGTATTGTCCTTGAGTTTGTTACGAACCATATCTCCGAGGTGAAGAAATGGGTTCTGTCATGGGGTCCTGGTGCACGCGTACTAGCCCCCCCATTCCTTGTTGAGGCCATTACGTCTGACCTCGCGCACGCGCTGAACATGTACTAGCCATTGCACGGGTCCACGACTAAGAATATCTTGTGTTTGGTGAGTTCTCAGGAATGGGACATATGAAGAGCGCCTTGGGCTTGTATCCCGGCGCATCATGTGGTTGCATGCGCAATGTGGGGGAATGTGGGGGAAGGGGCGGTGGGAGACACGCTCTTCTTGCTTCGATGTTGGGCGTTCAGCGCTGGACATTCTCATGTCCCGCATTTCTGTATTCAGGTTTCAGTCCTCAACGTGCAGTTCATTGAACATTGGGCATTCTGCGCCCTCTTCTCCCCGGAACCGCTTCAGTGGGCTAAACTGTTACACTTTTTCTCGCTTTTCTCAGGCATGGGACACTATATGTCCCACCCTCTCTGTCATGATGGCTGCGTTAACAGAATGGAGAAGGATGATTATGGAGAGCATAGGTTTATTAGCATTGGTCGCTGCACTGGGAATTGCAATCTGGATGAGAAGAGTCCAGGCACGTGCGCGAGAGGAAAGTGAACGGCGTTTGCCGATACGCGATCTGTTGTGGCGTTGACCCGGATTTAGTGAGGAGTAGTTGTGGCGCTGCTCGTTCTTTAGTTGTTGGGCGGAGATCCGCAATCTCAGAGGGTCTTGGTTTTCTGGAAGTGCGTTACAGACTCGAAATGCGCTGTCCTCGGGAACATATCGAATACCTGCGAGCTTGTGATTTCGTACCCGCTCTGAAGCAATACCTTTGCATCACGCGTCATTGTGTCTGCGGCACATGACACGTAGATAAGATTGGCCGGCTTTGCATCGGTCAATGCGTCGAGCACGTTTGCTTCAATTCCACGGCGTGGCGGATCGAGCACAACGGCGAGTTGGTCCGGTTTCACCTCTGCCAGGCCCGGGGCCAATTCCTTCGATGCCAGGCCGGAAATGAAAACAACATTATCCATCGTGCGCCTTGCGGCATTGCGTTTGGCTGCAGCTATTGCATGGCGATCGGAATCGATCCCGAGAACATGCTGAATGCCTGCATCGGCACATGCTATCGCGAAGATCCCAGCGCCGCAGTAGAGATCGATAAGCGCGGTTGCGGCAGTACTGTTTGCCAGTTCTGTCACATGCCGTATCACCTCATCCATGACAGGAAGGTTAACCTGGAAGAAGCTGGTCGTAGGAGTGAAGAATTCACCGAAAGCGCTGGTCTCCACAAGGTTATTTCTCTCCGTGCTGACGTAAGTGGGTGCGCCGTGTCGGGTCTTGCTGACCCAGAAACAACATCCCGATTTTTCCGCATGACGCAGGTTGACCGTTCCACGCGGGGCGAGGGTGTTGAGGAACGCACCATCCTCTTTCAGTTCCTTGAGTTTCTCGTTTATCGGGTCCATTGCTAGAGGACAATGATCAATATCACGGATTGTCCTGTTGTCAGATCCGAAATAGCCCACCGCTCGCCGTTCATCATTCACCTCGGCATGGAGCGTTATTCTGTTGCGGTAGCCAAGATGCTCGGGGGAGGCTACAGGCGATCCGCAGATTGAGGGATCAACCTTGCAGTTATGTTCGAGGAAGCTGATGAGTTGTTGTGATTTGAGCTGGATCTCTTCTTCATATTGTACGTGTTGGTAGTTGCAGCCTGGACAGGTGCCTGCTAGAGGGCAGGCCGGTTCGATTCGTGCCGATGCCGGTTCTATGATCTCAATCAGCTCGGCCTCGGCGAATTTCTTGCGCCTTCTGATGATACGTGCTCTTACTGTTTCTCCGGGAAGAACACCTGGCACGAACAGCACCATGCCATCGAGGCGTGCAAGGCCGCGCCCGAGATACACAATTTGTTCAATCTTGAGTTCTACTGTATTTGCTTCAGGGTCATTCTTCATTCGTGGCCGCCTTACGTGTTGCTTGAATTGCTATCACAATGAATCCACCGGCGAGCATGCAGAAGCTTGTCGCCGATTTCCATCTTGTCGCGTAGATGATGCAGGCTGCGAGCAGTAGCAGTGTCGGGCTCAGATTCGCAACGCCAGTCCCCATAATCATCAGCATGTTGCCGGACATTCTACGGCTCCTTCTCAACGTTTGGCTTGATGAGGTCAGGCAATCCCGTAGTGCGAAGCGGGTCAGTCGATATCGCAGTGGCTTGAGAGCCCAGGGCAACAGTGTCGTCTGCCGCGATTGTTGCCTTCAATCTGATGGGCGATGATGATGGTCTTGGCGCACCTTTTCGTGCCGGTCTATCGGGTGCTGTTTGTTGTCGTGAAGTGTTTTTGTCCATGCTGATCATCCTCGACGTTGGCTATGCCATCTGGAACTTGTTCAAGAAGATTGCGGAGGACTTGAATAATATCAAGAAATGTCTTGAAAAATATTGATGTTGTTTACCAATGTGGCTTTGCGGGGAAGCATGGTGCTGTGGACTGTTTTGGTTTGCCTGATCCTTTAAATAGGCGCTGGACACCCAATGAAGAAGAAACTGATACTTGCTTCGGCGTCTGCGCGGCGCCGTAGGCTCCTGGCGGAGGCGGGGCACGAATTTGAGATCGTTGTGCCGGATGTTGACGAGGAGCTTGGGGGCGCTGACGTTGCAACCGTAGTAAAGAAGAATGCCCTGAAGAAGAACAGGCATGTGGCGAAGCAGCATCCCGACAGCCCGGTCCTGGCGGCGGACACGGCGATAGAGTTTAGGGGGGATCTTATCGGTAAGCCCTCGTCACTTGGCGATGCGTGCGAATGTCTCCTGGTGTTCTCGGGGGAGACCCACAGTGTCTTTACCGGGGTCGCTTTCTCAATGCCGAACGAGGAACCCGTCATAGATGTCTCTGAATCAAGGGTGACGTTTAGGAAACTGGACGACATCATGATCGTGGATTACTTCAGCAAGGTGAACCCCATGGATAAAGCCGGTTCCTATGATATCGGCCAGCATGGGGCATTGATTGTCGAATCCTATATCGGTTCGCGCTCAAACATCATTGGCCTGCCCATGGAGATCGTTGGATCTCTTCTTGCAGAAAGAGGGTTATGATGGGGCAAGTGCCGCTCAAGATTGGGGGCGTGGTTGTTGACCCGCCGATCCTGCTCGCGCCGATGGCTGGCTATACGGACACGGCATTTCGTTCAATTTGCATGGAGTTCGGTTGCGGGGCAACTTATACCGAGGTGGTCAACGCACAGGGCATGATGCGCGAATCGCCGCGGACGATGCATCTGCTGGAAAGTTCCGAGGTCGAGCGTCCTGTTGCAGCTCATATCTATGGCAAGGAACCGGAAGTAATGGCCAAAGCGGCTCAGGTTGCAGAGAAGCTTGGGCGATACGACACGATTGATGTGAATTGCGGCTGCCCGGTCAGAAAGATTGTCCACAAGGGTTGTGGTGCGGCCTTGATGAAGGATCCAGAGCAGATTGGTAAGATCACTGGTGCAATCAACGAGGCCGTGAAACTGCCGGTTACCATCAAGACAAGAATTGGATACGACGAACAGCACATGAATCTGTTCGAGATGGCTGAACAGGCAGAGCAGGGTGGGGCTGTAGCAATAGCCGTGCATGGCCGATTTGCGGCACAAGTCCATTCGGGTCCTGTTGACTGGGCTACGATTGGCGAGCTGAAATCACGTACAAGAATGGCCGTGATAGGGAATGGCGGGGTAACAGAAGCTGGTGATGCAATCAGGTTGCTCAAAGAAACGGGAATTGATGGTGTCATGATAGGGCGGGGTGCGGTTGGGAATCCCTGGTTGTTCCGGGAGATTGCATGCTTGGTGAAAGGCGAGCCATACTTGCAACCAACACGAGAAGAGCGCGAAGAGATCATCTTTGAGCATCTTCGCAGATTGACAGAACTTGCTATTCTCGAATACAAACATCGACGACGGATACGATGGGCTCCTGAGAAAAGCGCGATACTGGCTTTCAGGGGGCATCTCTGCAGGTATTTGCAGGGAGAACCCGGCTGGCGCTATGTCAGGCGGGGATTGAACGATATCAGTTCGAGCGAGGATGTCGCCAGGGCGATTGAAGTGGCTTTCTCTGGTCGACAGGGGAATTGAAAGGAACAGAACATGACGAGTGAGGGGAACAAACTTGATCCCAGCATGCGGAAGATAATGGATGACCCGTCTTTTATAAAGGCTTACCTTGATGGTGACTTCCTCAAGCGGGATGAACTGCGTCCGGCAAGGTTGCAGCTCGAACTGCTGAAAGCCGAGTTGTCTCAGCAGGAGCATGATATCATATCCACAATCTGTGTCTTTGGCAGTGCAAGAACGCCTGACGAAGACACGGCCAGGCGTGATGTCGAGGAGGCAAGGCGGCACGTTGAATCGAATCCTGACGATGCCGCTGCCGCAGCCCAGTTGTGTCGGGCCGAGAGGGACCTGAAGAATTCGAGATACTACGAGGAGGCGAGAAAGCTCGGCAGCATTGTCTCGTCAACTTGCCAGATGCAGGGCAGGTGTGAGTTCGTTATTGTTACAGGTGGTGGGCCCGGGATCATGGAAGCGGCAAACAGGGGTGCACATGAAGTGGGCTCAAAGAGTGTCGGACTGAATATCTCGTTGCCCTATGAGCAATATCCCAACCCGTACGTAACGCCCGGGTTGTGTTTTAACTTCCATTACTTTGCGATTCGCAAGATGCATTTTCTCATGAGGGCCAAGGCGCTTATCGCGTTTCCCGGCGGGTTCGGAACAATGGACGAGCTCTTTGAGACTCTGACGCTTGTGCAGACTGAGAAAATCAAGCGAGTGCCGATAGTTCTGTTCGGCCGTGATTTCTGGGAGGAAGTGATCAACTTCAAGGCCCTGGCCCGGGAAGGAACTATTAGCCCCGAGGACATTGATCTGTTCGAGTACGCGGAGACTGCGCAAGAGGCATGGGATATCATCTCCCGCTTCTATGCGCTTGAAGCGTGACCCTGTATTCCGGTTCTG
The DNA here is from genome assembly GCA_030622955.1 of Lentisphaerales bacterium. Classification (GTDB taxonomy): domain Bacteria; phylum Verrucomicrobiota; class Kiritimatiellia; order JAUXFM01; family JAUXFM01; genus JAUXFM01. The sequence goes on from JAUXFM010000012.1 coordinate 27,889, forward strand.
TTCAAGCGACATGGCGAGTTGGGCGCTTGAAGAATAGTTTGCGCTTGATGAGTTCGGAAGAATTGGACCCATGGGACGCATGGAGAGCGTCTTCTACTCCACAACGAGAAAGTGGACCAAGGTATCTCGCTGGTTGAAGCTGTGTTCTAGCTTGCAGGCGGTGATGCCGTGTCCCTTGTATGTTGTGCAGTGGCCCTTTGGCAGGTTGTTCAACCCGAATTCCGACGCTGTGGTTGGTTGCATCTCTTCGGTTTTCTTTTTATGCAGGTCTGCACTGCGTGTGATTGCCAGCCAGAACTTGTCGGTGAATATTGACAGAACTGAAGGGTTTATGAGCCCGCTTCGCGGTCTATTGCCAGGTGAAGGATATTCTACCGTGATTCCCTTGAGTTGGTCATTATCGTCGGCGAGCAGGATTATCGATCCGGCCCCGGTCACGAACTGGCCTCGCGGTGCCTGGGGCTTGGAGTAATGGTACATTCTGGCAGTTCGCTGTCTGATGAATGGGGCATGGTTGACGGATACCTTCTTCATTTGTTTCTCCTCCAGCAGGAACTTCTCGAGTTTCGCCAGGGCTCCCACAGGATTGCTGGAGTTGATGCCCCATTGACGCAGTGGTTTGGACTTGAAGAAGAGGAAGCCAAGATAGCCTAGCCCGGCCAGCACCAGGATTGTGATGACGGCAGTTATTCTTTTTGTAACCCGCCGCCTGGCTTCAAGTTTGTGACGCCCTTTGAGGGCAGCATTGAATGCGGCATCTCCGCCTGTGATCTGTTCATCTATAACGGGTGTATTGGCCAGTGAAGGGATGTCGGCTACAAGCGTCCATTCTGAGCCCATGGTTTTGTTCCAAACGTAATCGGTTTTTTTCAGGGCGCCTCGTTCGATTAGTGCTTTCAGCGCGAACTCTTCAGTTGGGCCATTCTTCTCGCCATCGATAGCGTAGTACCACTTAATCAGTTTCATGTTTGAGCTGACTCCTTATGGAAAGGACGATTCACTGTTGCATTGGACCATGGCCAATCATAGCAACTGAGTACAGACATCAAAAGGGTAACTTCCATGCAGTAGCTCGTTGCAGGTTGATGGCCACCTGTCTTCGAATTCAATGCGGCCGCCCTGCAATCCGCTTTTTCCACCCTTGAGCATTAGATATATAGGCGGCAAATAGCACATATACTCTTGAGCTGGGGCGTTGTTCGCGTTGCGCTGAATGAGAGAAAGAAGGAGTTCCGGGCAAATTATGAGTTTCTTGGTGCTCAACCGGGTAACTCTGTTCGTTGATTTCTGAGAATCCTGGATAAAGAGGCAAGCAATGGGGCCGATGCAGTGCGTATAGCCGTTGAGTGCAAGCCTGCCGTCATCATGGATATCGGCATGCCCGAAATGAAAGGCATAGACGCAACTTGCTACAGTCACGCTTCGCTGATGGTCTTCTGCTCGTCGTTCGGCTCAAAGAAATGAACTCGTGTCATATCCACGATCAGGTCAATATCGCTGTTTGGAGCGACGCCAGAAAGCGCATCAATTCTGGCGACAACCGGAAGATCCTTGCCGACCCTGGCATAGAGATCCATTCGTTCCCCGAGCGGTTCTACTACGTCTATTTGAATCGGGAGCACCGCCTGTGCTTCGTTCGGTATTCTTGTAGAATCGATAGCCATTGCCTGAGGGCGGATCCCGGCAATTACTTTCTCGCCCGCCCGAGCGGCGAGTTTTTGCGACCTGGATTCGGGAAGCCGCAAAGTGAAGCAACCGCCATCGAAAACAACGTCACGCCCCTCGCTCTTGAGGTGGCCATCAAAGAAGTTCATTGGCGGTGTGCCTATGAAGCCGGCAACGAAGCGATTTGTCGGGTTCTGGTAAACCGTCAGCGGTGAATCGTTCTGGTGAATGATGCCGTCTTTCATGACAACGACCCTGTCGCCCAGGGTAATTGCTTCCTCCTGGTCGTGGGTTACGTAGATTGTCGTAGTCTTCAGTTTTTGATGCAGTTTCTTGAGCTCGGCACGCATCACCACCCGCAATTTTGCGTCGAGATTGGAGAGTGGCTCATCGAAAAGAAACACCTCGGGATCCCTGGCTATTGCACGTCCGACGGCGACCCGCTGTCGCTGCCCGCCGGACAGGGCCTTGGGCTTGCGTTTCAGCAGTGCCTCGATACCCAGTATTGCCGCGGTCTTCGAGACCTTCTCGCGGATCTTTTCTTTTGGATACTTGCGGAGTTTCAGTGCAAAAGCCATGTTGTCGTAGACGGTCATGTGAGGATAGAGCGCATAGTTCTGGAAGACCATCGCGATATTGCGGTCTTTGGGCGGGACATCGTTGACGACTCGATCACCGATGCTGATTGTGCCGCTGGTGATTTCCTCGAGACCCGCGACCATCCTGAGCGTTGTGGATTTGCCACAGCCGGAAGGGCCTACGAGTGCCACGAATTCGCCGTCTTCTATATCGAGCGAAACGTCATTCACCGCCATTACTTTGCCCGGGAACAATTTGGTGACATTCTGTATTTGTACCTTACCCATAATGAGGTAACGATATATTGCCGGGCCACGGGTTGCAAGAAGAAGATGTGGCGATGTGTGATGATTAATGGTTGCCTGCCCTTCCTGAGTTCGGGCTCATATCTCCCATGAAAGAAGGGGGACGGGCAGTTTGCGGCATTTTGTTGCTGTCCATTTCAGGGCGAGTTGACTAAAATATTTGGCAATAAGCTGTGAGGGAGTCATGAGTGAGTAGATCAATCCGGATATTTGCGGTAGCATTCGAGAAAGCATACGGCCCGGAAAGTGATATAGAGCGATGACAGAAAAGAATAAGACCGACAAAGCAGACCTGCGCATTGAGGAAGAGGGTCCACTATACAAAAGAATAAAGCGCCTGATCAGTCGCAATATTCTGTCTGGCGATTGGAAGCCTGGCGACAGGGTTCCGTCAGAACATGAACTAGTGGACTGGCTGCATGCATCGAGAATGACCGTTAATCGTGCGTTGCGCGAACTTGCTGTTGAAGGGATGCTCGTGCGGAAGCAAGGGTCAGGCACATATGTTGCCGAGCTGCTTCCTCAATCTGCCGTCCTTAAGATCAAGGACATCGCGCAGGAGATCGAAGGGCGTGGTAACGCACACAAGTGCGAGGTGCTTGAGCTCGGCGAGAGGATCGCGCCATTATCGGTGTCCAATGCTCTCGGGTTACCCGAAAGGAGGAAGCTCTATCACGTTCTTTGCCTGCACAGTGAGAACGGTGTGGCGCTTCAGCTGGAAGATCGTCATGTCAACCCCAGGCTGCTACCCGAGTTCCTGAAGCAGGATTTTACCGTTATTACGCCAAGCTCCTATTTGTTGAGAACAGTGAACTACACCATGTCGAAACATATTATCACAGCATCTCTGCCCGCTCCGAGCGTGGCAGAGATTCTGGACATGGAACGGCGCGCCCCCGTGCTGGTCATGGAGCGTTCGACATGGTTGCATGAGGAACCCGTGACGTTGGCGAGACTCTACTATCCGGGATCGCGTTTCAGGTTGGTAGGCCAATTCAATCCACCATCTTCGAGTTCCATCTCGTGAGATCCGAAATCTGTCAGCGTCAGACTGGTCGCGCCGTAGCCCGGCAAAGGCGGGAACCCTGAACCCTGGATCCAATCGCCCCGTGGCAGTAGCACGTTTTGCCGATGAAACGATCGCCGCAGGGGTTCAATCTGCCTTGGGGGAAGTCGGCATTGATTCATTTTTGCAACAGGGCACTTCTCCTGCCGGGGTAGGGCCAGTACTGCAGGTCGAGCTTGGGGTCTGGCTGATGGTCCAGTCCGAAGATGAAAAGAGGGCCATTCGCTTGCTTGAGGAGGACAGGGAGATATTCGAGTTGCCCTCGGACTTTGTTCCGCCGGGTGCGAAACCCAAGCTGCCCAGCTTATGGGCCATGTTGCTCTATCTTCTGATGTGGATAGGGATAATCTACGTTCTTGTGCGATGTTTGCGGTGGTAGATGCCTGGCGACCGGTCGAGCCTGCGGGTCGCATTCGTGTTTCTCTCATATGTTCCTGAAAGTGCTGTGGCAATGATGTTGTCATCATCCGGCGATTCGGGTCATGAGTTCGGCATGTAGTGCCGAATATCATGCACCCGGTTGTGCGCCTCTTCATTCGTACTTCCTGACGGCGTAGTAGTAAAACGCAAGGAACTCACGCAGAAGCACTAGCGGCTCCCCGATCTCGGGACCCATGCGAGCACATGAATGATGGATACGATTGACCCCGAAGAAATGGAACGCCATGCGCGCCCTGGCCACATGATAGTACTGGGTCACGAGCAAGGCCGTCGTCAATCCATTGGACTCCATGAAGCGACAGGCACTTCGAGCGGTCTTGTACGTACTGTAGCCTGTTTTGTCCACGACCACGGCCGATGTCGGGACGCCTCTTCCAATCAAGTACTGCTGCATTACATCGGCTTCTTCATGCCCTTCGTATCCCAGGCCGCCGCTGACGAATATGCAAGGGGCGTTCCCGCTGTCATAGAGCCGCTTGGCTCGATCGAGCCTCGCCTTGAGACGCGGGGACACCGCCCCGTCTTCATTTACCTTGTTTCCAAACACCACAATGACATCGGCACCACCCACATCGTCACGAACACCAATGGCCACACAGATCGCCGTGTGCAACACGATCCACGATGTCCCGAGCACGACAGGCCAGACAACCCATCGTTTTTTCATCCAGGACGGCATAGAGTTTCGCTTCGGAATACCCAAGCATCTCTCCATTTCTCTGCACAGACCTTATGGCTGTGCTTGGGGGCAGAGTCTTGAAATTGCTTGAAAAACAAGAGGCATGCCACAGAGATATAAGCTCGGTGACCCCCGTTACTCTCAGTTCTTTGTTCTGGCTTTCACATATTGAATTCCCGGTAGATTCTCGAAATCGATATCCTGAGTCCATATTGTTGCATCATTTGCTAAAGCTGATGCATAGATCATACTGTCAGCCATGGGGAGTTTATGTTTGATGGTGATGAGCGAGGCGCTTAAGGCGATGCTCTCTGTTAGATCAAGAACCAACCCTTGCCTCATTTGAGCTACTGCTTGCAGAGCTTGAGCCTCGTTCCCGACAACGTTAATTTTCTTAAACACCTCAAACATACAGATGGTTGGCACGAGAAGTTTGGATGTTCTTTCAATGGGCTTGGCGAAATGCGTAGCATTTGGCCCGGCGAAGAAATATTCAATCCACCCGGATGTATCCACGAGATTCATGCTCTATCTTTCTTTTCACGCTGAAAAGATGCGTCGAGTCCTTTAAGAAAACCTCTCATCTTCTTGATGGGGGGTGTTCGTACAAGTTCGATCCGATCGTCAAAACTGATGACTTGAAGCTTCTCGCCAGGTCGAATGTGCATTTGCTCCCGAACAGATCGCGGGATAACAACTTGATATTTTGGTGATACCGTAACAGCATTCATATCGATCTCCTGTTTGTACTACTATAACCATATCGATCAAGTTGAGTCAATGAATAGACTATTCTTTTGCCAGAACGCTGAAATCAGGATTTTTCGCGGCTACGCGGAAATATCCTGCATATTGGGGTTCGATTGTTTCTTTCTCATAAAGATCATTCCTGCTGTGCATCCCATGACAACTGCTGCGCAAAGGAAGCAGAGCCGAAGACCTCTGTCGTACGCAATGGGTACAGACTCCTGGGTTCCGTAGATTCTCTTGATCACGGGCAATGCAAGATCAAGATAGTGCCCAGCAAAGAAGGTGATGACAGTGGTTGCCCCGAGCAGGGCAGCCAACAGAGCTGCTGTAAGTGAATCCCACCACATCAGTTTTCGAATTCTATCATCCATCTTTCAACGTTCAATATGAGCATTTTGCGCGTTAGAGCAAATATGCTCAATGTTTTTGATGCTTCTTTTCTGTTCTGTGTGGCCGGTGAATATATTACTGTTGATGTCGAGCAATCGTCTCGCAGTTGTGATACCTTTCACTCAGTTGACATGATATGGGGCGCATCGGCTCCTTGTTTCGCGACAGGCAATCATCCCGAAAGGACAAGTATGGCAAAGAACACGAACACCTTTGAAAAGCGCCGCAAGGAAATGGAGAGGATGAGAAAGGCCCAGGAGAAGCGTGAGCGGCGCCTCGCGCGCAGATCAGCCTCCGTCGATCCTGAAAGCCCTGACGGACCTCCGACTGTGCCGGAGTCCGACCAACGCGACGCTCAATCCGCTGAGACGCCCCCGGTGTGATCTCTGGCCTCGTTCTGGAACATCATTCTCTTGGCGAACGTCGTGAATAACCTTCAAGAATTGGCGCGCCAATTCTTGTAAGGTTGATTCATCTTGTTAGCACATTTTATTGGTGTTGGGCAACATAGGCGTCAAGCAGGCGACGAATCATCTTTTGATACTGTGTATGATGATTCTTCGCTTTCTTTTTAAAAAAATCGATGCTGGACTTGCTTAATCCTATGGTCACCTTGACCTGGTCCTCTTTGAATGCGAGTTCATCCGGTGAGGGAAGAAAGTCGCGTAGAACCTTGACATTACCAATAGGGCCATTTGTATATTTAATGTTCTTTTTCATAAATCTGTTTTCCTTTCCTCCAGTATCCTGCACCGAAGATTCTGATTGTGGATTCGCGAACTGTAAATCGGACAGTGAGCATGCCTTCGCCAACCAAGCCAAAACAGAAAAGCCGTTTCTCCTCTTGGCTATGCGAAAGATCCTCGGCAATTACGCGATCTGGATCAGCGAAGGCATATTGTGCCAGTTCAAAAGGCACGCCATGTGTCTTCTGGTTCTCGCGATCCTTATTCGGATCCCATTCAAACTTCATCTTGTCCATGTTGAAATGCTGCCAGAGGTGCCGATGTAATGCAATACAAATATATGTATAATAATATTGCTGTGCTAGCGTTGAAATCATGGTTTTGGCGCGTAGCGACAAATACCATGGATTTTGTTGTTAGCGAAGCTTCTTGAACTCCTGCCAGCTATCCGGGTCGGGGTGGGTTCCGCCGAAGATGGCCAGCTTCGTTTTGATTCCGTCTGTTACCCACCAGTGGGCTTCTTCCGTATTCCACCCCGGTTCCTCACTATAACCTTCGTGCGTAAGCACGGAAGTGAAGGCTAGATGATTTCGTTCATCTAATTTCCAGACGCCGGAGTGAGTCAATAGATTGGTTGTGCCGGCTGGGGTGACGGACTGAGAGAACGTTCCGTCTGCTTTGACTTCGAGTATTACCTTGGTTTTCTCGTAGTCGGCGGTGTACTGCCAAGTGCCAGCAATGTCCTTTGGGTTTACGGTTTTGCTTGTGGGACCTGGCAACGCTGCGAAACCACAGCCGCCGACAAGTAATGCAATCAGGACAATGTATATATTTTTCATTCCTCTCTCGCATAACGCTTCGGATAACCATCAAGAAATTGCGCAGCTATTTCTTGTATGGTTGAGCCGTTTGTTGGCTCTCTTTTTGCAGTTTCCGCAGCTTCCCAAGTTTCTCTAATGCCTTAACACTTGATTTCATCAGTCTGCCGTTTTTATCAGGGGCAACGTTCAGCAGGAAGTTCGCCTTTCTGCTGTTTGCAATGGGTATTTCCTTGGCGATATTCTCGGCTTTTCTAGTGGTAAACGTTTTATTCCAAAACCAGCTTTGTTCCAAGGTCCAGCATGTCTCGCCGGGTACAGTATTCGCCTTCGGGAAGTGCTTCGTTTCAGTTACAGCAAGATCCACATACGGTTGACCTTTCTTCTTCCAATCCCACCAATTTGCACTTACGATGACTCCCGGCCGTATGCCTCTCATGTGAGTCAATGCTTCATTCGCAGTAACCCCCATCTTAGGGTCAAGGCCATCATTCCATATGTAAAATACATCCGGGTACTTTTCCAGAAGCTCGGCGATTTGTTTCTTCTGGAACGCGTTTTGCTCTTCCAGGCTATGAGTTGCAGGATCACATTCTGGTGGCAGAACCTTATGTTTATTGGGATCGCCAAATCCCGGATGACGCCAACAATAGTAAAGTCCCACCTTCAGGCCCCGACTCTTGAAGGATTTGATGAATTGCGCCACAAGATCCTTCTTGTACGGACAGTCAGAGTGCATGACGTCATATGTCGTATACTTGCTGTCCCACAAACAGAAACCCCCAACATGTTTTACAGTTAGCACACCATACTTCATTCCGGCAGATACCGCAGCGTCCGCCCATGCGTCTGTATCAATAGTATCAACACCCGGATTGAAAGTGGATGGATCCGCGTATCCTTGAACCCACTGGACTCCCTTGTATGTTGCCATGTTATAGTGAAGAAACATGCCGAATTTCAATTTCAGGAATTTGTCCTGTAACACTTTGACCGAATCTTTTGTGTTGGTCATCTCTTTCTCCGTTGCCCATACAGTGGAGGTTTCCACTGATATCGCTATCAGCAGACACAATATGCCGAATAGTTTCCTTCTCCTCATAGCCTTATCTTTTCATTATTTGAAGCCAACGTCTGCATGACAGTTGTTGAAAAAGCGTGCCTTTTCAAAAGACTTGTCCATGCGATTGTTAGCCAAAGTTATGCGACAGCCAACTGGTGTACTTCTTTGTGAATCTTTGGCGCAATAGTGTCCTCTGCTATATCGAGGTCATAATCCATCTGGAGTCCGAGCCAGAAAGATGCAGAGTTCCCGAAATAGGCGGATAGACGCAAGGCTGTGTCCGCTGTGACGCTTCTTTTGCCGTGAATGATCTCGTTTATTCTCCGAGGAGAAACTTCGAGATCACGCCCGAGTTGGTTCTGGCTGATGTTCATTGGCTTGAGGAATTCCTTATCAAGAACTTCACCTGGATGTATTGCTGGTATCTTTTTCATTTTGTCACCTCTAATGATAATCAACAATTTCTACATTGTATGCATTACCGTTCTTCCATTTAAAACAAATTCGCCATTGTTGATTGATGCGAATGCTATGTTGTCCCTTTCTTTTCCCAGATAAAGCTTCAAGTCTATTTGCTGGGGGAATTCTCAGATCTTGAATCGATGAACTTCGATTTAGCATTCTGAGTTTCCGAAACGCAACCCTCTGAATGTTCGTCGGCAGTTTTCTCGAAAACTGTCGATTTAATATCTTTTCCGTTTCTTTACACTTGAAGCTTTCTATCATTTCAGGGCTATATTATAACGTATAACGTTATGCGTCAAGATGTATTTCTTGTATTTATTGGCTAACGTCATGAATGACCATCAAATCAAATCGCGCGCGATTTGATTTGTATGTGTCGATTCAATTGTTCGGCAGGTCTGTTCCTTTAGGTTTCACATCAAGCCCGATTGCTCGCAGGTTCTTCTCTCTCATGTTGCCTTTGTCAAGGAGTCTGCCAACGGTTTTTCTCTTTCCATCGAACACCTTGCACTTCTGAATCTTGACCATGAAATGCGTCGTATCATGTCGCATTACAATGATGACTTCAATTGAGGGCTCTTTGAGTAAGTCCTTTTCGTACTTCTTCCCATCTTCCGTATAGAACCCAATCAGTTTCGCTTCCGCCAACTCTATTCCTCTTTTCTTGATTCTCTTTTGGACTTCGTCAAACGATTCCGCGACTGTTTTAGCGAATGCTTCTGCTTGCCGAGCAGCGAACTTCTCAAGTACGTCATCACCTACCTTCTGAAAACTTGGCTCAGTTTTCAACGACCTGAGAAGTTCGTCTTTCGAAGGTATGGCCCCGCTCAACAGGGCTTTGTCTCCCGTTTTCAGTGCTTCAACAACGACATCTGTGAAGGGCTTAGACATTGCTTCCTTTGCGCCATCCGCCCGCAAGACTCATGGAGCGTAGCATTGCAGGAGAAGCGCTACAGTAAAGACAGCTACTGGTTTGTATTGGCTCATTAGTTCTTTCCTCTCAATTGCCGAACGTTGTATAGGTAAACAGATGTAAAACGTGGGGCAATCTTCCCAGATCAACCCTTCCTGAGATGCTGACAGCGCTCCTGAATAGTGTCAAGGGATGACATTGTAGTATCGTACAATTGCCTGAAGGCCCCTGAAATCAATGGAAATAGACGCTTGACGCGAGAAGTGGACTATGGTTCACTTATGCAGTTGTCCCGTGATAGGCATACAGATGCAATTGCCGGACCCAACGCGCCGAAATTGAGCCCCCGAGAGTCGCATTTGCTCGGTATTACTGTGATAGGCATACAGATGCCTATCACCAGAATGGAGGAAATGACCCATGAAACAAGGGCGAATCGATCCGGATGCTATGCTCCCACAATTCGGCGAATACCTGCTGCGTCACGATCTGGCGCCAGAGAAGAACGCGCGCTTCTACGTTCATTGGATACGCCGC
>JAUXFM010000128.1 GCA_030622955.1 Lentisphaerales bacterium
CCAATAACGATTAACTGCTGTCCGGTTTCCCGGACGGCTATAATTTGATATCTCTCAAGAGCATCAACCATCTGTCATCAGCCCCCATCCCTCTCACGATCCCGGATGCTCTATCGGCATCCCCTTTTTACAGAGCGGGCAATCATCCGGCTCATACGCAACCGGTTCCATCGCGAGCAAACTGAATACGGGACAGGAGAATGATGCTTTCCCGCCACTCCTATTGACTAACAGTGCAACTGCCACAACGTTGCCTCCACGCTGTTCGATAATGTCGATAGATTCCTGAACACGGCCACCACGGGTAACCACGTCCTCGCCAACAACGAAATTCTCGCCTTCTTTAACCTGGAACCCACGCCTAAGAACAAGCTTACCATCCTCCTTTTCCGCAAAGATAGACCTTGCGTCCAAGTTCCTCGCGATCTCGTGACCCACGACTATCCCGCCCATTGCCGGCCCGATCACGCAATCCACCTTCGTGGCGGCCCCGAGGCCAGCCCTGACCTTATCGCTCAGCGCCCTGCAGAGCCGCTCGGCAACACGCGGGTATCTCAAAACCATTGCGCATTGAAAGAACTGGTCACTATGCAGGCCCGACCTGAGTTCAAAATGCCCGTTCAGGAACGCTTTGGATTCACGAAAAGCTCTTAATACTTCTTCACTGTTCATCTAGCCCACCCTTTCCGAGCTATTATTGCGGCCGCTATCGGCAAATACAATCTCATAAGCCACCAAAATGTCGACTTTGCCTCGGGCCTTGCGATAGGATGTCCCGTCGAGAGGCAGAACTGAAGATGAAAATACTCAAAACACTCAAGGTTCGAACAAAGCTACAGCCGCTGGGCCCTGAGGAGATCCGGCAGAGCATGTTATCACCTCTGTGGAATGACCCGCACAGCGGGACTCTGTTCGACAAGGTGCGCCCGGGTGAGTCAATCTGCCTGGTCGTGTCCGATCAGACGCGCAAAACTGCTGCGGACAGGATACTGCCCGTCCTTGTTAGCGGCTTCACGGAACATGGCTGCTCCATCAACGACATGTTCATTCTCGTAGCAACCGGCAGCCATCGGCATCCTACAAAAGAAGAGATTCTCGGCATTGTCGGCGGGGAGATCGCAGGTCTGTTCGAGGGGCGCATCACTCCGCATGATCCCGATGACGCGGCAAACCTCGTTTATGTCGGGACTACCAGGCGCGGAAATCGGATCCTTCTGAACAGACGTGCTGTTGAAGCGGATCGATTAGTGACCATCGGTGCTGCCACATATCATTACCATGCGGGATTCGGTGGCGGCCGCAAATCAATCGTGCCCGGCCTCGCCGCCAGGGATACCATCGCCCAGAACCACAGCATCACACTCGACCCGGACGCTGACAGGATACTGCCGACCGTTGAGCCCGGCAGACTTGACGGAAATCCCGTGCCCGAGAACATGCTTGAGGCCGCCTACATGTGCAGACCGGATTCCATCATAAACACCGTCCTCACCCCCGGTGGAGAACTGGCGGGTGTCTTCTGCGGAGAAATGGACAAGGCGCATCGAGCCGCCTGTAGGCTCGTTGAAAAGATTTACGGGATCGACATCGAGGAGCCTGCTGACATGGTAATTGCATCTACCAGCGCGCCAAACTGGATTCAGAGCCACAAAGCTCTTTTCAACGCAAGCAGAGCAGTGAAGCCGGGAGGTCGCATTGTTCTCGTCGCGCCATGTCCTGAAGGGCTGGGCAACGAACGATTTCGCTACTGGATCACCCGGCCAGACAGCGCCACAATCTTCAGGGAACTACGCCATGCAACGGAGATCTATGGGCAAACAGCGCTTTCCACGAAAGAGCGTGGCTCCAACACCCTGCTGGTAACAGATCTTACGGACAAAGATAAATGCGATCTCGGCATCGAAACAGCGCCCGACAAGAACAAAGCAATCGAAATGAGCATGGAACTCCTTGCCGAACAAGGCATTGAAGAACCCACCTGTTATCTCATGCCCGAAGCGCATTACACGGTGCCGTTCTGTTCGAAAGATGGGACAAATGGGATCCCTTTTCGCCAAGGCTCTTCGGCGGGACAGGCACATGGGACAAATGCGACCGGCTTCCCGAGCTCTGATCGCCCGGACCGACCCGAGGCAGGCGATATCTATCCTCTGGACTTGCCTCTCCCGCTCCCGCCAGATACACTCTCGGGGTTGCAACAGAAACAGGAAATGACCACTCAAATGCTCGAATCCTTGCTGGCCCCCAGATCCATAGCCGTTGTCGGCGCATCGCGGACGCCCGGCAAAGTCGGTCACGAAGTCGTAGCCAACCTCAAGAACGGCGGGTTCAAAGGTGCGATCGTCCCGATCAACCCCAAGGCTAAAGACATTCTAGGCATCAAGTGCCATCCCGACATCAAGGACTATGGCGGCGAGATCGATCTGAGCATAATCATTGTACCGGTGAAGTATGTCATCACCGAGGTCAAAGAATCGCTGCAGGCAGGCGCAAAAGCCATCTGCATCATCACTGCCGGCTTCAAGGAAACGGGTGAAGACGGTGCGAAACTCGAACAGAAAATCGCAGCTCTCTGTCGCTCAAAAGGTGCGCGGCTGCTCGGCCCGAACTGTCTCGGATTAATCAACACCGAACACAAGATGAACGCTTCTTTCGCCCAGCAAATGCCGGAACGGGGGGGGATTTCCGTGATGTCTCAGTCGGGTGCAATCTGCACGGCAGTACTTGACTGGGCAGCAGGCAGGCATCTTGGCCTGGCAAAGCTCGTCAGCATGGGAAACAAGGCCGACATCAGCGAGACCGATCTGCTGCGGGCACTGGCCGATGACGAGAACACCAAAGTAATTACGGCTTACCTTGAGAGCATAACTTCGGGTGATGATTTCATCCAGGCCGCAGAACTTGCGGCCACAAAGAAGCCTGTCGTCATGCTCAAATCCGGCACCACATCTTCGGGAGCTAAAGCAGCATCATCTCATACAGGAAGCCTTGCTGGTGCCGATATTGCTTATGGTGCAGCGTTCAAGAGGTCGGGCATCATTCGCGCCGAGACGTTCGAATCGCTTTTCGATTTTGCCACGGCTTTTGCCATGCAACCGCTCCCCGCGGGCAAGCGCGTGGCCATCATCACAAATGCAGGCGGGCCCGGCATCATGACGGCTGACGCCGTTGAGCATTCAGGCCTCGAAGTCGCAGCGCTTGAAACCAACATAGCGTCCGCGCTCAAGGAGAAGCTTCCCACCGCCGCCAGCGTTGGGAATCCTATTGACGTACTTGGCGATGCTACCCCCGAGCGGTTTGTTGAAGCACTGAAGGCAGCACAGGATGATAAAACAGTCGATGCCATTATCGTGATCCTGACACCTCAAGCAATGACAGAACCGGCGGAAACTGCCAGAGCAATCGCGGCATCACTTGATGGCAGCAAGCCGGTGCTTGCCTCATTTATGGGCGGCGAGAATGTCATGCCGGGCCGGGACGAACTTGTTGAAGCAGGGCTGCCGGACTACCCCTCTCCCGAGAGGGCCGTCGCTTCGTTGAGAGCCATGTATGAATATGCGCAATGGAAACAGCGCCCACCACGTGTAGTAACAAGATTCCCGGTAAACCGCCGACGCGCAGAGCGCGTTATCGCGCGCTCTCTACGCATGGGCAAGAAACAACTCGGTGAAGCCCAGGCAAAGGACATCATGCGTGCCTACGGATTCACTGTGCCCGATGGCGGGCTGGCGTTGAACTCACAACATGCCGTTGAGATTGCAGAGAAGGCTGGCATGCCAGTCGCCATGAAGATCGCATCACCTGACATCATTCACAAGTCGGATGTCGGTGGAGTGAAGCTCGGCCTTGCCACGCCCGAAGCCGTGAGGGATGCATTTGACCTGATGATGATGCGTATCAAAGAGATTCAACCCGACGCAAAGATCGAAGGCGTCTATGTCGAAAGCATGTGTCTGCGTGGGCGCGAGATTATAATGGGCATGACGCGCGACAGGCAATTCGGCCCGATGCTTATGTTCGGGCTGGGCGGCATCTTCGTTGAGGTCATGAAAGACGTTGCTTTCCACCTCGCGCCTATCACCGCCCGTGAAGCAATACAAATGCTCAAGAGCACCCGCTCCTTTGCCCTGCTCGAAGGCGCGCGCGGCCAGTATAAGGTGGACATCGAAGAAGTCGCGCAGTGTCTGCAACGACTCAGCCAGCTTGTGACAGACCTTCCGCAAATCGCCGAGCTGGACATCAACCCGCTTATTGTCGGCAGGATAGGAACCGAGCCCGTGTTGGCCGATGCAAGAATCACACTCAGTGAGCCGGATCCCACATCATGACAGAAAAGAAACAACTGAACTACGATACTGCCTGGCAGGAAAAATACAAAGACATGATCGCCACGCCTGCTGCGGCGATCAAGAAGGTGCAACCGGGCAAGAGAATCTTTGTCGGGACCGGTTGTGCACAGCCGGCCCTGCTTACTGAGGCGCTCTGTGAAAGATCTGGCGAGTTACCCAATACTGAGATTGTACACTTGCTCACGCTGGGCGAAGCGCCCTACGCGGATAAGCATCTGGCAAATCTCTTCAGGGTCAACAGCTTCTTCATTGCCAAGAATGTCCGAGAGGTGATCCAGGAAGGTCTGGGTGATTATACCCCCATATTTCTTTCCGACATACCCAATCTCTTCAGTTCCGGTCGCCTGCCATTGGATGTGGCGTTGTTCCAGGTCACCCCGCCGAACGAGCACGGGCTCTGCAGCCTGGGAGTCTCAGTTGACATCGTAAAGAGCGCAGTCGAAAATGCCTCACTCGTGATAGCCCAGGTTAACCCCAGAATGCCGCGCACGATGGGCGATTCCTGCATATACGCTCACGACATCGATGTCATGGTGCCCTGCGAGGAATCCATCATCGAGGTCGGGCTGCCGGAAATTGACGAGGCGACACGCGAGATCGGCGAGCACGTTGCCTCACTCATCGACAATGGATCTACCATAGAATTCGGTATCGGTCGAATTCCGCAGGCTGTCACGGAGTTCCTGAACAACAAGAAGGATCTCGGCATTCACACGGAGATGTTCACCGATTCCATCATTGACCTGGTAGAGTCAGGTGTTGTCACAGGCAAACGTAAGTCCATCAACCAGGGCAAGATCGTTGCCAGCTTCTGCATGGGTTCCCAAGCGCTGTACGATTATATCGATGGCAACCCGCGATTCGATTTTCATCCAACTGAGTATGTTAACGATCCTTTCGTGATCAGTAGGCACAACAAGATGGTTGCCATCAATGTTGCACTGGAAATTGACCTGACAGGGCAGGTCTGCGCCGACTCACTTGGCACGAAATTCTACTCCGGCATCGGAGGCCAGGTCGATTTCAATCGTGGCGCAGCACGCTCACGTGGCGGCAAAGCCATAATCGCGCTGCCCTCAACGGCGCAGAACAACACTATTTCCCGTATTGTGCCCTGTCTGAGCGAGGGGGCAGGCGTGGTCACAACCCGTGGCGACGTTCACTACGTTGTCACCGAGTACGGTGTTGCGTATTTGCACGGAAAGAGCGTGCAGGAGCGAGCCATTGCTCTTATCTCAATTGCGCATCCTGCTTTCCGCGAACGGCTCCTCAAGCAAGCCATCAAGTCCCGTTACGTGCGGCCCGAGATGACCAATGCCGAAGGCAAGATCCACATCATGCCACCTGAGCTGAAAACAAGTCATCTTCTCCGGAATGCCACGCAAGTAGATTTCCGCCCCGTGCATGCAACAGACGTCCCCAGAATGAAGGATCTATTCCATGCACTTTCGAAACAAACCCTGTTCTACAGATTCCTTTCACGTGCAAAGAGTTTCTCTCACAAAGAGATCCAGAATTTTGTCTATATTGATCACAGAAATGAAATCGCCATAGTGGGCACAGTGCCGGAGGCGCAGGGCGAAGAAATAGTAGCGATTGGACGATATTATCTCGATGTGAGAACCAACAGAGCTGAAGTTGCCTTCACCGTGCGCGACGCCTGGCAGAACCAGGGAATTGGCTCGTTCCTGTTCCAAACGCTGATGAACATTGCGAAACGCAACGGCATCGGCGGCTTCACAGCAGAAGTACTCAGAGAGAACAAGCCGATGCAGGCCGTCCTGAACAAAGCGAACTGCTCGCTTACAAGCGAATTAAACGAAGGCGTGATCAGCTACCTGCTCGATTTCGCCTAACCCGATTGCGCTGCTGGAATCGGCCATCAAACAGGGTTGCAGGAACAAGAAGCCGAGCACCGAAATCCGAACAACGATTCCCTGACCTGCCTGTAATGCAATATTATCCACCCGCGTGCAAAAAGCTGCTGTATAGTGCTGAAATCAAGGAAACAGGCGCAAACATTCATCCGTTCACACAAGATTCTCATCCACAATTCTCGACAATATCACGCCATGCTTGTATATTTATCCCTGTATTATGTGTTTCTGAGTGAGTTCTAAGCCATGAATTCAACACGAGCCATGCGGATTATGCTCCTCTGCATCACGGCAGCGCTTGCCCTCTGTTCGGGCATGGTGGTAGCAGTGGCCGGGCAGATCATTGTGTCGCCGCAGAAACCCGACCCCGCGATGGGCTGTACGAATAGGGTATTCACTGCCACCTTCATGCAGGAATTCAACGCGAATGATCCCATGGTGAAGAAAGAGCTGCAGATGGTCGATATTCTGCAGAA
>JAUXFM010000093.1 GCA_030622955.1 Lentisphaerales bacterium
CGACTTGGCGGGTCATGAATATCCCATTATCTGCCGCGGTGTTAAGAAGGAACCAAGCGCAGTTGAGAGCAACGGCATTGCTATAGGCATAGCCGATGCTGAGACCTTTAATGAGCTGCTCGAGGAAAAGTGCATTTCTCTTCAGCCAGGAGACATGATTGTCGCATATACCGATGGTGTTACCGAGGCGCGTAATCGGAGTGAGAAAGAATGGGGCGTGCTTAACCTGGCAAAGAATATCCAGATCATGGCTATGAGTAATGAGAATGCAGGAGTAATCGCCGATAGCGTTAGGGACAAGCTTCTCCGCTTCACTGGCGATACCCCCCAGTACGATGACATGACGCTTGTGGCTGTCAGGGCCAAGCCCCCCCTGACAGGAAATCCCTAACATGCCGGTCGCCCGCTACAACGGGCGAAAAATTGCCAAGATGACTTTTATTGGAAAGGATAGTCCTGTATATATCAGGGGCGAGAAAAAGATGAAGAAGAAGACAAAGAACAAGAAGAAGGTTTCTGAAGAGGAAGCTGCGGCGCCAAATGGCGAGGATTCTGCTGCCCTGAAGGATGCCGGAAAAGCCACTCCGGAGGCCAATGCAGTCGAGCTCGAAACGCGGCTGATGAGGCTTCAGGCTGATTTTGAGAACTTTCGCAAGAGAGTGCTCAGGGAAAAGAGCGAGACCTATGTACGTGCAAATGAGGACATCATAGGCGAACTGCTGGCGGTCCTGGATCACTTCGACCTTGCTCTGCGTTCGGCTGAGGAGCACGCTGTCGAGAAAGCATTTCTTGATGGATTCAGGATGGTTGGTGGTCAGATGCTGGACGCGCTAGGAAAATTTGGGCTGGAATCACTTGAAGCCCAAGGCGCACAATTTGATCCCGAGAAACACGAGGCAATCTCGCATATGCCGTCAGATGAAGAGGCTGAGGGGATTGTCATAACACAGACGAGAAAGGGCTACATGCTGGGCCAGCGACTGTTGAGAGCTGCTGAAGTCGTTGTGTCGAGCGGGCCCGCGGATGGCGGTAAGTAGATGGCTGGCAAGAAAGACTATTATGAAATGCTGGGCCAGCCGAAAACTGCCTCGGCTGATGAGCTCAAGAAGGCCTACCGCAAGCTTGCGATGAAGTATCATCCGGATCGTAATCCGGATGACGCATCGGCCGAAGCGCGCTTCAAAGAGGTCTCGGAAGCATATGAGGTGCTCAGCGATGAGAAGAAGCGTCGTCAGTATGATCAGTTTGGTCATGATGGCCTAAAATCGGCATTTGGACCCGGGGGATTCGATTTTTCTCGCGACTTCACGCATTTCGGCGACCTGCAGGATATCCTGGGCAGCATTTTCGGTGACAGTGGTGGCATGTTCGATGGCTTCTTCGGAGGGGGCGGCAGAACAGGGCGGAATGGGCCCATGCGTGGGGCTGACCTTCGTTTTGACATAGAGATTGATCTGGAAGAAGCGGTGTTCGGCTCGAAACGTGAGATCACACTGCCAATGATGCAGGAATGCGAGGATTGCAAAGGCACGGGAGCTGCCAGCGGGAGCGTGAAAGAGACTTGCAGGCATTGCAGCGGGCGTGGTGCTGTGGAGTCATCAGGTGGATTCTTCAATATTCAGATGCGGCAAACCTGTCCCGTTTGCAGAGGTGAAGGCTCCATAATTACAAATCCCTGCAAAGCATGCGATGGATCCGGCCGCAGAAGGATGAGAAAGCGCATAACATTGAGGATCCCGCCTGGGGTAGAGACGGGATCGCGCCTGCGACTTGCGGGAAAGGGCGAGGGCGGTGCGCAGGGAGGCCCATCCGGAGACCTGTACGTCCAGATCCACGTGAGATCCCATGATGTATTCGCCCGAACGGATGATGATCTCTACTGCGAAGTGCCCGTGCCGTATGAAACCGCAGCACTTGGTGGCGAGGTCGAAGTGCCTACAGTTGATGGCTATGCGAAGATCAAGCTTGCGCAGTGCACGGAAGCAGGCAAGGTGTTCAGGCTTCGCGGCAAAGGGGTGCCCAGTGTCGATGGCTACAACAGGGGCGATATGCATATAAAGATTCTTCCGGAAGTTCCTAATCATCTCTCATCGGCGCAGAAGAAACTGCTCAATGAGCTGCGCAGCTCATTGGGTGAGAAGAACTATCCCGGGATGAAGGCGTTTTCGAAACGGGTCAAAGTCTTCTTCGAGCGCAAAGAGAAGATGGATGGGTAGCCCTGTATGGCGCATGCTGTACAACGCTGCTTTCTGCCCTCTCTGACTGATTACCATGAAGAGGTGATCCTGCCTCATGCCGAATCTCACCATCTGTCCCATGTTCTACGTCTCCATCCAGGCGATAGGGTTCTTTTCTTCGATGGCCGCGGCACAAGGGCGATGGGCAAGCTGCTCCGCGAAGAAGAAGGGCATCTGGTCGCGAAGATCGAAGAACTGCTGAATCCCGTAACCAGAGAACTTGAGATCACGCTGGTTCAGGCGCTACCCAAGGGCCGAAAGATGAGTGATATTATTGAAAAGGCTACCGAGTTGGGGGTCGCCAGGATCCTGCCTGTGACAACTGAGCGCGTGGTGTCGAAGATGAGCGAGAGATCTGTGCGATCTCGACATGAGCGATGGTGCAGGATTGCGGTCAGTGCGGCAAAGCAGTGCGGTACCCCCTGGCTTCCAGTGATCAACCCGGTGATGCCCCTTGAAGAGGCCGTTGCCCTTTGTTCAGATGTTGGTCTTTGCCTGGTGGGTACATTGCTCAATGATACGCGGAGGCTTCGCGATGTTCTTCAGTCGGTCGACAGACAGAAAACGATGTCTATTGTACTTGTGATCGGGCCGGAAGGGGATCTTGCACCGAGCGAAGTCGAATTGCTCAAGCAGAACGGTGCGATCGCGGTGAGCTTTGGCGAGCTGGTGCTGCGGGTGGAAACGGCAGCTATCTTCGGATTGGGAGTGCTGGCTTACGAGTTTGGGCAGCCCGGTTCTGGAAAAGGGCCTTGAACCGCGTGTCGTTATAGAGCGGCTTGAAGCGTGCGTCTTTCATTATCTGCTCCAGCATGGGATCGCCACTGATCTGCACTGCTTTCTCCAAGGCCGAGACAGCCTGAGCATTGTGTTTTAATGCCGTTCGTACGGCGCCAAGGGTGAGCCAGGCTCCGGGATCTGCCGGGACCCTTGCAAGGAAGAGTTGCAGTGCATTCTCGGCATGTTCGAGTCTGCCGTACTTCATGCTGATTCCGGATACAGTGGCATAGATATTGGGCGGAATGTTGGTCTGCGCAAGTATCTGGTTCATAAGCCCGTCAAATCCAGCCTGCATGTTGGCGCGGCCATAGATGTCAGCAAGTTCGAAGGCATGCTCAAGTTTGCCATTTTTCGTTGCGAGCAACTGCTCAAGCTCCTTCTTGCGGTCCATGGCTTCTTGTGATCTTTCTATCTGGAGCAGGAAACCAAGCGGTTTGTCGCTGCCGGGATCCAGCTCGTGAAGAACCTGCATTATCCTCTTGGCACGATCAGTTCTGCCGCTCTTCATGTAGAGGTCTGCCAGCCTGAAATTGGCTTCAGGGCTGAGTGGATAGAAGAGCATAGCATCACGATAGGCGCGTTCTGCATGAGTTGGATCCGGGTTGTGTCCCCTTGTCAGTCGGAAGAAGTAGAGTCCGGCAAGTGCACTTCGTAGCTTTGAGAATGACTTGCGTGCAGCAACATCTCTACGGAAATCCTCGCGTGATGTGAGCCGTTGCACGTACCAGTCCCAGAATTCTATATCATTAGTGATCATCTCACCAGTCAGTTTGGGCATGGTCTCGTGGTTGATTTGCATGATGAGCCCGTGAGGTATGAGGTAGGGATACATCCAATCGATGACATAGCTCTCCTCAACATAGAAGGGATGCTGCTCGATGTTGGCATCAAAAATCATTTTCGCGAGGATTCCATTGATGATCATGACATCACGAACACCATGCACCTGTACGCGGCCGCCGCCAATTTGCAGGTTGCCCTGGTTCGGGATCTCTCCGGCCTGGACTTTGTTTACGAAGATCTCGAATGCTTTGTGGCTATCCTTGACCGAAGGTATCCATATTTTATCACCATAGAGATCGCGCATTACTGACATATAGGTGTTGTCGGCGAGTGCGTTCTGGGTGATCAGGAACACGTCGGGCCTCACGAGTGCAGAGAAGATCATGTAGGTTGGCACAAATCGGCCGGGATCCGTGCCGCCATAGAATACCGCATCCTGTCCCATTCCAAGGGGGTATTCCGGATTTGGCGGCGGCTCTTCGTCCGGTTCAAGTTCTTCTATAATCGCATCGCCGCCACGTAGCTGGTAATTCCCAAACTGCCATCCAAAATCATGTCCGGTCTGTTCGGGCCCGCCGACCTCATGGATGAGTTTGCGATTGTATTTGCAGTTGAGCAGTGGAACGATGGGTAGCAATAGCATCATGAGCACTGCAACCGAAGCGACTGTTTTTCGAGAGCGCGAGAAGAGGCCCTGTACGATCTTTTCCCAGAGAACGAGAAGGCCAAAGCCTATCCAGAGCGCATAAATGGCATAAGAACTTGACTCGTTGGATGAAGATGTCCTGGATGTTCATCTTTATGTTCGCGAAGCAGGCGAACAGGAGACCCCAGCCGAAGAAGGCACCGAGCGTTATGAGGAACCAGTGACGGAATGGTTCTGAAATATTCCATTGGCTGGTGATCTGTGGCTGAGACACCTCGGAATCGGTTATTGCCCATTGCCTCACGGTTACCAGGAGTGCAGAGAAAATATAGATAAGGATCGCGGCAGCGAGCCCGTTGCATGGAATCGCCCCAACTTGAAAGTGCCTGGTGCTGTCGCTGTTGGTGAGCATCTCTCCGAGCAGATGCTTCTTGGTGAAAGGCTCGCGCATGGCTTCGAATGATCGCTCAAGGTCGAAATAGAGATTGCCTTTCGAGATGAGCAGTATGAAGCCGGCCATCACGGGGATTATGGCGATAAGCATGTAATAGCAATGCCTCGTTTCCAGCTTCAATCTGAGGAGCCAGTCGAGATACTTCTTGGTGAGGATAATCGAGTAACAGAAGAGAAGAAACGCGAGCGCAAGTGCAGCAACGGTACGCATGATCATAGCTATCTGGATCTTTGCTTCTGCCCAGTAAGCAGTGGAGAATGCTGTTGGCCTTATTATGCGGGGAGTAAAGCATTCCCGAATAGTGTCCGAGGAAAGCAGGACTACGAGAACCATCAGCCCCATAGTGAGGACCGCAGCGGCAATCACAGTGATGCCCTGGGCCTTGCCGAGAGGGTGCGACAGGATCCATTTGAATAGCCAGCCGAGTGTTAGAGCGATGAGACCGAAGACTGCGAGTATGCCGATGAAGCCCACGAATACTGCATTCAGTGCATTGACCGTATCGGAGACTGATGCAATTGCAAAATGCTCATAAGCCTTGGTGCCGACATAGATGGGTGTGGCTATAATTGCAAGAAGGAAGCAGAGCATGCCGCCGCGAAGCTTCTGGTTGCCAAGCTTCAGGGTCCAGCAGGTCAAGGGGAAGAGGCCAAGAAGGGCTATCGGTACGGTGAACTGCCTGAACAACAGTTGGAAATAGTGAAGGTTTTGCCTGAACCCCATCGCTGTGCCGGGATTGGACGGAATGATCTTTTGGTATTGCCCTCTGAATACTGCGTGCTTGAAACCTGCCCATGTCCGGGGGTAACCCCAGTTCATTGGCGGGTTCTGATCGGAAGCCAGTGGGAGATAGAGGTGAATAAGCCACCAGGCGCCGCCAACTATGAGAAGCATGATAAGTATGCGGCGCCACTCGGGAAATACCTTGCCTCTGAAGATCCAGATGCCGGCAGCCAACATTGCGGCGAGTGTGGCAACAACAATATGCTTGGAACGCGCCATAATGCCAAATTCTGCGTACGGAATGGATCCTGGCCCGAACGGCTTCGCGAAAGCAAATGCCTGGATGAAGTGCTGTCCTGCAAGCAGGAAGCAGCATAAAATAGAGAAAGGAATGATGAGCAGCATGTAATTCTTCTTCGCAGCGGGGAAGACCTTTGACTGGATGGCCCAGAAGACAAAGGGGATAGCCAGGAACATCATTCCCGACGCAAAAGCCTGTTCCTTCTTCTTGAGTGCCAGCGCATGGAGCATGGAGCCTGTCCGGTAAGATTTGGTGAAGAGGTAGTAAGCAGCGCCGAGACATATGCACCAGGTGGCTATCTTGATGATCCGCTCGACGTTCTTGTCGAAGGCATCAGGCCAGCCGTAACGCAATATCAGCGAGACCACGATTGGTGCGATCATCCAGATCATCCCGCTGAGTATATAGCCGCATTTTGGGCCCATCTTCTCCAGCATCTCTGGATTGAGCCAGTCAGTGTTACCCGTCATCCATCTGAAGGTGTCGTCGGCTGATCTGTGGATTGCCGTTGCCGCCTCCCCAAATGCCTTTCCGAAAAAGATCCAGAACGCAAGAAGTGCCAGGCCCGCAGCCACGCAATCCCAGAAGAGTTTCTTGTTCTTCAGGAATATGGCTACTGCCGGTATGGCTAGGTTGACCGCGGATGCAAAGAAGTAGTGCGTCAGTGAGACACCAAAGAGGAGGGTCATCATGAACAGGAGCTTGTTCGTCTGGCGCTCAGCCCACATGCAGGCCACAAGAAGCTGAAGGATTACCATGAATGCGTTCATGGTATAGATCTCTACGATAACCGCCTGTGACCATGGCACCGGAGCAAATGTGAGGCATAATCCGGACGCAATGCCTGCAATCATCGGCAGTGGAGAGCGGTTATCCGTGCCGGTCGGATCGCTTGTGGAGCAGTCCCAGCTGGGGGTCATGCATCGTGAGGCAACACGTGAGACCATCATGGCCACCAATCCGGCAGTCAGTGCGCCGAAGAATCCGGACATAGCGCCTACAGCCCATGCCGGGTTAGGCTGCCCGCGGAAGCTCACAAAGGAGAATATTTCGGTGAATAGCCAGGCCAGGAAGGTCCAGAGTGGATAGCCGGGAGGATGGGGCACACCAAGATAATCTGCTGCTACCGCCATTTCTCCGGAATCCTCCAGGCTGACCGTAGGGGCAACTGTCCAGAGGTAGACGACAAGGGCAATGACTGCAGTTATCAGGAACGCAATCCAATCCCTGGAGGAGAAAAAGGGGATCGGTTTGCCTTGTTCTAAATTGACTACCTTTGTTCCGTTGCTGGTCATTTCTAATTGAAGATCAAGGGTTGTGAAGCTATCACGGCATGTGTGGTACAGCAAGAATATTGATGATTGTCTGGGGATA
Organism: Lentisphaerales bacterium; assembly: GCA_030622955.1. Classification (GTDB taxonomy): domain Bacteria; phylum Verrucomicrobiota; class Kiritimatiellia; order JAUXFM01; family JAUXFM01; genus JAUXFM01. The sequence goes on from JAUXFM010000093.1 coordinate 7,299, forward strand.
GTACCTGGTCAGGGCGAAGATTACCGCGACACATATCCCGTAGAGCGCCATGTCCGCAAGCAAGGGCGCATCGGTCAGCAGGATCCGCTCAGGCCTGTCTCCCTTCTCGTGTCGATAGACGAGGTCCAGGTAGCGGAACACGCCGAAAATAACAAATGGAAGTGTCAGGACCAGTGCATTTGTGCCGAATTTCTCCACGGTGGCAGGCCAGAGGGCATAAATCGCATAGCACACAATTGTTGCTGCACTGATGATGGCAATGAGCTGATCGAGCAGCTTCTCGTCGTATTTGTAAAGGCTGGGCCGTTGTTGATGATCAAGATCGTTCAAGATGACCTTCTCATGACGTCTTTTACAGAGTCCCAGGAAAAGCGCGAGCAGCAGCGTGCAGACTAGGAGCCATGGCGAGATGGCTACGCCGAGGACAACGGCGCCACTCAATGCACGTATGACAAATCCGAGTGCTATGACCATGATGTCGATCAGTGCAATCTTCTTGAGTATGATGGTGTAGAGAACCTGCAGGACGAAATAAGAAAGCAGTACCGTGAAAAAGCCGCTGGAGATCAGGTATGCACTAGTCAGGCCTATTGCCAGTAGCAGCAGGGCCGTAGTGAAGGCGAATGGCACTGACACTTTCCCGGCAGCAATGGGGCGATATCTCTTCGTTGGATGCATCCTGTCAAGGTTGATGTCCCTGATATCGTTCAAGAGATATACGCCACTGGAGACAAGGCAGAATATCCCTGCGGCAAGAAGCGAAATCCAGAAGGAATCGAGATCGATCATGCGCGCCTTATCGCCGAAGGCAAAGAAGAATGCCGCAAGAACAATGATGTTCTTGGTCCATTGGCTGGGTCGCATAGCCATCACGATGTTGTGAGGGCTTGAGTTGTTGCCATTGCTTTCGCTCATTAAATCACCTGCTAAGTCTATTGTGTCAGCTTACGTGGGCGTCTGCGCAACCCTGACCTGGACAGAAGCCGCCAGACGATGAGAACTGCTTCCCGGCAAATGGCCGAACTCATCTTCGAGTGACCCATTCTACGATCCTCAAAAGTTATCGGTATTTCATTTATCCTGAACCCATGCATCCACACGGTATGCGTCATTTCGATTTGAAAGGAATATCCATTGGAAATAATCGTGTCGAGATCAATCTTTTCGAGGACCTCACGCCTGTAGCATTTGAAGCCGCCAGTGGGGTCAGTAACAGGCATGCCTGTTACGATTCTAACGTAGGTTGCGGCTCCTTTGCTCAGAAAGAGGCGGCACAATGGCCAATTTGTGATCCTGATGCCGTTAAGGTATCTCGAGCCCAGCACGAGATCTGCCTTCTCAATAGCCTCGAGGAAGTTGGGTATTTCTCTGGGATCGTGAGAGAAATCCGCATCCATTTCAAAAATGCAGTCATAGTCCTGGCCGAGCGCCCATTTGAATCCGGATATATAGGCTCTGCCCAGCCCTTTCTTGCCTTCCTGGTGGAGTACGTGAATGCTGCTGTTCGTTGCCCGCATCTCATCGATGATCCTGCCAGTTCCGTCAGGTGAATTGTCATCCACAAAGAGTATATGCGCAGGGGGGTGCGCTTCGAAAACAGCCTTGGCTATAGCCCTGACATTGTCCTTTTCATCGTAGGTGGGGATGATCACAAGTGCCTTGTCCATGCCACGCAATATATTGAAAAAGCCGGGGTTGGGCAAGGAATAAGGGCATCACGGATATGTTGCGAGAGGCTCTCGTGCCGCTGGTTTCTGGCCGCCATCAGAACAAAAAAGTTGAAATAGGGCTGCAACTTCTGAGATGCTATGAGCGTTACCGACAAGAGCGGGCAGAGCGGTGTTGCTTTTTGGGTCCATAACAACGTTGGCGAAGGCAGGGATGGCGCACTCTCAAAGGATCACCCGGGGGGTTGTGAATATCTGCGACCGGGTTCAGGCGCAGTATGATGCAGGGCGTATGACTGTCATCAGTGACCGGGCAATGGGACAGAAGGTCCAGGCCCATCTTGATGACTGGTTACAGGAGAACGAATATGAAATATGAGATCGTTACATATGGCAAGTCGGTGCTCAGAGAGAAGGCCCAGCCGATAGAGGATATCACGGCCGATATCAGGAAACTTGCCGATGACATGCTCGAAACCATGTATGCCAGCAATGGCGTGGGGCTTGCGGCTCAGCAAATTGGCCTTGAAATCGCAATATGCGTTGTTGATGTGCCCCCTGCGCAGGACAGGAGGCCAGAGACCGGCGAAAGAGAGAATCCCGATGTTGAGATGCCCCTGGTCCTGCTCAATCCGGTGATAATCGAATCGACCAGCAGTCATAGAAGCGAGGAAGGTTGCCTGAGTATCCCGGACATCGTTGCGCCGATCAAGCGGGCGAAAGAGGTCACGGTCGAATTTCTTGATCTTAACGGTGCCAGGCGCTCGATACGGGCAAAAGGTCTTCTGGCAAGGGCGGTTCAGCATGAGCTCGACCACTTGAACGGTATGCTGGTTGTGGACCGTATGTCACTCGTCAAGAAGGCGGCTATCAGCGGCAAGCTGAAGAAGATGAAGAAGGAAGCTCAGTGAGTTGGTTTCTGTTCATCTGTCGCTGATTGAGCAGGTGCATCGTTGTTCTTAGCCGATATCTGTATACGTGCCTCAGCTCTCTTCACGAATTCCTTCGCAAGATTCCTGTAGGCCACTGCGCCGGGACAACTGCTGTCGAGAAGGATGACCGGCTGTCCATAGCTCGGTGATTCACTGACGCGGACATTGCGTGGGATTACAGCGCTGTAGACTTTGTCGCCGAAATGTTTCTTTACCTCATCGACAACATCCTGGGCCAGGTTCGTTCTGCCATCGTACATGGTCATGACAATCCCCTCGATCTCGAGAATGGGGTTAGAGCCCGATTGACGCAACTGGTCCATGAGCTGGCTGATTACGCTAAGCCCTTCAAGAGCATAGTATTCACACTGGATAGGGATGACGACAGAGTCGGCCGCAGTCAGTGCGTTCATTGTGAGTATCCCCAGTGACGGCGGGCAGTCGATGATGATGAAATCATACAGCTCGGATTCTACTATGGGACGCAGGGCATCAATGAAACAATGAAGATGGCGATCGGAACGGGCGACGTCAATTTCCGCACCTGCCAAATCCAGTTCCGAGGGGATAGCGTCTAACCCCTTGATCGGGGTGGGCCTGATATGTTCTGACATCAGCGTCTGTCGGAGCAGCGAGGTATAGACACTTGTGCCGGCTTCCTGCTGCAGTCCAATGCCGCTGGTGGCATTTGCCTGCGGGTCAAGATCGA
>JAUXFM010000058.1 GCA_030622955.1 Lentisphaerales bacterium
CTGCTTCCGCCCGGCATCGTTATTCTCACCGTTCTTCAATTCACCAACTTCCGTTCTACATATGAATCATGCAGCGTCCGGCAGCTGCACCACTGCGCATATCATCTATAGCATCATTGATGTCCCGAAGCTTGTATCGCTTACCTATCTGCAGGGAAAAGTCCAGGCTCCCCTGCTCACAGATTTCAACAAACTCAGGGACGTCATGCTCAGGCATCGCATCGCCGCCATGACTACCTGTCAGGACTCTCCCGAAATGCAGTGGCAGAGTGTAGATAGTCGCTTTCGATCCCTTCGGCGGCACTCCCACAAGAATCGTCCTGCCCTGCGCTGAGGTCAGTTCATAAGCCATTTCAATTACTCTGACGTTGCCGGTATTCTCAACCGCAACGTCAAGACCGGCAGCTCCCACTATGTCGCGCACTTCTTTCTCAACGTCTGCCTTGCTCGCATCTAACAGGTGCGTTGCCCCGAGCTTGTCGGCCAGCTCAAGCCGGTTCTGATGAATATCCGTCGCAATGATCTTCTCAGCACCCGCAAGAGCGGCCGCCTGGATCACGCTCAAGCCAACACCGCCAGCACCGAACACGCCTATCGACTCGCCTTGCTTAAGCTTCGCGTTATTCCTGACCACCCCAAAACCGGTAGTGACCGCACAACCCAATAGTGCAGCTATTTCCGGGTCAAACATCGGCGGCACCGCTGTAGCCCTGTTCTCCGAGATTAAAGCAAACTCATTGAAGGTCGTAATCCAGCCAGCGTTGATCGTTCCAAGTTTCGATTCATATTTCGGGGGTACGCCCTCGAGCCCGCTACCTTTGCGCCAATGCAGCACGACGTGGTCACTCTCCTTCACTGTGCTGACCCCTTCCCCGCATTCAACGACCTGGCCGGATCCTTCGTGTCCCAGCAAATGCGGCAGGAATCTATCGGGCCCCTTCACGCCATCGATCTCGCCTATCTGTGAACCACAAACGCCCGTACAGGTTAGCTTGACAAGCACCTGTCCCTTACCTGGCGCAGGCACTTCTATCTCGATAAGCTCTAGCGGTGCCTTCTGTTTCACGAGTATTGCTGCAAGGCTCTTCATAAGATTCACTCGAAGTAGATAAATGAATGATCGCCGGCATAGCCGGCTTGCTCGAACCACCATCCCCATTCTTCCGGTGTAAAGAACATCTCACAGGTGAACTGCCAGTACATAAGGTTCACCTTCTCTTCTTCATTCCTGTATGACTCAACGCAAATGTACTTGTCTTTCTTGCCGACTCTCTCAACTTCCTTGATGGCAGAAAAAGCGTCGTAACAATAAAGATTATGGATCGTGTTGAGTGATACCACCAGATCAAAACTGTTGTCATCGAAGTCCAGTTTCTTCGCATCGCAAACCTGCATGCGATCCCGGACCTCTTTTTTGCCATTCTCTATCGCATACTGCGAAATATCAATCCCGCAGATTTCGACGCCCGGCACAACCTCTGTGAAATCGTAGAGGAGGAATCCTTTACCACAACCCACGTCAAGGATACGATCGCCCGCCTTGACACCGTAATGGTCACAAATCGCTTTGGCCACCGGTTGCCAGCGTCCGTCGTAATTGTATCCGCCATAACCTGTCGAGCGGTCACCATCCCAATACTCAACATCGAATTTCTTGGCTATTTTCGACACCTCGGCCTTGGGCCGCTCAAGCACGCGCGCAATGTAATCACGCTGCGTGCTCTTGTGTGTTGAGGAAAGAAAATCGATATATGCCATACCAGCCTTCTACTTTCCGACCAGGTCCCTAGCCTTCTCTACTATTCCCGCTATCGACAAACCATACTTATTCAAAATCTCGTTCTGCGAACCAAGCTCCTCGGTGAAAACATCCGGCAATCCAAGTCTCGCAAAACGAATGCTGCCGACAGCATCGCTTTCGGCGATCAGCTCGGCCACGGCGCTGCCCAGGCCGCCGATCACCCGATGCTCTTCAATAGTGAGAACGGAGCTGACTCCGTAGATCGCATCCAGTATTGCTTCATTGTCCAGTGGTTTCAGCGTATGAACGTGTAGAACACCCGCACTGATCCCCGCATTACCAAGTTGCTCTGCAGCTTCCAGTGCGCGGGCCGTGGTGATCCCCGTGGTGATCAACAGAACATCTTCGCCTTCCCGCATCGCAATGGCTTCGCCTATCCTGAACGGCTTCTCATCACTTGAGACGACCCTATCCCGCCCTTTCGCCAACCGGATATATATCGGATGCGGCCAATCAAGCGTCAAAGGCATCAGGCGCGCCATCTCATCGGCATCGCATGGCGCTATGATCGTCATATTCGGTATTACCCTCAGGATTCCGATATCTTCATTCGCCATATGGGTGCCGCCCAGTGGCGCATACACCGTACCGCCGCCACTCCCGATAAGCCTGACAGGAAGATCGTGCATGCAGAGGTCGACAAGCACCTGTTCATAGCATCTCCTCGTCAGAAAGGTGGCAATCGTATTGATGTAAGGGATCTTCCCGGTCATGGCCATGCCGGCCGCCATCCCTACAATATGTGCTTCATATATTCCTTCCATCAGGAAGCGGTCGGGAAATTCAGCGGAGAATTCAGCAAGGTCGCGATTACTGATGTCGGAACCGATAAACACTACGCGCCCATCCTGCTTCGCCAGCTCATGAACGTATTTGAGGCATGTCTTTCTCAAGTATCCGCCTCCAACTGCTCTCGCAGCCCCCTGAGATCTTCATCTGTCAAGCGACTCTTATGATGCCAGTCAGGATTGTCAACCGTCGTAGAGAACCCCATCCCCTTGTGGGTCTTACATATAAGCATGGAAGGCTTCCCGACCTCGAAAGGTGCTTCTTTCAGATTCTGCCCGATCGCAGCAGCATCGTGGCCGTTACATTCGCGAACACTGAACCCGAAGCTTTGCCATTTCTCAGCAAATGGCTCAAGCACCTGCACCTCGGAAGTCGCGCCATAGCACTGCATACAATTTCGATCTGCCATGACGACAAGGTTGTCCAGTTCGTGCTTCCCCGCACTCATAGCGGCTTCCCATACAGAGCCTTCGTTGCACTCACCATCGCCCACAAGAACGAATGTGCGCCAATCCTTGCTATCCATCCTGGCAGCCAGGGCCATCCCCACCCCGATCGACAGGCCATGACCCAATGCACCGGTCGAAGCCTCGACCCCGGGCAGGACATGCTCAGGATGGCCACCAAGCCGTGATTCGAAATCGCAGAATGTTGCAAGCTCCTCCTGCGGGAAGAACCCCTTGTCGGCCAGAAGGACATAGAGCGCAATGCAGGCATGCCCTTTACTCAGGATAAATCTGTCTCTGTCGGGGCAGTCCGGGTCCGAGGGATTGTAGCGGAGAATATCGTCGTAGAGCACCCTCAGCACTTCGATCACAGAAAGAGCAGCACCTATATGACCTCTACGACTCTTCTCAAGAACGTGAAGAACCTGCAGGCGTAGCTCGCGTGATCGCTTATCCATGCCCTGAAACTACGCCTGTTCAGAAGCGCTCTCAAGCAAAAAGGTCATTGTCGACCATATCACGTCGCACCTGCACCAGTTTAGATTTGGCACCGTCCAGTTGTCCGGCAAGTCGCTCTTCGTCACCAACATCCTGCCCTGCGAACTCTCGCCTTCGTGCAACGACGGGATCGAATCCACTCAACATGATCAGGCACCAATTCAGCCCAAGCAAGGGAAAGGCCCTGCGCAAGCGCAGCCTCATCGCTTCCGATGCATCAATCCTGTCCAGGAACTCGGATAGAAACTCACGCCGGGCATCGAGCGGCATCGGCACTGCCGGTTGCAAGCAAGCATCCGTCAGCATCTTCGCCGTATCGTCCCATCCGGAATACTCAAAATCGAAAAAGACACACCGGCCGTCAGGAGTACGCATCATGTTGTGGAACCCATGATCTGAAGGGCTGAGCGTTCGCTCAGCATCAGGAATCATGTCCATCAACTCCTGACCTTCCCCTGCCCTGTCACATGCCTCCTCGAACACTTTATCGAAAGCTCCTGTGAGAAATTTCGGCACATCAGAACTGCTACTCACAAGAGCGTCCAGCAATCTACTGCGTCTTGCCTGAACAACGGCGATGTATTCCGACACCGAGAAACAGGATTCCGATGCTCTGGGCCGCACAGCGGCATCCGCTTCGCCCCGCAGCATCCACATCTCGTGCAACAATTCCGACATGGCCTCTATATCGGCATGGGAGACATCACCAGCTACCGGCTTTGTGCCCTGCACGAACTCATAAACACCAACTCGCTCGTCCTTGTCGCATGCTATCGGCTGAGGAATGCACCTTACGCCATGTTCCCACAGGAAACTCAGCATCCCATATTCTGCGCCTAACCGGTCACGCGGATCATCAGGATCGTGAAAGTAAGCCTTGATCACAAAACTCTGCGACCCGGATTCTGCCCTGGCCAGCGTGTTGTTAGCACCGCCCTCAACGAAAGATATGGTATCGAGATCTTGACCCAGAGCTCGCCCGGCAATGCGACGCAATGCGTCCTTATCACGCGATCTGTCGCTGAATGACATGTGCCACTTCCTTCCAACTGTTGCAGTTGAGCACATCGGGCACTTCAAGATGCCGACAGGCTGGATCGTAGAGAATCCTCTGAACGTCACCGGGAAACAGTGGTTCTTCAAGTACTTCGGGTAAATCGTCAATAAACAGATTGCATTGAGTGGCGACGATGCGCTCCAGCTTTTGCTGACGCGTCAACTCGAAGAAGACATGTTCTCTCGTGAACCCCAGGCCATCAAACATTCCATTGGCCTCCATCCAGCCCAAGGCGACATCCTGCAGGTTGATCTTTGCCCCACGGGCCGGATGCTCTGTCTTGTGGCTTATCACGAACAGATCCAGACCAGCACTCCTGCAACCTTCCGCAAATACCTTAAAGCCGTCAGCCATAGGTGCTTCAAGAACCTTCTCGCCATACACTACCGACTGTAGATGGATCCAGTTCTCCTTGCCTTCAGGACTAGCCCAGAAATGATCTCGTATCCGAGGCTTATCGGAAGGAACATTTGTCGGCATCCCGAATCTCTCGACCGCATAGCGATAGAAAAGCTCGTCATACGTTACAATAGTATTATCGAAATCAATGCCAATCTTCAGAGACATGACAGCACCATGTTTAGAAAGACAGTTTCTTCATAGTTCTAATGTTATAGCAGTTGTCCTCGTCTTTCAACTCGCCTGAACGAAACGCTTCGATCACTTCCTGCATTGCATCAGAAATACTGTGCTTCGGCTGGAACCCGGTAGCCAACAGCCTGTCAGAATTGAGTCGATAGGAGCGCGGATCGTTCGACTCGGTAACCACGATCTCTGCAGGAACGATCTCTACCACCTTCTTTGCGATAGCCATGATGGAAATGTTCTCGTACCCCGCATTGCATAGTGCCGGTCCCTTGTCGCCGAGCTCCATAAAATGCATGTAGACCGCGACAAGGTCCAATATGTGAATGTTCGGGCGGGTCTGATTGCCCCCAAATACCGTGAGCCGCTGATTAGTCAATGCCTGCATCGTCATCATATTAACGGCAAGGTCGAGTCTCATGCGCGGGGAATAACCGCAAACCGACGCCGGCCTCAGGCAGTTTACGATGATATCGTCCCTGTAACTCAGGAGCACTCGCTCACTTATCATCTTCGTCTTATTATAATCCGAGATCGGCACCAATGACAAATCCTCGGTCACCTGAGCCTCTTCCTTGACACCGTAAACGCTTCCGGAACTGGCATAGATGAACTGCCTCACACCATGCTTGATCGCACGCTCTACCATGCTCATGGTGGCCAATGCATTTACCTCCCACGAAAGCTTCGCATCGAGGTCACAGGAGGGATCATTGGCAATGTTTGCCAGGTGCATCACGACATCAACACCTTTCAACGGCAGGTTATCGGTGTTCCTGACATCTTCCTTGATCACCTGGAGGTTCTCATGCTCTCCAAGGAAATTGCCAAACCACATGATGTCAACGACGGTGACACTGTGCCCGCAGGCCAAAAGCTCAGTGACTAGCATTGTCCCAACATATCCGCATCCGCCTGTTACGAGTATGTTCATGTCAACCGTTCAAAGTTCAAGGTCCTGGGCTCCACGCTTCTTTCTTCAGGTTTCAGGTTTCCTCCCTCATCCATGCTCACAGTACTCCCTCACCTTCTCGACCACATAGTCAATAGCATCATCTTCAAGTTCCGCGTAAAGTGGCAAGCTAAGAATCGTTCCAGCCTGTTCTTCGGCAACTGGAAAGTCGCCCTTACTATAGCCGAGATCTGACGCGGCAGGCTGCAGGTGTAGCGGCACCGAGTAATTCACTTTTGTTTCAATCCCGTTGCCGGCAAGAAATGTCTGCAGTTCATCTCTCTGAGAATGACGAATCATGTACCTGTGATAGACGGGCTCCTCATGATCTTCTTCGGTCGGAACAGCAACAACGTCGGCCAAGCCACGACTGTATCGAGCGGCCAGTCCCCGAAACCTGACGTTCCAACCATCAAGATAATCGAGCTTCACATTCGCTATGCCGGCATGAACGGCATCTAGCCTCGAGTTGATCCCCCAGAACGCGCATTCATCCCTGTTCTTCAGCCCATGATTCCTATGCTGTAGAAGTGTTTCCGCCAGCTTGGCATCGCCAGTTGTGATCACTCCTCCATCACCATGGACGTGCAGATTCTTTAGCGGGTGCAGACTGAATCCAGCACATTTCCCGAACGAGCCAGCCATCTTCCCCTTGTACCTGGCTCCAACTGCCTGCGCAGCATCTTCGACCACTGCAACACCGGCCTGCCCTGCTATATCAAGGATAGCTTCCATGTCAGCCACACGTCCCGTAAGATGCACAGGGAGAATGGCTTTCGTTTTATCCGTGATGGCATCTTTTAACTTCACAGGATCCATGTTCATATCGTCGCCAACATCACAGAACACCGGTCGCGCACCCGTTCTTGCTATGACCCAGGCCGTGGCCACAAAAGAATTAGGCACCGTTATAACTTCATCGGTCGACCCGACTCCCAGCGCAAGCAGTGAAAGAAAGAGCGCGTCCGATCCATTTCCGACCCCTATCGCATGCTCAACACCACAATATCGCGCAAACTTCTCCTCAAACGCCGAGACCTCTGGACCGAGAACATAGGATCCAGTTCGAGACACTTCGTCAAACTTAGCGAGGATCTCATCCCTGATCGCGAGGTATTGCTTGCCGAGATCTACGAACTTAACCTCTCGCATAGAATTCCCCCATCTTGCCTGCGACATACCTGACCTGCTCTTCTGTCACAAATTCATGCACTGGCAATGACAACACCGTGTCACAAACCGCTTCGGCCAGGGGGAGATCCCCTGGACTATATCCATATTCAGCGGCAGCAGGCTGTAAATGCATGGGTATAGGGTAATGAATCTTGGCATCAATATCGTTCGCAATGAGATATTCGCACAGCGCATCACGCCGCTCCGCACGGATGACATAGATGTGATACACCTGTTTCACATTTTCCGGACGGACAGGAACCGTGATCCCCGGTATCGCACGGAGCAGCTCGTCATAAAGAGCCGCATTGGCAATCCTTGAATCGGTTATGTGATCGATCTTCTTGAGCAGATGGTTCGCCACAATAGCCTGTATGGAATCCAGTCGAGAATTATAGGCGAACATCGCGCATTCGTCCCTGTTGACCAGCCCATGATTCCGCAGCAGCACAAGCTTCTCATGGGTTTCCCCGGAATCTGTGACCAGGTATCCGCCATCGCCCCACACGTTAAGGTTCTTCAACGGATGCATGCTGAAACATCCAGTAAGTCCAAACGTTCCAAGTGCCTTGCCATTGTAAGATGCATTGATTCCATGGCAAGTATCCTCAACAACGCAAAGTCCATGTTCATCCGCTATGGCCATGATCCTATCCATCTCACAGGCCCTGCCCGACCAATGAACCGGGAGGATTGCCTTGGTCCGATCAGTGATGGCGCTCTCAATGAGATCCGGATCGATGTTGTAATCATCCCTGATATCCACGAATACGGGGCGAGCACCTGCGGAAACTATCGAACCGACAGTTGCAAAAAATGTGTACGGGGTAGTGATGACCTCAGCACCAGGGCCAATACCTGCCGCCTTGAGACTGAGAAACAACGCATCGGTGCCACTACCGAGCCCTATCGCATAGCTGCTCCCCGTAAGATTCTTGATGTTCTCCTCGAATTCATCAACTGAATGGCCCAGCGTATAATCGCCCTTCTTCACAAGCTGCTCGATATCTTTGAATATCTCCGCATAATCGGCGAACTGCTCAACCAGATAATTATGATTGATCTTCGGCTTGCCAGTTTGCTCGTATTGCTCGGGAAGATAGTTGTGTTCGATTGGCATTTCTTAACTCGTTCTTTGTCTATCTGAGCAAAAGCAATTATCTTCTCGGCGCGCTCGGCGATCGCGCCCTACCCAGCACAAGTTCATTCGTGATTGCTCATACTCAGGCTTCAGCCCTCATCCCTACCTCTTATGCACATAATCCAGCGGTTGCTTCTGTATAAAGTCCCAGTTTTTTTCGATCCATTCAATCGTTTCTTTCACGCCCGTCTCAAAAGATACGTCATCCGCCCAGCCAAGTTCGTTCCTTGCTTTCGAACAATCCATGCTAAAAAGGGCATCCTGGCCGAAATTCTCATCCACCAGCTCGACAGAATCTTCGAATTCACAGCCCATCAGTTCGCAGATATACTTCACGACATCGGCGATACTCCTAGTCCCGTCGGAGGGCGCTATGTGATAGATATCGCCGGGCACGCCCTTCGATGCAACACGCAAAGTGCAATTCGCCACATCTCGCACATGTATGAATGCCCGTTGCGCAAGACCATGGCCGTGCAACTGGATCTTCCTGCCCAGCTTAAGGTAAATAATGGTCCGCGGGATTATCCGATACAGTTGCTGGTGACGCCCGTAAACATTTGCAGCTCGCGTGAAGACGGCGGGGAAGCCATTCTGCCTGTAGAGGGATAGCAGGTGCAGATCAGCTGCAAGCTTGGATCCACCGTAAGGTGTACTTGGCCGATAGTTGTGATTCTCTTTCACATTCGTGCCAGTGCTCCCATAAACCTCCGGGGTCGATATCGCAACATACCGCTCAAGGTAATCCTGCTTCTGTAGATGGGCCACCAATCGAACGGTTGCAAGACAGTTCGTCTCATACCATTGTTCAGGCCATTTCCAGCTGTTGCGTACTTCGCCCTGTGCCGCAAAGTTCACGACCAGGTCCGGCTTGAAGTCATCACAAAGCGCGCAGATCCCTGCCATGTCACGATTCAAGTCCAATTGGTGAAAGACATATCGACCTGACCGCTCCTTCTTCTGAAGATAAGGCAAGAAAACCGGCGAGTACTCGGAAGAACGACTGATCCCTACAACATTGGATGAATTATTCTCGAGAAGGTGATCGACAAAATGGGAGCCCGTGAAGGAATTGCTGCCTATAACAAGCGTTCGTTCCATTCTGCTCCTTCAGGCCTGGACCATATCCATGAAGTGGTGCAAAATGGCCGCGTGGCCCGTCTCGGCAAAGCTGTAGGTCTCTGCCGCGATGTAAAAATCGATGGTGCCAGCCTGGCGCAACTTATTGTCAGCCCCCATCGCCGACAGGGTCACAACCGTTAGCTCCAACTCATTAGCCAGTGCCACGGCCTCGAGCACGTTTCTCGAATCACCCGAACTGCTTATCGCTATCAACATATCTCCCGCTCTGGCCCTGCGCCGTAGCGGCTCAACAAAGACATTCTCATATCCCATATCATTGGAAATCGCCGTAATCAGAGAGAGGTCCGAGAACACTTCCGTGTGCAGATGAGCGTTCTTCGCCAGGTCGGCAGCCATGTGGCTGGCCATAGACGCACTCGCGCCATTTCCTATCAGATAGATAGCACCTTTCTTGTCTCTCAGATCGACGGTGAGGTCATGCCACTTGCCGAACGCAACATCCGGTTCCACTTCTTCCCCTTCAAGTCTGCAGGACAGCTCATTGAGCAGGCCACTCAACCCTGCCACATGTTCTTTCCAGCTTTCTTCTGACATCTACAAGCCCCCTGACCTGTTCCCGTGACCCATTAACCAATAACGAATAACCGACGGCCCCGCCGTCATTTCAACAACGTCTTGATCTGCTTGGTGAGCGACACTGGCTCAACCGCTTTTTCGTTGCAGACCGTATTGACGGCCCATGCGCCCACGGCGTTACCCACAAATCCCACGACCTCCATGGGTGCATTTTGTGCAGAGCAGAGCGAAGAAACTGAGAGGAATGCATCGCCTGCCCCAACACGATCGACAACCTTCGATGCTACCGCCGGAATGTGGACGAACCCTTCCTCCCTGTCGTATGCAAGGCAACCCCTGTTGCCGATCGTAACAACTACACGCTTGCACGACATTTTCTCGGATACTTCCTTAACCATGTCCCTTAGATCACCACGATGGTCTCTGGCTTCGAGTTTAATCTCTTTCTCCGTCATAGTGACATAATCAGCACGTGGATATTTCGAAATCACGTTATATCCCAGATTGCCGGCATTTGCCTGGGCATTAACCGCAAGGAATTTAGCATTCCCGACCATCTTAACGGCATCAGGCGTCATCATCCCGTGTCCAAAATCGACGACGATGACCACATCGTGCAGTGGCACCTGCTCCTCGAGCTTCTGGCACAATGCCTCATTGTCTTCATCGGAAAGCTTAGCATCGTTGATACTGTATATCTCCAGCAGCTTGGTGAAAAAATATTTCTCGATCAAGCGGCGCTTCACAATTGTTGGCGAATTTGTCCTACAGAAGAACTCCTTCTTTACTTTCGGATTCAGCTTTTCGTCTATGAACTCCTCCTCGCCGTGAGTATCGCCAACCATAGCCACCAGGGATACTTCGTCGGCGAAATTCGCCACATGATTGGCCACCGCCAATACGCCACCGGCAAACCGCTCAAGATTCAGACTTCGCATCGCCAGCGTCGGATCTTTTGATGACTTCCCGATCGCCTCACAATAGCGATACTCATCAATTATTGCCTCGCCGACAACGAGCACCTTGAGCTTCTCTGTGCCCCTGAGATACCCGATCACCTCATCAATGCTGTACCTTTCGGTAAACGTCGCCAGGTAATCGGTCACTTCCCGGGGAAAGGCGGGCGCGTACTTATTGATGAGAGAAGAAGAGCTGAAGACAATATCATCGGTAAAGATGAGCTTGCCGCCAACAGATTCTACAGCTTCCCGTTCCACGATGATGCCCCCGGTTACGTCCTTCTCGGCTTCCTGATATTCCTTGCCCTTGACGTAGAAGTCCGGCTTGAGCAGCTTGATCGTCTCTATGGCCATCGGCCAAATATTCAGCGCAACGTAATCGACGGTGTCAAGCGATGCGATGGCCTCCACTCGAAGATCCTGAGAGATCGGGCCTGCCAGGGCCCTTATCGACGAACTTGTCAGGAGTTATCGTTACAACAAGTACATCACCCGCCTGCCTGGCCTGCTGGAAATGCCTGATATGCCCGATATGCAGGAGGTCAAAGACACCGTGACAGTGGACAATGCGACTGCCTTTCGCTTTTTCTGAGCCAAGGATCGCGGCGAGTTCGTCTAACTCTACAATCTTGCTGTGCCTAGTTCTGCCCATTCGCTAGTGCCCCAAAAGCCTGTTTCCGAGGGGAAAACCTAGTTCAATACATACATTCATACAAGTTTAATCTTACTTCTGCAGAGACGCCCCAGTGCAACATCACCGCCCAGCAGGGATGGGATATATTGCGCGCGGCATCACTTTGTTGATAGAAGTCATCTGTACTGATGAACGAATCAGCGTTCAGGATCTCGTCAATCTCGAGAATCTGAGCACAAGTAGGGATTCTCTGCCACCACAGATTGGTGCTTGCGATTGGATGCGAATAGAGGGGCATGTTAATCAACTTGCAGATGCGCTCGAACCAGTTGCACTGGAATCATCTTATCCGGAAGTGCTTCTGACATTCACGGAGCAGGATTAGAAACAGGCTCCTGCAGCACTTTCTTCTCCTCGCGCGTCAACACCTGAATCTTGCCAACGAGCAATGGCACCTGCCGTGAACCCCACAGTGGATCCGTCAACTGGAGCACATTGCATCCCGGCGCAAGAGTAACGACGGGCGTTTCCCATGAAGCCACCTGATTAGCCGGAAAGCTATGAGTTCCTTCTCCAAGCTTCACCTGCTTGATATGCCCGTTCGCCACCGCATCGATCCGGAGTCTCACGTCCTCCGGTTTGTCATCCAGGTTGTAAACTTCCAGCGTTGCGAACGGCCCCATCACACGCCAGTCGCGAAAATCCCTTGTCTTAACAAAAGACCATTCAGGCCCAAACAGAACCATGCTACTCTTGCCCGATTCACGATTCTTTTTGACCGCTTCTTCAGGCTTGTCATAGAAAAGTTCGCATATCAAGCCGGCCATATTCTTTTCAAAGAAATGCCCACGCGGAACCATGCCCCATTTTCTCAGCAACAGACCCGGTTCGTTCTTGATCACAATGTGATGTTTGAAATAATTCCTGGGCCAATGCCACCACCCTATCTCAGGCACGGTGAAGTATGATTTAGACACTTCCAGATAGGCCGCAGTGGGATACTTCTCGAAGAATGCTTTGGCGGTGTCACGCCAGCGGTTCTGAATGTAGGCCTCATGCGGCTCATTCGGAATGGTGAATGTGATGTATCTATTGCTGGGAGCATATACACGCATCTCAACAATCGCTTCGAACCAGCGATCGACAAGGACAATAGTGCCAGGCGGCAACTCCCTCTCAATTGTCGCAACAATTTTGTGATAAGGAATGGGCTTTCCATCAAGCTGCACGATCGCCCACGCGGGCAATGCCCAGAATGCGATCAGCCCACATGTGAGGGTCACCACAAGCGGCTCCGCGATATTCTTCTTTATCTTTGATGCCAGCCATTCCCCGATCGCACAAATGAAAGCGGCAAGCCCCATCATTGTCAGAGGCCAGACCGGCGAGAAATACTTCTCGCCACCATACCCCTTTCCTATGACCCGTATGATCACCATCGAAAGAACAAGGAACATGATCGAAATCCATGTCATTCGTCTTACGGCCCGTTTCTTCCAGCCGGTAGCGATCAATGCCGCAACACCCAGCAACACCAACACACAGAGCAGGGTTATGCCCCAGGGCGAATAGCCGAAGGTGAACATCGGCATGAATCTCTTCAAGCTGGCAATGAACGGATTCTCCTGGCCGGGGATCAGGAACTTCTTGAAATGCGTGGGATTGTCTTGCAGGTGCTTCATCGCACGTCGTATCCAGGGCGCAAGCGTTACCAGCACAACTACTCCCGTGACCGAAAGCCCTGTCAATATTCGGACCAAGGGCGGACCTTTCTTTCTGAAGTTCATGAACGCTGTACCTGCCATCACCGTCCCCTCAATAGCAAATGCAGGCCAGGCCGCCATGTGGCTGTGACAAGCGCCAAGCGAGCTCAGAAAGAACACGATAAACATCCAGATGCTGGGCACTCGTTCCTCGCGCAAAGCATCCCACATCTTCCAGAAGGCCCATAACTGTATCGTACAGAAGAATAGCAGGTGCACGTAATGGTATGCCTCTCGCGAAAAGTAGAGCTGGTACGGGTTGACACAGCTCAATGCTGCCGCAACGAGTGCAGCACGTACACCCAGCACCCGACGGCATAGCAGGAACATTGCCGGAATGGTCGCAATCCCCGTCAACGCAAAGAGCAATCTCACATTGAAAGGCGTTGGCGACAGGTGCGCAAAACGAAGAAACCAGAGCATCGATACTTCTGCCAAAGGGCTCTGGTTCCACCATGGCGGGTTACGCCAGATCGTCATCGGATCATGGTTTGCCATCGCATATCGGTAGAACTCAATAGTGTCAGCCCTGAATGCCGACAATCCCAACCACCCCAATCGGAGAATAGCTGCAATCACAACTAACAGGATCAGAATGACGAGAGGCGCTCGCCCCATCTTGTCGGGCGTATCTGCAACTGCGACAGGTGTCGCCCCCTCCTCTGCCTCCTGTGGCCCAGCCGGCGCAGCGTCATGGTCACGCTTATTTCTCCGTTTTAGTTTCTTTCGGGACATAAAACAATGCCATTCTGGTGTGTTCCCTACACCTTCTTTGTGCTGCTCTTACGACGAAAAGAACCGTAGCGTGTCATCCGCTATATGACTTCCTGATCTGGAAGAACAGCTTAATACAGAGTGCAACTTCCCACATCAACAGGTAGCAGATCAGGAAGATAAAATAATACGTCATGAGCCCAAGCAAGCCGACAAAGAACATTACGAAGAAAATGAATTGGGTCCTGGTGAAAACGATCTCGAACAGGAGCGTCTTCTTCACGCGTTGGTATTCCTTGTTGATGTTCGGCACATATAGCAGGGTGTAACCATACGTTGTGTCCACCAACAATCTCAGCCCGACCAGCAGGATCCCCAACCCCAGAATTATCGGCAAGGCATGGTCGTCAAGTTCAAGAACGGCGAGCCATTTGATGATTACTCCCGGGTGCCGCGCAACACCTGCGACAATCCCCAGCAGGATGAAAAAGTCTCCAATCCTGTCGACCATGCAATCCAACCAGTTGCCAAGAATGCTCGCCTGATTTCTCGCCCTGGCAACCCCGCCATCCAACACATCCAGAATGATGCCAATCTGGAGGAGACTCACGCCGATCACAATATTGAGATAGTCACCCATTGCCAGGAATGAAGCGCCCGCGGCAATTGCACAAAAAGACATGAAGGTGATCTGATTGGGAGTAAGCCGAGTTTTCAGGAAGGCAGGAATGAGCCAGCTGCCTATCTTGTAGTAGATGGTCAGGCCGACCTGATTCCTGCTGTTC
>JAUXFM010000031.1 GCA_030622955.1 Lentisphaerales bacterium
CAGAATGCGGACCATCTTTATGCCGCCACCCGTTGAACCGGCACAGGCGCCGGCAAACATCATCAGTACCAACAATATGCGCGAGGCCTGTGGCCAGATATCAAAATCCTCGGTAACAAATCCTGTTGTCGTAAGAATAGAGGTGGCCTGGAAGAAAGCCGAACGAAGCGCTTTGCCGAAACCGCCATATACCGACCCCCATATATTGACCGTAATAAACAGACCGCAGAACAACCAGAAGATGAAGTAGAAACGAAACTCTGGATCCTTGAAATATCTGCCAGGTTTCCCTGTTAATGCATAATAATGGAGGGAGAAATTGACCCCGGCCATGAACATGAACAATATGATGATGATGTCCACAATGGGGCTGTCAAAGGCGCCGACACTCGCTGTACGTGTGGAAAACCCGCCCGTAGCCATGGTCGCAAAGGTATGACAGAAAGAATCAAACCAGTTCATGCCGCCTGCAAACTTGAGTAGCAATATTTCCAGCAGCGTCAGCAACAGGTAGACACCCCAGAGCAGTTTGGCTGTCGTCGTAATACGCGGCGTCAGACGGTCCTTGGACGGCCCGGGCATTTCAGCGCGGTAGAGCTGCATACCTCCAACTCCGAGGAACGGTAGAATAGCGACACAGAGCACCAGTACCCCCATGCCTCCAAACCAATGGGTGAGGGCGCGCCAGAAGAGAATCCCGCGCGGAATACTCTCCATAGTCTGGAAGCTCCCACTAGGAAGCACGGACGCTCCGGTCGTGGTGAAGCCGGACATCGTCTCAAAAACAGCAGAAACCGGATCAGGAATGACTCCGGAAAGGACGTACGGCAGAGCACCGAACAGGGTTGCGAATATCCAGCCTAAGGTGACAACAGCAAAACCATCGCGCCGTGATAGATTTATGTCTCCTCGCGTCAGGAGTAACATCACAGTTGCAGACACAACTGTGATGAGACAGGAAAGGAGCAGGCTCCGCCATGCCCATGCCGGATCTTTCCAGTAGAAAGACAGTGCGGAACAAAGGCCCATAGCTGAGCCTATTACCAATGTTACCATCGAAACAATATAGAACGTCGAGCGCTTATTCATTTCATAAACATGGATCGGATGTGCTTAACGGCATCGTGATGGGCGAAGATCAAAACACGATCATTTGGAATCAGTTCCAGATCTCCTGCGGCAGGCACCACTTCCTGATTTCGCAGAACTGTGGCGATAATGGTAGCTCGCGGCATCTTGATGTCTTTGATCATCTTCCCGGAAAACTTGCGGTCATCCGGAATCACAACATCCAGAAGTTCCCCGGGAAGCTTATGCAGAAGGGAGGCCGCCTGAACTTTCTGGGAGCGTAGGTAATGCAGTATAACATGCATAGTTGAGATATAGGGGCTTAGTACGCGATCGACCAAGCCCAGGCTTTCAACAACTGGAATATAGTCAGTGCGGACAATTTGAGTAACAGTAAAGCCTACGCCCTGCTTTCGGGCCATGAGGCAATTCATGATGTTGTTTTCATCATCGCCGGTAAGCGCAATAAAAGCAGTTCGGTCCGTAACCCCGGCTTCCCCCAGGGTGTTCTCCGCCAAGGCATCACCGCGTAACACCAGTGTTTTGTCGAGCTGCGCCGAACAGACACGGGCTCGAGCCTCATCCTGCTCGAGCAGAACACATTCAACGGAATCTTCCAGCATCTGGGCAAGCATGAGCCCGAGGTCGCCGCCGCCGGCAATGATTACCTTCTGCGCCGGTTGAAACCGGGGGCAGATCCATCCCGAAAAAGTAGCAATAGCGCTACGTGGACCGACGAGATAAACCATATCACCTACCTCGAACTGAGTGTCTCCGTGTGGAACAATCAGCTTCCCGGCGCGCCATATTGCGATCATACGAAATAGCCGAATGAGCTCAGGCTGCACGTAAGAGGAAAGCGTAGTGTCGGCCAGCGGACTGGCCTTGCCAACATGGAAGCCCGCTACTATTACTTTGCCTGCGAATAAATCAAATGCCTCTGCAGCACCCGGCATCTTCAGGCTCTGAAATATTTCGCGTACGCATTCCTGTTTCTGGTTGATCACCAGATCGACGCCCATCGCCCCCAGATCATACGCGTTATCCCTGTGGATGTATTCCGGGCTGGCGACCCGCGCCACAGTGCGGCCCACACCAGCGGCATGAGCATACAGACAGGCGAGTATGTTTGTTTCATCGCAATTCGTAACGGCAATGATCAGGTGGCATTTATCGACCTGTGCTTCACCTAGCACCCGCGGACTGGATCCGGAACCGCAAACGGTGAGAATATCCAATTTCGCCTCAGCTTCTGCCAACGCCTGCTGATCTGTGTCCACCATTACCACGCTGTGCTTCTCATCACAGAGCCGAAGGGCAAGCAGTCGTCCGGCATTCCCCGCGCCAAGTATTAGAATTCTCATGATTCTGGTTTCCTAGTCTATCCAATGGTCTGTTCTGAATATTTCACAGCTTTTCGCATGGTGCTCGTCTGTAAGTAAAGCTAATTAGCGGTCGAAAACAACAGTGGATACAATCCAAGCCGGATCTCCACAGTGACCAAGTCGTTCGAAATGATGATGGTTCCGAGATGCCTGAAATTATCAGGACAGCCCCCCATATGCAATCCATCTTGCTCTTCAAGGCCAAGATACATCATCTATGACAATGACTGGAATAGCTGAAAAGAATGGCTTTTCTCGTTTAGGTATGGGATGCTGCTGTAACTGACAGAGATATACAAAGGTGACTGCCAAGCATTTCTGAACTCTTCGAAATATGGACTTTTAGTTGGAGAAAGCTGAGGCAGATTGCTTCCTGTAAAGACGGCAATGCACAGGCAGGAGCTTTAGGACACTTCCTGGTGATGAATATAGCTTCGCACCCCATTTGCCTAAAAGATGAGGCTGGTGACAGTAAAGGGAAGACCGAAACATCATCTTGCAGGAGCAAAACGAACAGGTTTGCCGAACATTTCGGCAAACAAAGGGGTGAGCGGTCAAGAATACGAGAATAGCTTTAGAGGGAAACTGACGATGATGGACTACAGTGTTAAGCATGGAATACAGTCGTCTCTGTATGCGCCACTCACAAAGACAGACGTCAAGAAGATATCTGAAGACGCCTTCCGGGTTTTGGAGCAAGCGGGCATGTTGGTCTATTCAAAATCGGCAAGAGAAGCTTTTGGGAAGGCGGGTGCTGAAGTAATTGAAGACGAGCAATTGGTGAAGCTTCCACGTTCGCTGGTCGAAGATGCTATAGCCTCTAATCCGTCATCCATAACGCTTTGCTCTCGTGATGGAGCAACGGACTGTGTTTTGGAAAAGAACCGGGTACACTATGGGACAGGCGGCACTGCCATATATGTTCTGGATCCTGATACCGGACAACGAAGGCGCTCGACAGTAGAAGACATCATCCTCAACGCCAAAATGGTCGAGGCCCTCGAGAACATTCACCTTTTCACAATTAACGTGTTTCCTCATGACCTGGAGAACCACGAACATATTGACGTGAATCGCTTCTTTCATTCGTTTGACAATACTTCAAAGCACGTGATGGGCGGCATTTACACAATGCGCGGTTGCCAGAATGTCGTAAAGATGGCTGAAACTATTGCGGGCGGAGAAGATGCATTGCGTTCAAAGCCGGTCGTTTCTTTCATAACGCTTGTTATCAGCCCTTTCAAGATTGACGACATGTACGGTGAGATCACCTGTTATCTCGCCAGCAAGGGCCTGCCTGTCGTGGTGCCCACAGAGCCGATTTGTGGGACTACCGCCCCAATAACGCTGGCAGGTAATATACTGACGCATATAGCAGAGACACTGGGAGGTATTGCGCTTGTGCAGTCGGTAAACAGGGGCGCTCCCGGTATCTGTGGCAGCGTCGGCTCTATCACCAACCTCTGCACAATGGATCATGTCGGTGGAGCCATTGAACGAGCAATGATTAATGCCGGCGTCTCGCAGATGGCTCAGCATTTTGAAATACCGCTGTATTCAACAGGCGGCACTACTGATGCCAAAGAAATGAATGTCCAGGCATCATATGAAAGCGCGATGTCCAGCCTGCTGGTGGCAATGAGCGGGGCCAATTATATTCATGATATAGCCGGCCTCATGGAAACAGACATGACAGTCTCATACGATAAGCTTGTGGTTGACAACGAGATTCTCGGAATGTGCCAGCGCGTTCTGCGCGGTATCGAGGTGAACGACGACACTCTTGCTACTGAGCTGATGATTGAAAAAGGGCCAGGCAAAAACTACCTGACAGATGAGCATACAATCCGCCATATGCGGGACGAGTTCTTCGACCCGTCGCTTTCGAACAGAGAGAAGCGCGAAACCCTTTCTGATGAAGCGACAGCCCTGGGGAAGACAAAGGCCTTCGTGCGGAATATCCGGGCCAATGAGACTCAGAGCCTGTTGCCGCTGCATGTGCGTTCACAACTTCTCGAGAGCTATCCGGAAATCAAAGCCGAGGTGAAGTAGATGGAACAGATGGCTAAGGAACAGAGAGAGGGTGTTCTTGTCAAGCCGTACAGGCGTCTAGACGAATCTCAGCTGATGATTGTTGATAAATTATCCCGGGAATTGCTTCAGCATCCAGGTCTGCTTTGTTTCAATCGTGACGCCGCAAGTGTTTTCGAGAATGCAGGCGCCACCCTGGAAGATGCAGGTGACGCAGTACGCGTCAGGATTTCGTCGCAACTGATTAGTGCCGCCTTAGACACCGCCCCGTCAACAGTTGTGCTTGGAGCGCGGAATCCAGCGAATAGACTCATCCTGGATGCAAATGAACCTCGCGTTCGCTTCGGAAGTGGGTCGGAAACCAACATTTGGTTGGATGTCAATTTTGATGGCGGCAATCCCCTGTTCTCGAGGCAGGACGGATCCATCGCGCATCTGCGTGATGCCGCGCACCTCTGCGACAATCTCGAGAATCTGGATTTCTTCATCAGATGTGTAAACATCCAGGATACTGATGTCACATCACGGAACAAGGATGTAAACAAGTTTCTTGCTAGCTTGAACAACATAACGAAACACGTCCAGGCGGGCCTGACGCACATTGAGGCATTGGACGAAGTCCTACATATGGGCCATATCGTCGCAGGTGGTGTGGATGCATTCCGTGACAATCCGGTCATTTCATTCATCTGCTGTGCAGTGAAGAGTCCTCTGCAGATAGTGGAAGATACTGCTGACACTTTTATGGAAATATCAAAACGACGTGTGCCCGTCGTGATATCAAGCTGCCCGATGGCTGGCGCAACAGGGCCTTTTGATGAATTCGGGATGGTAGCCTTGATAAACGCCGAATTGCTGGCAGGGGTACTGCTTAACCAACTCGTGGCCCCCGGTGCACCAATACTCTACGGCGCTGTTCCGGTCAGGACAAGACTTGACAATCTGAATGACATGTACGGAGCTCCTGAGTTCAGCCACTACAATATCGATTGCGCGCAGATGGCTCGATTCTACGGCTTGCCCTGCTATTCAACAGCTGGGGTGGGTGATGCTTCCGAGCCCGGGATACAGGCTACCGTTGAGAAGATGGCCACTCTCATGTCCGTACCGAGGGGAGGCGCTCAGTACATCCACTATGCCTTCGGCCTATTGGAGCGCACCAATACGTTCTGCCCGGAACAGGCGATTATGGATGATGCCCATATTGGTCTCATCAAACATATGCTCAGTGAACCAGGCGTGACAGCAGATATGCACGAGGAAACATTGGCAACGATAAAGGAGGTCATGGCCTCTGACCATAAGACCTTCATATATCACCTGCCGTTACCATCACGAGATCCCGTGTATGCACGGTATCCCCTGGAGCATGAAGATGGCGATGCACTGAGGGCCGCACACGAGCAATATAAGAAGATAATGGACTTACCGCGCAACGCGTTGCCGGAAGATGTTCTCAAGAGAATAAGCGAAGAAGTACCCGGAGTGCTTGCGTCAGTGCTGGATTAGGGAGATATGTCATGGATAAGAATGAACACAATGATCAGATGCCGGCGTATAGCGAGGCAGTAACAAGCGGATTGTATGCCAAGAAATCTGGTCTGATAGGTAAGTACGACAACGTCCGGCGGCTCTGGGAAGATGAAGTGACAAGGCAGTTTCTTCGCTCGCATCTGCACAAGCTAGTGGACAAATGCAAAGCGAACATGAGACGAGTGAGAATAATGGATCTCGGCTGCGGCAGTGCTGACGGTCACGAGCTGCTCCTCGGCGTTCGTGATAGAGATGCCGACCTGGAGCAAACGGAGGTTGATCTTCTTTCCCCCGATATCATGGGGTTATATACGGGTGTTGATCTGAACAAGGACCTACTGAATCAGGCTGGCTCTATCTATAACTCAAATCCGAAGATGGCGTTCCGGCAGGCCGATTTCACAAAAGGGTTGCCCCTTCTGGATGGTGAAGATCCGTATGACCTCTATTTTTCGTCGTTCGGATCATTTTCACACCATAACGATGACGAGACGGCCATTCAGATTCTCACGCAAATCGCTAAAACTACAAAAGACTCCTGCCTCGTCCATTGCGACTGGCTTGGTCGCTATTCATATGAATGGCAATCTCTATGGACACATGATCATCAAGAAAACAGAAACATGGACTATGTTGTGTCCTACATTTATGACAAAGAGGATAGAGAAGAGCGGATAGATGACTTGCAGCACTTAAATCTGAGATTGATGAGCCGCAAGGAAGCCGAGCGCATTATCACGGAGGCAAGCAAGCGCAGCGGCGTTCACATTAAGCCGCTCACCTTCTATGATCGATCGGTATTTACCGGGCGACATATGGATACTGGTGATTACAACCCGCAGGCTCAGCCAATACGCGATGCAGTCAACTCCCTGCATGAAGTAAACGTGCGAACAGATCTAACATCCCTAATGGTAGACTATGTCCCGCGGCAAGGATTTGAATTCCTGAATAGATACTACGAACACATTCAGGTATCGTGGAACTATCTTGTTCAATATGTTTCTGAGCTCCTCAAACTCTATGACGAAGACAAGCGTGTCTTCACAGGAACATTGCCGGAGCCACCTGCAGCTGCGCCGTCTCCTCTCGTGGACATGGTCATCCGAATGACGAAAATTGTCGAAGGAACGGGATGGTATGGGCTGGGTCTTCCCAGAGAGAACATCATAGAGCCCCAGTTGGGTTACGCATTACGGCATATTGTGACGAATCTACAGGACGGGCAAGGATGTGGTCACGGACTGGTATGCATTCTACAGATTGATAGAGCAGATGATTAAGACGTGATATCGCTCAAACATGTATTCAAGACATATGCGGATGGCACCCCTGCTGTCTCCGGCCTGTCCCTCGACATCAAGGCAGGGGAGACTCTTGTCCTTCTCGGCTCATCCGGCTGCGGCAAGACCACAACATTGAAGCTGATCAATAGACTAATCGAGCTTACCAACGGCAGCATTGAAGTTGACGGCCGCAACATCATGGATCAGGAAATCACAGAACTCCGTAGATCCATTGGTTATGTCTTTCAGGGAATAGGTCTCTTCCCTCATCTATCGGTTGAGCGGAACATAGCAGTAGTGCCAAGACTCCTCGGGTGGAGGAAAAGCAAATGCCAGAAAAGGGCAAGAGAACTGATGGATTTGGTCAAGCTCCCTCCATCCGAATATGCTTGTCAGTATCCTGACCAACTCTCAGGCGGCCAGCAGCAACGAGTCGGGGTGGCGCGTGCGCTGGCAGCCGATCCAGCGTATCTGCTAATGGATGAACCCTTCGGGGCCCTGGATGCATTGACAAGAAACCAACTCCAGCAAGAACTCTTGCGCATCAAGTCCGAACTCAAGAAGACCATCATCTTTGTAACACACGACATTTTTGAAGCCCTTACGCTTGGTGATCGGATAGCAGTCATGCATGAGGGACGCATCGAGCAATGCGGGAGCAAAGAAGAGATTCTGGCCGCACCGGCAACGGAGTTTGTTCGAGACCTGTTTGCAAAACCTGCCACGCAGTTGAAATTATTTTACGGAGACAATTGATGGCATTTATCCAGTTGGTAATGGATCGATACGATCAGATCTTGATTCGAACATGGGAGCACTTATTGCTTTCCGGATCGGCCTGCGCTCTTGCAGTATGTATCGGTGTTCCACTAGGAATGCTGATTGTTCGCTACCGTTGGCTTGCCGGGCCAATTCTAGGGCTGGCAGGTATAGTTCAGACGATTCCAAGCATAGCCTTGCTCGCTCTTCTGCTTGTCTGGCTTGGGATCGGGTATCCACCCGCCTTTGTGTCGCTGGTGCTCTATGCGCTCTTGCCCATAATCCGGAACACACATGCCGGACTGGCCAACGTAGATGCCAGCACCATTGAGGCCGCCGACGGAATGGGATATACGCATAGCCAACGGCTGTGGCTGATCGAGCTGCCATTGGCCTCACCTGTTATCATGGCAGGAATCAGAACTGCTACAGTCATTATCGTAGGCATAGCTACGTTATCTGCATTTATCGGAGCAGGAGGACTCGGCGTTTTTATCGTGCGCGGTCTCTCCATGACTCAAAACAACCTGATATTGCTCGGTGTGGTATCGGCTTCTATATTGGCTTTGTTTTTGGATTCTTTACTTGGCTTAATCGAGAAGTTTCTCAAAAAGAGCCTTCGTCAGAATGTATAAATTGAAGGAGATAGACATGAAGTTAAGATATGTAAACATCCTGACCATAGCCCTCACAATATTTGTTTTGGGATGCGGGTGCAGGCAGCCGAAGGGCCAAGGCGACAGGATAGCAATCGGAAGTAAAAACTTTACGGAACAACTGATTATCGGCGAGATGATGGCGCAGATAATCGAGGCGAAGACTGACCTGGAGGTAAAGCGCATATTCAATCTCGGTGGAACCATGATCTGTCATCAAGGACTGATCCGGGGAGAGCTGGATATATATGCCGAATACACAGGTACGGCCCTGACCGCGATACTCAAGAAAGAAGTCATCCCGAACCCGGACAAAGCATTCAGGATCGTTTCCGAGGCATACCTCAAACAATATAGATGTCGCTGGCTGAAGCCGTTCGGGTTCAATAACACCTATGCTATCACCGTTCAAGCCAATGCGGCCGAGCAGCAGGGCTGGAAAAACATCAGCGATCTGGTGAAGGACGCCGACAGACTAGTTGCAGGCTTCACGGCGGAATTCATGGAGCGAGAGGATGGATACAAGGGACTGCAAGAACTGTATAAACTCAAATTCAAGGGCACTCGCGATATGGAGCCTAGTCTCATGTACAAGGCTATTGCACAAAAGAATGTCGACGTTATCTGTGCTTTTGCCACCGATGGCAGAATTAAGACCCACAAGCTGAGAATGCTGGCGGACGACAGAGGCTTCTTCCCTCCATATTACGCCGCACCAGTGGTACGACAGGAAACACTTGAACAGCATCCAGAGCTGAATGCCGCTCTCGAATCGCTTAGCGGATTGCTTGATGATGGGACTATGAGGCGTCTTAACAATGAAGTGGATCAGAACAAACGCGATCCTTCCGATGTCGTAGCAGAATTCTTGCAAGAAAGAGGATTGAGAGACGTCACAAGGGAGAGGGGCGAATAGCAAAATGGCTGGTATAGCTGGAATCATAGGCGCAGGAGCGAAGAAAGAAACCGTCGAGTGTATGTTGAGCGCAATGTCGCATCGCGGCTCGGACACAAAGAAGGTGAAGACTGACGATGGTGCTTGCTTCGGCATTGGTGCGCCACAATTGTCCGATGCACGCGGAGATGGCTTTGCCGCTTCAGACGGAATTGTTGTTCTCTTCGACGGTGAAATATACAACAAGAGAAATAGCGGCCAGTCGGATGCAGCGGTCGTGCTCGATCTCTATCGAAAGCACGGCATGTCATTTTCCGGCCACTTGGAAGGGGTATTCGCCTGTGCAGTAATCAACGGAAAGGACATTCTTCTTGCAAGAGACAGCGTCGGTGTCCGGCCTCTCTATTTTGGCAGAACAGAAGCGGGCGACACATGCTTTGCGTCAGAAATGAAGGCGCTTGTTGGTCTGGCGACTACAATTCATGAGCTTCGTCCTGCCACCACATTCTCAACGTCGCGTGGTATTGCCGGTGTCGTCGCACATCTGCCCGATGTATCGATTCCCGACGCGGCAGGCGAAGCGGCTGTTGCATTGCGAAACTGCCTGCTGAAGTCGGTTGAGCGCAGACTCAACGATGGCGCCGTTGGGGCCTGTCTGTTGAGCGGCGGTTTGGATAGTTCCATTATTGCTGCTGCTGTTAAACATCTTGGCGCAAGCATGCCAACAATCACTGTAGGAATGGAAGGTGCGCCCGACATAGAGAATGCTGTGATAGTAGCCGAGTATCTCGGGATGGAGCACCATGTTCTGCATTTCACATCGAACGAGATCGACGCTATGGCCCCTCGGGCCGTAACAGTCCTGGAATCTTTTGAAGAGGACTGTGTGAGTGGTGCAATCTCCAACCTGTTTGCATCGCAAAAAGCAGCGGAATTCACTAATTGCATCCTCAGCGGCGAAGGCGGCGACGAACTCTTTGGGGGATATCACCTCCTCAAGGATCTGGCGAATCAAACTGACAGACTGCTAATGATGAATCGCCTCGTTGCCATAGCCTATAATACAGCTGTCCAGAGACTCGATAGATCAATGATGGGCAATGGGATTACGTACAGAACTCCATTCATTGATTCTGAGGTCGTTGCGTTCGCATCGAACACGCCGGTTGATTGGAAGATACACGATACAGGAAATGGCGAGTTCATCGAAAAATGGATATTGCGTGAAGCATTCAAGGATATGCTTCCTGAGGTCATATACAAACGCACCAAATTGCGATTTGCCGGAGGCACAGGAACCGATGGCGTGACTGATCAGGTTGCAGCTCGACACGTCTCTGATTCCGAGTTTGCAGAGACGACACGTAGCACCAATGGCGAATACAAACTGCAATCGCCTAAGGAGCTGTGGTATTATCGGGAATTCAAAAAGGCATTTCCCGGCTCCCATTTCGAAAAGCTTGTCGGCAGGTGGGATCCAGGCAAAGTCTCGTAAATATGAAGACATTCTCGCTAGCCTTAGCGCAGTGCCATCCCTCATGTGAGGGTGCTGTTGAGGACAACGTTGCGCTGATGGATAGCTGCTTGGAGAAAGCTTGTACTAAAGGCGCGGATCTGGTGGTATTTCCAGAGGCAACCATCAGCGGATATATTCTTGATATCAATGAGATTCGGGCTCGTGCGCTGGCCATAGACAGCACTCCGATTGGTGATGCCATCGAGCTCTCCCAAAAGCATTCTGTGCACTGCGGCTTCGGGTTTTACGAGAGAAGTGGAGACAGGATATATAATTCATATGCTTTGGCGGGACAGGGTAGCCTGATCGGTATACAGCGAAAGGTGCATACTCCGCCGCGAGAACGCGCATTATTCACTCCAGGATCCGGCTTCAAGGTCTTTGATCTGCCTTTTGCCAAAGTCGGATTGTCGATCTGCTACGACAACGAGTTCCCGGAATCGCATACCGCTCTGGCGCTTATGGGCGCGGAAGTCATCATAATGCCGGCTGGTTGGGCTGAGCATTGGGAAAGAGAGGACTACATAGAGGAATGTGTGTCGGACGATGAGGTCGTAGCGGAAAGATGCCGTTGGATGCACATGATGTTCGGTGCCAGGTGCCGCGACACCGGCACATACTCTGCCCTTGTCAACCATTCCGGCATTGAAGTGCATGGCCCATCTCGGTTTGTTGGCAAGAGCATGGTGTTTGCGCCCACGGGGAAGGCGATAGCAGAAGCATGTGCATGGGATGAAGAGCTGCTTTGCACAGAACTGAATGCTCAACAACTGCAAGATTACCGGAGCATGGATGCATATATACTGAAAGCAAGAAGGCCCGAGGCGTATGGTCCTCTTGTTGCAGATACTAGAGGTGGCGACAATGGGGAACAGTAGACCCTCATACAAAGCGCTTTCGAGCCATGATGCAAACGCCATCAACGAGAACGCCAGACGCATTCTCCGAGAAGTGGGAATACGGATCGATAGCGCCCCTTTTCTTGCCGCGTTCGAGAAAGCTGGCGCCTTGGTTGACCATAAAGAAAAAGTCGTGCGTTTTGAAGGTGCACTCCTGGACGACCTGCTGGGAACAGCCCCGACAGAATTCACTCTACATTCTCGTGACGGGCGTAACGATTTGGCAATGGGAGTGGGGGACGTGCATTTTGGCAATGGAGGCCGGGTATTCCGTATCCTGGACATGAGTACAGGTGGCTATCGATCAACGCTTCTAAGAGACATCACCAATACCGCCATCCTGGTTCAGAATCTGGACAATATCCGCTTCTACATCGTCGCATGTCAGGCTCATGATGTTGGAGCCGAATACTATCATGTGTTTGATTATTTCGAGGCGTTCAATCACACGACCAAACACGTTATGGGTGGCTGCGACAATCTGCAGGGTGTTCAGCAGATGCTGCAGTTGGCAAGCATCATAGCGGGTGATGAGGAAACATTCAGAAACAAGCCCTTTGCATCTGTTATCACAAACCCGATAAGCCCGCTCACCATTGACGAGACAACTCTATCTATTATTGAATTCTGTGCAGACCATGGCCTTCCGGTTACTTGTGCGACAGCGCCCATAGCAGGCGCAACATCGCCCGCTACGTTGGCCGGGACTCTTTCCCAGATGCACGCTGAAGCTCTTGCCGGTGTGGCAACAGTACAGATGTTCGCTCCTGGAGCAAAAGTGCTGTATGGGGCCTTTCCCACGGTGATGGATATGAAGACAATGGGAGTAGCCACAGGAAGTGTTGAGATGGGCATGCTCAACACCTGTGCGGTTCAGCTTGCCAAACTCTACAGGCTTCCCGTTTATGCATCAGGTGGACTCACGGACTCCAAGCAACCGGACATTCAGGCTGGCTTCGAAAAGAACTTCTCGAACCTCACCGTTGCCATGATGGCAGCCGATTTCATTCACCTTACTGCTGGATTGATTGACTCAGCCAACTCTCTATCCTATGAGCAATTCGTGATAGATGACGAGAATATAGGCATGATCCATCGAATTCTTGCTGGCATTCACGTTGATGATGACAGTTTGGCTTTTGACATCATTAAGAACGTTGGCCAGGGCGGCGACTTTCTCATGGAAGAACACACATCACGCCACTTGGATGAATTGTTCTATCCAACCCTGGCTGAACGGTGCAGTTTTGAAACGTGGGAAGAAACCGACGAGCCAAGTATGTTGAAACGCGCCAAGGAACGAGTCATTAGTATCCTTGAGCAGAGTCAGGAAGGACTTCTCCAATCGGACGTGATAGCTGCAATCAGGGATGAGTTTTCATGTGTTCGAGATCTCTGAGCAATACATGGTGCAAATGCATACCGCGGGTTCAGAACCCGCAGTAACTCTCAAAATATTTCTCAATCAGATTATCATGCACCGCTATAAAAACTGGTCCGGGATCATAATCAGTAGTCCGCCGATGGCGGAATGGGGCAAGTTCATCGATGTTCTATCATCGAGTACGGCAATCATGGACAGGTTCCTTCATCACCCCGAGATCATCAACATCAAGGGCAAGAACTGTCGGTTGAAGAATCGGGCATGAGAAAAGACTAAGATGGACAAGGAAAACAAAGAATGATATGCACAATCAATTATAGTGGTGCGGTTCGAATTGCCCAGTGAACAAAATATCTGAATCAGCTTACATAGAGGATTGTGCGATGACAATATCAGTAATACTTGGAGCGGCTGTTATCATACTTGCTGCTCAAAATGGACTGGCAGGAATGTCCTACCCCATTGTAGATACAGGGCAAACCAATGCCTACGGCAATTACGAGGGACAGGACGCCCACTATTCCGCCAACAGTCCATCTTATAAAGACAACGGCAACGGCACTGTCACCGACAATGTTACCGACTTAATGTGGACCAAAACTCCCGGTGCAAAGATGACCTTTGCCGAAGCCGTTAAGAATGCTTCCAAATGCCGGACTTCCGGTCATGAAGACTGGCGTCTGCCGACCATTAAGGAGCTATATTCCCTGATCAAACTTGACGGCCTTGATCCTGACCCTACAGCGGAGGAATCGGAAAATCTAAAACCGTTCATCGATAGCTCTGTTTTCGATTTTCATTACGGTGACAGATCCAGGGGCGAGCGTATTATTGACTCCCAGTTTGCAACTTGCACTAAATATGTCAGCACGACAATGAACGGAAACAAAACCCTGTTCGGTGTCAATTTTGCTGATGGCCGCATCAAAGGTTACCCGATTAAGAGCCGTCGCGGCGAAAAGACTTTCTTTGTTCTTTTTGTACGCGGCAGAAGAGATTACGGAGTGAACAAGTTTGAAGATAACGGCAATGGCACCATTGCAGATATAGCCACTGGCTTGATGTGGATGAAGGCGGACAGTGGAAAGGGTATGACTTGGCCGAATGCTCTTGACTATGCTGAGGCCATGGAGTTCGCCGGGCATTCTGACTGGCGCCTTCCGAATGCCAAAGAGCTTCAGAGTATTGTTGACTATACACGCTCCCCGAATACGACTGATTCAGCAGCAATTGATCCGGTATTTGAATCAACAGAAATAGAGAACGAAAACGGCAAAAAGGACTTTGCCCAATATTGGAGCAGCAGCTCGCATGTCAGCATTCGGAGCAATAATTCAGCCACCTATTTTGCATTCGGACGCGCGCTCGGTTGGATGGGGAAGGATGGACAAAAGAAGTTGTTGGATGTCCATGGAGCTGGCTCGCAGCGTTCAGATCCCAAAACAGGCGATGCATCCAAGTTCCCCTATGGCCGCGGGCCTCAGGGTGATGTGGTTCGTATCGAAAACATGGTGCGACTGGTCCGTGGCGGCACTATTGAAGGAGTTGAGGCATCCGTTGTGGAAGAAACCATGCGAAGAGAGCGCGATGGGCAACGGCAATCGCAAGATCAACGCGGCGAACAGCAGGGACAACGTGGTGGCTCCTTTAT
Organism: Lentisphaerales bacterium; assembly: GCA_030622955.1. Classification (GTDB taxonomy): domain Bacteria; phylum Verrucomicrobiota; class Kiritimatiellia; order JAUXFM01; family JAUXFM01; genus JAUXFM01. Next base: position 15,064 of record JAUXFM010000031.1, read on the forward strand.
GGAGCGTGCCGATCAGAACCGCGACGGCAAGGTTACCAAAGATGAATTTCGCGGCCCCGTACGCCAATTCGATCGCTTTGACACAAACAACGACGGCTATATTTCCGCAGACGAAGCACCAAAAGGGCCTCCCAAACGCAGGTAATTGACATGAACAGAAGGACCTTTCTCAAGCATCTCGGGCTGACCACAGTTGCAGCAACCGGAATAGCCAATTTGTTTGCAGATGGCTCTCCTGCAAAGCCACCAAACATAGTATTCATTTATGCCGACGACATGGGCTGGACAGGAACTTCGGTAGAGATGATCAAAGGCGATTCAACCACAAAGAGCGACTTTTACAGGACACCTAACCTGGAAAAGCTTGCAGCAAAAGGCATGGTCTTTTCGCAGGCCTACTCACCTGGGCCCATGTGTACCCCCAGCCGTGCCTCTGTACTGACCGGGCGGACTCCGGCTGAGCTGCACATCACCACGCCGGGCGGCGGCAGAACGCAAGGCTCTCGAAAAATGCTGACCCCAAGCCCCACAACACGCCTGTCGGAGGAACTGCCAACGATAGGAACTATGCTTAAAGCGAAGGGTTATGCCACCGCTCTTCTTGGCAAGTGGCATATCGGGCGGCGCGACAATGCCGGAATGTACGGGTTCGACCAACATGACGGGCATACGCAGAACGATTCAAACGGAACAGATGAAGATCCGAAGGAAATATTCAGTTTAACGAAGCGCGGTATTGAGTTCATGGAGAAAACTGTCAAAGCAAGGAAACCGTTTTTTCTTCAGATATCCCACTATGCGCTACATTCTCCAAACCAGAGCAAACCGGCCAGCATCGAAAAGTTCAAATCGGCCTCTGCGGGAAGAATTCATAAAGAAGCAGACTATGCCGGAATGACCTGGGATTTAGACGCAAGCCTTGCGCAGATTCTCCAGGCGTTGATGGAACTGAACATCGCCGACAACACCTATGTCGTTTTCATGTCTGATAACGGAGCAGGAGGCAACCGTCGTAGACCCAACAATACCCCGCTCTTTGGCGGAAAGGGCACGCTTTATGAAGGTGGGATTCGCGTCCCTCTCATTATCAGCGGGCCCGGAGTCAAAACTGGTTACTGCACGAACAGTGTTAGCGGCACCGACCTGTTCTTAACTTTTGCGGCATGGGCGGGAGCTGAAGTTAAGTCACTCGACAGTGAAAACCTTACTCCTCTTCTCACGGGCAAGAAGAATACATTTGAGCGCCGCAATGATCTTCTGTTTCATTATCCTCACTACGGGCACGGTCCGCAAACACCGCAAACCGCACTCATTACCGATGATTGGAAATTGCTCAGAGATTGGGAAGCGGGCACATACAGCCTCTATTGCCTGAAAGAAGATATTGGCGAATCCGAAGATCTTTCAGCCAAGAAACCGGAGATGTTCAGAAATATGGTCAAGACTATGGACTCGCGGCTGAAAGAAACAGGCGCACAACTGCTCACGAACAATCCTGATTATGATCCAGCGTCTGAGCCGAAGAGACGAAAGGTGAGAAGAAAATAGGGTATCCTTTGTCACATGGCACGGCAGCCCGCGTCAGGGCTTATACTTCTTTGAGTCAATTCCCGGCCATCATGGCATCGATATCATTCTGCACCTCGCCAATGGGCTTGATATCAAAGTTCTCCACAAGCACATTAACGACCGCTGGCGAGAGAAATGCCGGCACTGTTGGTCCCAATCGAATCCCTTTGACCCCGATGAAAAGCAACGCCAACAGAACAATCACGGCCTTCTGTTCGTACCATGCGATATCATAGGAAATTGGCAGATCATTGATGTTGTCCAATCCAAATACTTCCTGCAATTTCTGGGCAATGACAACCAGTGAGTATGAATCGTTGCATTGGCCGGCATCGAGCACACGCGGAATCCCTCCGATATCACCAAGATCCAGCTTGTTGTAGCGGAACTTGGCGCAGCCTGCCGTGAGAATAATTGTATCATTGGGAAGCGTTTCCGCTATCTGCTTATAGTAGTCGCGCGTCTTATGACGTCCATCACATCCTGCCATCACAACAAAACGTTTCACAGCTCCGGATTTCACGGCATCGACCACTTTGTCTGCGAGTTTCAGGACTTGGTCATGAGCAAATCCACCAGTGATCGTTCCTGTCTCGATTTCCTCTGGAGCGGCGCAGGTTTTGGCGATCTCAATAATCGCAGAGAAATCCTTGCCTCTCGATTCCATGCGATCAGGAATGTGTGTTACGCCTGGATATCCGACCGTATTTGTCGTGAAGATACGATTCTTATAGGCATCCTTTACTGGCGTGATGCAGTTGGTGGTCATCAAGATGGGTCCGTTGAATGACGCAAACTCAGTGTTCTGTTTCCACCATGCATTCCCGTAGTTGCCGATGAAGTGGTCATACTTCTTGAATGCGGGATAGTAGTTGGCCGGCAGCATCTCGCCATGTGTGTAGACATCCACGCCGGTCCCCTGGGTCTGTTCCAGAAGCTCTTCCATATCTTTCAGATCATGACCGGAGATCAGGATGCCAGGATTCTTTCCCACTCCGATGTTGACTTGCGTGATCTCGGGATTGCCGTAAGTCGCCGTGTTGGCTTTGTCGAGAAGCGCCATAGCGGTCACGCCCATCTCGCCGGTCTTTATGGTCAAGGCGACCAGTTCATCCATAGGCAGATCACGTGTCGTAGCAGCAAGAGCTTCCATGACAAAGGCGTAAAGAGAGTTGTCCTCGAAACCAAGAACAAACGCATGTTCGGAATAAGCAGCCAGCCCCTTCAGGCCATATGTGATTAGTTCACGCAGGGATCGTAAATCTTCGTTCTCGGTCGCCAAGACGCCAATTTCTGTTGCCTTAGCATTAAAGGCTTCGGCATCACTTGCAGTCCAAGTTGCACAATCGGGCAGTTCCGTGTTGCCTTCTGTACCAAGCCGTGCCTTCGCCGCATCTCTGACATCCAAGGCCTGCTTAATCAGGGCAATGATGCGCTCACTATCGAAATTGGCGTTTGTGATCGTTGCGAAAAGGGCCTCGTTAATGAAACGACCTGAGCTCTTGTCAACCTCACTTGCCTTTTCGCCCCATACAGAAATACCCTTCAGAAGGTAGATCAGTAGATCCTGTAGATTGGCTGTTTCCTCTGTTTTCCCACAGACCCCGCGTATGGCACATCCCTCGTTCTTTGCGGTTTCCTGACACTGATAACAAAACATACTCATATCTATCTCCTCTGTAAATGCGTCGGCAACAACAATCGACCTATTCAAACTACATGGCAACTGTACCATGAGATGAATCGCCATTCCCTTGATCCACGTCAAGTTTTTAGCAAATTATTGGAAAAGTTGCATTCCTTGATTAACCATTCCTTGAATCTCCTTCATTGACAAGTTCCGTGGTGACTGGTGAGGAGGCAGGTGCTGAATTCCATTTATATAAGCACGCGACAAAATAATACGATAACCTGGTTTCGAGAACTCGATTTGACGAACCTGTTTTCTAAGGTTCTTGCACCAGTCTGTCCAATTTAGCGATTATCTTGGACAGCAGTGGACAAAGGGGAGTGAGTATGCATGTTGGTCGAATAGTTTTCTTTCAGGTTATGGACTGTTTTGCGTATCGCAGGTTTGTATATGGAAGGCATGGGGTCACGGCAGACCCCCATGGCAACTAACTTAGATACAAGGGCAATGATCCTTATAACCTGAAACTGGCAATTCAACAACTGACCGCGTAGCAGCTATGCAGGCTGCAATTCGCCGGAGTATTTACCCGGTGCGATCATGCCGCCATATTGTTCCTTGGCCTTCTTGATGCGCGCAGCAGCTTCCGCCCATGTCTTGTAGACAATGTCCGGACAGGTCGGCACGTTAGCCTTAAAGTACTCGGTTGAGCGCTCGATCTTCGCCAACCAGGCATCACAACGGAATGAGAACTGGTAATTGTATTCCGCTTCCGTGTAATCCTCGTCGAGCAGTTGCTTGAAGAGCACCTTGAGATCCTCGTACTGCGGGATGAGGCCTGTCGGAGTACGATAGGTTTCCACCTCGCCGTTAGTCCTCATCTCTGCCCAATGCAGCCATACTCTCTTGGCCAACTTGCCGGTACAGAAGTTGCCGTCCTCGCCACGTAGGAAATAGTTCATCGCAAAGATCGGCGGGATTTCCTTCATATTCTTCGTGAAATCGAGATTGTTCTGAACGTACTTGCCGATGGGGTAGCTGATGAAATCCAGGTTTGCCATAGGCTGCGGAACGCGCACACCTTCCTGTCCCAGCGTCGCCGACGTCGTCTCGGACTCAAGGGTCAGTGCTTTCATGATGATGCCGTCTTCCCAGCTCTCGGACTCTTCCACGGGGACGCAGGTGTCGCCATCACGGCCGCCATACACGACACCATCGATCTTGACGCCGTTCTTGTCGTTCCAAGCGGGGTCGAGATTGGCCAGATATTCCATTCTCATCGTGTAACGCGAATTGCCATGAGCCAGCCCAATTTCCTTGCCGGTAGCGTCCTTCTTGCCTTCGAACCAGCCGGGACCCGAATGGTTGATGCCTTCTTTGGGCGTATCAACCCCCATGCCTAGCCAGTAGGGATTGTTGTCCGGCCCTGTCAGCACGTTGGAGAAGATCATCTCCTTCTCCTGCATAAGTGTATCGTAGATAACCGGATCATCCTTGGAATTTACGTCCTTGATGATGCCAAAGATCCCACGTTCAACATTAGCAGCGCGGAACTCACCATCGATGTTCTTGAAGTAAGCGATATCGTCACCAATGATCGTTTCACCCGGGAGCATGGCTGTCGCGGTCTTGCCGCATGCAGAGGGATATGCACCCACAAAGTAGGATGTTCGTTTCTTGTCTTCATTCTGGATGCCCATAATGAACATGTGCTCACAGAGCCAGCCCTCATCTGCCGATTTCTTGATCGCCAGTCGCATAGAATGCTTCTTGAGCCCCACAGAGTTACCTGCATACTGTGCATTCATGGAATAGACTGTCAGCGTCTCAAGATCCTGGTAGATACGGCGCTTATCCAGGTTTACACAACATCCGCGCTCGTCTAGCTCGCCGGCACTATGGCAGAAGCGGAAGAAATCATCCTTATCCTTCATCTGCATGAAATGCTCATAACCACGCCTGTAAAGTATATCCTCGGAATGTGCCACATAGTAGGAATCCGTCAACTGTACACAGGCTATCGAGAAAGGACTCATGGTGGGGCATTCGCAAAAGAGCTTAACGATAACTTCTTTGCCCTTCATGTTGCCTTTGGCAATAGACTTGATCTCGGCCAGGCCTTCTTCATACTCGACGCAGTTTAGGTTACCCATCTCGTCGAGGTTCTCGGCAGCCAGCATGAACTTCGTGTTTGGCTTATCTCGGGCCTGATCGCCATATCCGTCGTAATGAATCGTCTGGTTGGCCCTGGCGAGCTGGATCTCTTCGCCCTTGTCCATTGCTTTCTGACGGATATAATCGGCATCAGTGTCGCTGTCATCACACATGTAGACGCTGTCAGGCTCACACAGCTCAACGTATTCACCGACAAAGTTGAACAGCTTGGGGTTTTTTAGTGCGGTGAGCTTTTCGTAGCCCTCTTCTGACATCTTGCTCTTGAGCAGGTCTTCGTATTTCACGGTCATTGTTCTATCTATCCTTTCGGCAAGAGGTTCTGATCCTTATTTTCACAAATCACGCTTACAGAGCAACAGGCTCCGGGCGTAGAGTTCCGTACTTACTGCCTAACACAGCGGCGGAAATCAATCATAATTTCAAAGAAATATGCATAGAGAGGCGATTGGATAAGAAGTGCCATGTTCTGTCACCAAAGCGTGTGTATGTGCGAGGAAGAAAGGAGGGCGGAAAGGGATCGGAGGGGATAGGAAGGGTAGAACTGTGAAAAAGCTACTTGGCGGTCGTTCCTGGATCTGGCCTGATGCAAGAAGAACATACGTCCCATGGCATAGAGCCGCAGGCCATTTGCACTGCTTATCACTTGCCACGGGCCCTTTTCTTTTGTATTAACGGGGCAGGTCAATTCAGTCTTTAGAAGCAATCTGGAGCGAGATTCGGTGTATGTCTAAGACCTTCGATCAGTTGCGGAAGATGGATGAGGATGGGAAATGGTTCCTTCAGAACCAGCTCGGAGAGAAGAAGGGCCCTGTGGCCTTCTCGGTGCTGTGCGACTGGGTGGCACGCAACGATGTCTTGGCTGGCGACAAGGTGTCGGAAGACAACCTCAATTGGACTGCAGCAGAGGCGGTCCCGGGCCTTCATATGAATTGGATGGCCAAGCAGGGCGGCGAAACCATGTACGGCCCATTCAGCCTTCTTGCAGTCCCTCACCTGCTCGCGAAAGGCATAATCTCCGACGATACCCGCCTCGTCAACAAGGTCACCGCCAAGGAGTTGAATAAGTCGGAGGCCAAGCGGTCTTAGGA
>JAUXFM010000152.1 GCA_030622955.1 Lentisphaerales bacterium
CATTGGGGATTGACGGGTTTGCAGAGCGTCTGGCCGAAGGATACGAGGTGCGAATTCCATGTCTTCCAGTATCGCTTTGGCAATATTCTTCTGAGCGTCATCTCCGTTTCCAGGGGGCGCTGGTCTTGATGAGCCCAAGCCTGTTGCAGATCCGGTGCACGTGAACATCGACGCATATCCCGTATTTGTCGAAAGCCACAGTGACTACCAGATTCGCAGTTTTGCGCCCGACCCCGGGCAATTTGCAGAGGTCATCGATATTGTCGGGGACCCTGCCGTCGAACAACTCGTTCATTATTCCCGGCAGGGCCTTCAGGTGCTTTGCCTTGATTCTGAAAAAGCCTATGGGGAATATGAGTTTCTCGAGCTTCTTGAGCGGGATCCGTGCAAGATCGCGGGGAGTAGATATCTTTGCAAAGAGCTTCTTTGTTACCTCGGTTGTTGTCTCGTCCTTGGTCCTGGCGCTGAGAATTGTGGTGACAAGGACTTTGAAGGGGTCGCGGGTCTGTTCCTGGATGAATTCCACGATCGGCGCATTCTTTTTCGCATACTCTCGCTTGAGGATGCGGTTGACTGCGGCGAGGTCAGCTTTCTTCATGGGGCATAGTGTATGCAGTACTGTATGGGGTGCGCAAGCCCTGCGTCTTGTCCTGGATAGTTTCGCAGGCTCTGCGAACGGTTCAGAATCACCAACAACAGGGTTCGTGAGATTTGGGCAACAGTCAGTCGAGTAGCTATTGAAGAAGGCGTCCCTTTCCGCGGCTGACTTGGTTGGGTGCCATCTTGCAGGATATTCCGATGTGAGATTGTCCAGTTCACTTCCCCTGATGCAGCCGGTGGTTGGAATTGCCGGCAGTTGGCCATGCTCCTTGCGTATGCGACTGAGATAGGCGGGAGAAGAGGGGATCTAGTCGGATTGTGGCGTTGTGGCCGTCTCATGGCCCAGGGCCTTACGTATTGCGTTGGCAAGATCGTCCATGACAATCGGTTTTGTCAGGTATTCCTTGATGCCAATTTCTTTGGCCTGCTCGAGAGATACTGAGCCACTGAAACCGGTGCAGAGGATGACCGGCATGTTCGGACGGATCTCGAAGATCTTCTGAGCGATCTCGGTGCCGGTGATGCCGGGCATGACCTGGTCGGTAATGACGAGATCAAAGTGGTCAGGGCTCATCTCCAGCAGCTTTAGCGCGCCAAACCCCTGGTTGACAGTGGCAGTCTCGTAACCGATTGATTCCAGCATGTCTGAGATCATGTCTGTTACGTCACGTTCATCGTCGATGATGAGGATTCGCTCGTTTCCTGAAGGCATGCTCTCGCTTTCTGTCCTCTCTTCTTCGGTGGCCATTTCGACGATGGGGAGAATAACGTGGAAGATACTTCCGACGCCAACTTCAGATTCTACGGTAATCGTGCCCTTGTAGGCGGCTATGATGCCCAGGACCACCGAGAGCCCCATGCCAGTCCCTTCGCCGCTCTTCTTGGTGGTGAAGAAAGGCTCGAAAATCTTCTCCCGCGTGCTCTGATCCATCCCGACACCAGTATCCTTCACTGAGATGCGGAGATAGGGGCCTGGTACAAGATTAGGGAATTTGCGGTTGGCACGTTTTGTGACGGTGAAGTCGGTAATGCGAAGCTCGAGAATTCCGCCGTTCTCTTTCATGGCATGGCCGGCATTTGTGCAGAGATTCATTAGGATTTGGTGGATCTTCGTTGGATCCGCGAGAACAACGTCCTTCTCCGACTTCAGAATCCGGTTGATCCTGATGCTGTCGGGCAGAGCGGTTCCTTGTAGCTGAAGGACCTCCTTGGCGATCGGTGCTATTCGTATTGCTTTGAGTTCGCGATCACCTGAATCATCGCTCTTGCGGCTGAACGTGAGAATCTGGCTAACGAGTTCTTTGGCACGATTGCCAGCTTTCTGAATCTTCTGCGCGTACTTATTGGAAGGCTCGTCTTCGGGTGAGGCTCGCAGAATCATCTTTGCATAACCCAGGATAGGGGTGAGGATATTGTTGAAGTCATGCGCGATTCCCCCGGCCATGGAGCCAATGGCCTCCATCTTCTCTGCCTGTCTCAATTGCTGCTCGCTCTTGCACAGTTCCGCCTCTGCCAGCCTGCGTTCAGTGATGTCCTGGATCTGGGCGAAGTAACCTCGGGGCCTGTAGTTATGGTCGAGCCCCATGTTGTTCATCATAACATCAAACCAGGCGTGACCTGTCCGGGAAGTAATGAACATTGAATGCTGGAGCACTTCGGTGAAATCGATAGCCATTTCAAAGCGCGTACTGTCCCCGATCTCGAGCGTCTTAGTTGCATGACTCGGCAGGAACTTATTGTTGAACATATTGAAGTGCTTGAACTCATTGATCCCGGGGATTCCCAGCATCCTGAGGCAGGCTTTATTTACGTTGAGCAGCTCTCTGTCGCTGTTGTACATGGCAATACCGATTGGCGAGTTGCTCATGAATTCATGAAAGTGCTGCTTGCTTTCTTTCAGGGCTGTTTCGGTTTCTTTGCGCGCAGTGATGTCTCTGGCCGTACACATTACCACGGGTTTGTTCATGAGCATGAAGTATTGCGAATCGACCTCTGCCGGAAAGGTGGTCCCATTTGCGCGTTGAAAGACGCGTTCATGGCGGATGTGCGAATCCTTGGTGAGCTGTTCGATCATGCGGCGAGCGGCTGAGGTCGCTATTTTCTTCTGCCGTGAATGCAGTTCGGAATCTGACATGACGACGAGGTCTGTTTTGGGATAGAGCGCCGGCACCTGAGCCTGGTCGTGAATTTCGATCTCCAACGGCGTCATCGAGAGCAGCTTTTCGCGGGTATAGCCGAGGCGAACACAGGCCAGGTCGTTGATCTCGAGTATGTCCCCGGGTAAGGCATCTGCGGTGATTGCATAAACAAATACCATGTCCCTTGTACTATTGAAAAGGACACGGAACCATTTCTCTCTGGATCTCAAGGTCTTCTCGCTTTTCTTGGAAAACACAGTGTTTCTTTCAAGATCCTCGAGGGCGCTGGTCAGTCGCTTTGAGCGTGATTGCTGATCTTTCCACGCGATAAAGAGGGATAGGATGGCGACGCACGCGGTGAACGTGATCGTGATGGTTAGTGCGGGTAGGAAGATCTCGCTATTCATTATGATGGGCGCTGTTTCAAATTCCTGCGTACAAAATTCCAATCAATCATATAAGGGGAGGGGGATGGTGTCGAGTGGGAATGCGACGTATGGCCCGACGCATTCGCTGTGCTCCTTGCTACGTACGGCCGGGGTGTGAAAACGTTTCCGAAACCCGACCCCTTTGGCTAATCAATCGAATCACCGCATCATCGTTTTGCTTCGCCGAACTTCTGCTTGCACGTCTTGCTGAAATAGAAGTGACTGTGACTGTAGAATCGAGATGAGCCTGTCGGGCAAGGGTGCTGAAGAGTAAGGACGAGTCCCGCTTGCTCGAGCCGACAGCGTCCGGGTCCTTTGACCGGGCTCGGCGGTCGGGAAAACATCAGGCGCGAGCCATTTCCTCCAGGATTTCCCGTGCCGCCTGCCCTGGGTCATCGGCCTGCAGGATCGGGCGGCCGACTACGAGGATGCTTGCGCCTGTCTGGACGGCCATTGATGGTGTGGCGATTCTTTTCTGATCGCCTACATCTGAGCCGGAAGGTCGTATGCCGGGTGTGACAAGGATCGGGTCGGGTCCAAGGAGCTTTCTGAAGCTACTGGCTTCCAGAGGTGAGCAGACGAGGCCATCGACTCCGGCATTGATTGCCATTTCACCGAGTGCGAGTGTGTACTCTTTGAGTGGGCTGCTGACACCCATTCGCTGGAGATCCGACTGGTCGAGGCTTGTGAGGGTTGTAACTGCAACGAGTTTCGGCGCTTTGTCGCCGGCTTCAGCGGCTGCTTCTGCTGCTGCTGTGAGCATGTCAACACCACCACCGGCGTGGATTGTCATTAGTCGTACCCCAAACGATGAGAGCGTGCGGACAGTTCTGGCGACGGTACGCGGGATATCGTGAAGTTTGAGGTCGAGGAATACGTTGCAGCCTGCGTCGAGTACTGGAGTCAGCGCCGCGGGTCCCTCAGAACTGAAGAGTTCAAGTCCTATCTTATAGTATCCTATTTCATCCGGAAGACTGCTGATTATGGATCTGATGCTGCTGGAATCCGGTACGTCCAGGGCGACTGCCAAGGAAGCTTTCATGGTGTTCTCCTCGTTGCTGCTGAGCCAAGTGAGAAGTTACGGTTCGGGAGGCCTTTGAGCAAGGCAAAACTGCCCCATTTTTCGGGGTTTCATTTTTTTTGACTTTTTTCTGTTGTGGGGGTTGACAGGGGTTGGGGAAGCCTGTATGGTGTCGGCCGGATTTAGTTGGGATAGATCATTTACATAGTGCATCTCAACTGCGCCAGTGCGCTGCAAGCGCGCCGGGGTAGAGGTTGGAGACGGACTATTTTTTGCTTTTTGATCTTTGAAAACTGAATAGCTCACTTATACGATTATCGAGTCGGATATGGTGTGATTTGCCTGCATGCAACCGTTCTTCGGAATGGCTGTTCTGCAGGTGTTATATGTGGACCCTTGGATTGAATAAATTATGGAGAGTTTGATTCTGGCTCAGAACGAACGCTTGCAGCGTGGATTAGGCATGCAAGTCGAACGAGAAACTATCACTTCAATCTTTCGAGAGAGAAGAGATAGTGGAGAGTGGCGAAAGGGTGAGGAACGCGTGGGTAACCTACCTCAGAGTTGGGGATAACTCGGCGAAAGCCGGGCTAATACCGAATGTGGTCCCCCGATGCATATCGGGGAGATTAAAGACGGGGATTCTTCGGAACCTGTTGCTCAGAGAGGGGCCCGCGTCCTATCAGCTTGTTGGTGAGGTAATGGCTCACCAAGGCTTACGGGTAGCTGGTCTGAGAGGATGGTCAGCCACACTGGGACTGAGACACTGCCCAGACTCCTACGGGAGGCTGCAG
>JAUXFM010000079.1 GCA_030622955.1 Lentisphaerales bacterium
GCAGCTCATCGATGATGCTTTGGCATCGTCTCTTTGCTGTCGCCTTGCAATCATCTCAGAATAGCCTCCTCGCAGGGTCGTGATATTTGGGCAACAGGCCGTCGAGTTTCAATTTCTGGGCGGGCGACGTGAAGATTGAGCGCATTACTACGTTTAATAAGTTTCATCATGAATCGATGAATATCGTATTTTCGCTGTCCCGTCCATCCTGAAGCGCCATTTATGATTAGTTTCCTGTTCTTTCTGAGGAAACGTGCGGCTTTGGTGGCATAGTTCCCCGATCTCGCAGGAGAAAAGATCCTTTTCAGGCTGCCGTCATAGTAACCGGGGAAATCGTCGCCAAGCAGTTTGCGGCGCCTTTCGTAGAATGCTTCCAGCGTTGAGGTCATGCGGCTGGCCGACCATGGTGTTGCACGTGTTGATACGAGGGGTGGAGCATTGGCTATGTTGTCCATGAAGTGATCGACATATTCAAGTTTCTTTAAAGCTGGCCAATCCTTGTATCTTTCTCGCCAATTGCTGGTGTGTCGAGCCAGACCGCGAATGTTTCTGCGAAATCTTCATCTGGATGTGCCTGTGCATAGCAATCTTTAAGGTGATCGACGTATTTACGTGAGTAGGGTTTGAACGAATAGATGTCGGAGTAACGCGTTGTGAAACGTCCGAAATGTTTTCGCCATTGTGTCTTCGTGAAGATGCGGTAGGCATAGTTGAGTGCGTGGCCTGCTTCGTGGCGGAGTAGTTTCATGCACCATGCATCGGTTCCGCCCTCTACCTCCATCATCATTTTCTGTTCTAGTTGTTTGAGTCGGGGATGTGCGAGATAGAATGGGATTCCGATCATGGGGATACGGTCGGGCGCAAGCCATTCGTCGGCCAGGTAGCATGGCGGATGAAAGGTGATGCCATGTTGTTTCAGTTCATCGTAGAGTTGTTGGACTTTGTCGGAAAGTGGCGTGTCCTGGATTCGGAGGCCGAGGTCGCGTATGCGCAGTTTGAGAAGGTCATTATCGGAGAGATCTTGCCATTGAGCGGCTGATTTGGCTGTCTTTTTTCGTCTGGGCATTATGGTCCGTGGGTTCTTTTCTGTTTGAGGTGGAGTATAGTCTTCAGATCCGGGCCTTTTCAAATATGCGCGTATGCCTTTTTTCTTGTAACGGAACGATGGTTCAGATACAGTCTCGAATCTCACTGGGCGACCCGGGCCCTGTTGGCTCGGACAGGCAGGTGTCAGGTGATTGATGAGTGGAACTACACAATCTCTAATGCTGGCAATGTATCCGAAAGCGATACTCCACGTTGATGGCGATGCCTTCTTCACGTCTGTGGAGCAAGCGCTTGACCCGATCCTGAAAGGGCGGCCCGTAGTGACGGGCAAGGAGCGGGGAATAATTTCCTGTGCCAGCTATGAAGCAAAGGCCAGGGGTGTAAGACGTGGGATACCTTTCTTTGAAGCGAAGAAATTGTGCCCTGACCTGGTGATACTGTCTGGTGATTATGAGGCTTACGGGCTTTTTTCGAAAAGAATATTCGAGATTATGCGTGGTTATACGCCTATCGTCGAAGAGTACTCCATTGATGAGGGATTTGCGGATATTACCGGATTGAGGCGGCTGTTCCGCACCTCGTATGAAAACATCGCACGCAAGATGCAGGAAGAGATAGCCAATGAACTCGGGATAACCGTCTCGATAGGGCTCAGCCTTTCTAAGAGTCTGGCGAAACTTTGCTCAGATTTTCGTAAGCCGTCCGGGTTCACTGCTGTAAATGGCCGGCATATCCACATCATTCTGCAGAAGGTGGCATTGGGGGATGTGTGGGGTTTTGGACAGAGCACGGTTAACCTATTGCAGAAATATGGTTTGAAGAACCCTTATGACTTTGTGATGCGCCCGGAAAAATGGGCATCAGGACTTTTGGGCAAGATCGGAAGGGAACTCTGGAGTGAGCTGCGTGGAATTTCTGTTTACAACGTAGAGACGGAGGGTCAGTCGACGCATGCAAGCATAATGAAGTCAAAAACGTTTACGCCGGCAACCGAGGACAAAGCATTTGTTTATGCGAAATTGATCAGGAACGTTGAATCGGCTTTTATCAAGCTGAGGCGCTTCAAGCTTCGGGTGAAGACGCTGTCGGTGATGTTAAGGTGTAGTGATTTCAGGCATGACGGTATTGAGGTGAAGCTTAATAGGGCTACATCTTCTACTGTAGAGGTGGTGCCTGTTGTCAGGGATTTGTTCAGCTCTATTGTGCGGAGAGATACTAAATACAGGGCGACAATGATTCTCCTGTCAGGTCTCGAGAAAGAAGAGAGTGAACAATACGAGCTCTTTGAGAATAGATTGAGGATCGAGGATATGCGCACACTCTCAGAAGCAGTTGATCTTGTTAATGGCAGGTATGGAAAGCATACTGTTTGTTCCGGAATGGCATTGTTCTTGAGGGGTGAGCGTGGTGACAGGGACGCTGAATCCGAACGCCGTTTGCGGAGTATGCCTGGCGAGGATCAGCGACGAAGGATAGGTATTCCAAGGATGGATGTGGAAGTGTAGGAGAGATGTCAGCCTGCCCGATCCGACAGGGCCGCGGTGCGGGTGATTGTGGAAAAACAGCCTAGTATCCGGAATCCTGTTTCGAGATTCAAGTATCCAGAAATGAACGAATCGACTAATGAACAAATCATCGGGACTCCTCGCTTCGGATAGCCGGATGGTCCTATCCTGATTGGGATGGATACGTCTATGCGGGGAAGATAAAGGATAAGCTGAACTTCATAGCGTCCTATGTAGACATGATAGAGGTAAACAGTTCCTTTTATCGTCCGCCTTCTTTCAGAACCACAGAATCCTGGGTACGGCGGACGGAAGAGCACCAGGAGTTCTTTTTCACAGCAAAGCTGCACCAGGACATCACGCATAAGGGACGGCTTGACGACAGGCTGATTGGTGAGATCAGGCAGGGATTTGGCCCTATGGTTGCGGCTGGAAAACTTAAGCACTTGCTGGCCCAGTTCCGATACGATTTCGTTGCTACGGAGCAGACAGGTCCGTACTTGAGAAGGATCGCCGATTCTTTTCGCGATATGGCTGAGATGACTTTTGAGCTCAGGCATAGTTCCTGGCAGACTCCTTCAGCATTGGAGTTCCTGGAGGGGTTGGGTGTTAATGTTGCCAATCTTGATTATCCGATGGCGACTAATTCGTTTTCAATGCATGCCTGTCCCGTGGGTCAGCATGGCTACCTTAGATTACATGGACGAAACAGGGCGGCCTGGTTCAGCAGGGGAGCCGGCAGGGATGAAACGTATAACTACTTCTATTCCGGCAAGGAGCTTGAGGGAATCAGGAGGAGGGTGGGCGATTTGATGAGCATTAAAAAATCGCTGACAGTTGTGGCGAACAATCATTACCAGGGGAAAGAAGCGGCCAACATACTGCAATTGAAGGCCTTGACCCTGAATGCGAAGGTCCTTGTGCCTCCGGTTCTTGTGGGGAAGTACCCGGAGCTTGCCAGGATCGCAAGAGAACCGGATGCGTCGGAACAGCTCGGCGGCCTCCTTTAGCTCCATATAGACTTGAGTTTCAATATGCTTAATGTCAGAGTTCTGCCTAACGCGAGAGAGGATTTGATGACAGAGCGACTCATACGAAATGCGGGGTTCGAGGATGCTGGCGCCATATTTGCGCTTGTGAAGGAGCATCCTGATGAACTTTTGCCGCGCCCGATCAGTGACATTGTGCAGAACATTGACCGTTTCATCGTTGCGGAGGATGCCAGTGAGATAGTGGGCACTGTTTCTTGGCAGATTCTTCCGGAGATCGGGCTGGCGAGCAGTCCTTACATCGAGATCAAGTCTCTGGCGGTCAAGGAAGGGGTGCGAGGCCAGGATATCGGCAGTGATCTTGTCCTGCAGGCAATAGAGCGGATCCGGGGGCTCCATCCTGAAAGGATAGTAGCGCTTACTTTTCATTCTGACTTTTTTGCGAAGCTCGGGTTCGTTGAGGTGCCCAAGCAAGAGCTAATGCACAAGATATATATGGGTTGCGTGAATTGTGCGAAGTACGATTCGCCGTTTACCTGTCCGGAAATAGCCATGGTCCTTGATGCAAAGGGGAAGAAATAGTGAAGAAAACCGGCAAGATAGTGGGGATCAGTTTGGGAGTTATTGTGCTTCTACTGCTGGTTGTGATGGTGGCAGCGAATTCCATTCTGGCCAACAGGCTGAGCGAGACCCTGAAGCAATATGTTGTGCCAGGACTCGAGGAGCAGCTCGGGGTGTCAATCGATTTTGAAAGTGCCAAGGTGCAGGTGTTGGGGGGGTATGCTGAGATTCGGGGTGTCAAGATCGGTAACCCGGCGGGTTTCGATGAGCCAGAATTTGCGGCCATGTCGGAATGCAGGGTGACGCTCAAGCTAAAATCCTTGATTCAGGGAGGCATTATCGAACTCTCTGCCGTACATATTGATGGATTGGAGCTAATGCTCGTACGGAACGCGGAGGGCCTCTTTAATCTCGCACTGATTCTTGATCGGATTGAGGCGGAGGGAGCTGCTGGGCCCTGCGCATTGCTAACGGTGGGGGCGGCCGTGGCCCTGCAGCCCGGGACTGATATTCCGAAGATTCTTGTAAGAGGACTGAGTGCTGATGCGATCGTAAGGTTTACGGATCATAGCATTCTCAAGGATCCACTACAGTTCACCTTTGACCTTGTGGTAGATGCTGTGAACCTGGCCACGTTCGAACGGCAGGAGAACGCGAAAGGAATGGTGTCGATCAAGGGCGCACTGCTTGAGCGACCCGAAGCATGCATTGTGGATCTCGTTGCCCTTGTTGGGCCAATGTCGAATGTTGACAAGCTTGATGTCGAAATAGAAGGCACGATCAGGTCAATAGATGTCGAGTTGATAAAGCCCTACACAAAGAAGCTCGATTTCGAGTGCGAGGAACTCGGGCTTGAACTCGGCATCACTTGCAAAGACTCGATGATTGATGAGGATGAGTCGCTTGTAACGTTTTGGATCAGTGATATTAGTTTGCTCGGAGACTTGAAGAAGAAAGCGCATGGGATTGGCAAGGTGGAGGTAGACAGACTTTTATTGCCTGTGCCTGTCCAGGGCACCTTGTTCAAGCCGGAGTTCGCGGATTTTGGAAAGGCACTTAGGGATGCGGTACTGGATTATGTATTGGAACATGGAGAGCTTATCCTGCGAGAGCTCGAGGATGAAGCTTCGACTGAGCTTGAGAAGCTGAAAGAGAAGGGCAGGCTAGAACTCAAGAAGGTCACTGATGACCTCGATCACAAGCTCAAGGATATTCTAAAGTTCTAGAACAGTTCACGATTGACCTGGCACGTACATCTCGATTGATCATTGCTTCAGGATGGCTGGTATGGCTAACACATTGTTTGAGGAAAAGGGGCTGCGTTTCAGATGCGAAGGCTGTGGTGCATGTTGTACTGGTGCGCCTGGCACTATCTACACGAATGACCGGGAAGTCGAGCGGATAGCCGATCATCTCGGAATGGATCGCGAGTCATTCATCGCCGAGTATCTTTATCCTTTCAGGGATAGCTATAGCATACGTGAGCATGAGGATGGGCGCTGTTTCTTCTATGATGATGAATGCACTATATATCGGGTCCGACCGAGCCAGTGTTCGACCTATCCTTTCTGGTCGGGGATCGTGAGTTCGAGGGCCGCATGGGAGCTGGAGAAGGAAAGCTGTCGAGGGATGGGGAAGGGCGAGCTGTTCTCTGCAGAGGCAATCAGAGCGATGATGCGCAGTCGACGTTGAGATTGCTGCATGCCGCCTTTTGCTGGTGGTGTGGTAGGCACGGTATGGGTGTTCGGTTGGTGGTGCTGGGCGGCATCTCTTGGGATCAAGCGCTTGGCACTTCTTTCAGTAGCCACTCTTGATCGTTGTCTTCATGTGGAGGCAGGAAGAGGAATTGCTCTAGAGCAGTTTCACAAATTCTATAGCCGCTTTGGCTACTGGATTGCGTATGCTCTATGTCAGGCTGCATCGGAATAGCCCTGCTATTCCTGCTTCGCCTTCCTTGATCATGCACAATTCGCAACGCCCCTCCGGCTACAGTATTTCTTCAACCGCTCTAGCATCCTGCGAGCATCTGTTTTTCGGGGTCGACAACATCACGGTTGATTGAATCAATTGTCCTGCTCAATCTTGCCTTGAGGTCCGAGCGATCGTGGACAGCTTCCCTGATCTCGCGCAGGAGCTGCATTGCGCGGCGGAGATTCCTTACTATCTCCCCTTCATCAAGGCCAGTGGCTCTTGTCAGTTCGTCGAAAGGACAACCGTCGACCCATAGCCTAGCCGCAGTGCTAAGTGCAAAATTAAGGGTGGCGGTAAGCTGCATGGCATCACAGGAGGATTCTATGCTTCTGATGCACTTTACTATCTCCGTTGCGGGCCCGGAAATGCGTCGGGCTATTGCCTGGTCGCGTGTGCTCTCCTTGCTGCGTCCGTCATAGACCGACGCCATGGCAAGTACCGCGAGGTCGGCAGGTTGCAGGTCGTCCAGTAAGCCCTGGAAGAGGAACTCAGTTCCCTGCAACTCGTAACCATAAAGATTGGCAGCGAAGCTGCCTCGCTCTGTCAGCATATCATCCTTGATATATCCCATATGTCTGAGAATCTTCAGTTTGCGGTCGATCTGTGCGCAGGCATGCTGTCGTTCGCGGTCGCTTGCCAGGAAGTAGTGGAACGATCGCTCATAGACCTCGTAGATTCTCTTGGCGGCTCGTTTGACGAGGTTAAGTATGGTCGCATAGCATGTATTGAGCTGGCTATTTACCGGCTCAGGCCTTCCGTTAACAATCCGGTCAACGCGTGCGGGCGTAATGTGTCTTGCATCGAGGTTTGCATAGACGATGCCTTCCTTGTCCATGCCGCGTCGTCCGGCACGGCCGGCCATCTGGTAGTAACTGCGGACAGTCATGTCCGAGAAATCGACACCATTGAAGCTGTTAAGTTCATCAATAACAACGGTCCGTGCCGGCATATTGATACCAAGAGCGAATGTTGATGTTGCGAAGATGAGGCGGATATGGCCGGCAGTGAAGAGGCGTTCAATGACCTCCTTCATGCTGGGGAGGAGGCCTGCATGGTGATATGCGACACCGTGTTGTACAAGACCGCGAATTCGTCTTATGCGATCGGAAGGTGCAAGTCCGTAGCTTTGTATAAGCTTGTCAAATAGCTGTAGTGCATCGTCTTTCTGGGCCGCAGACAGCAGTCGAGTTCCATGGTAGTGATCTGCAAGCGCCTGGCATCGCTTCCTGTTGAAGACGAAATAGAGACAAGTCAACTGCTCATGCTTTTGGATGTGCTCAATGAGCGCAGTGTCAGGGCGCTGGCGTTGGTCCTGTCTGCCGCGTCGCCCGCGATGCTGTCGGCTGCGTCCCCCTTGACGCCCCTGTTGTCTGATCTTCTTCCAATGTTTGATGTTTGAGAAGATCTCGCCATCAGCGTGAAAATAGTGATGGAGTGGCACGGGTCTTTTCTTCTCTTCAACGATCGCGGTGAATTCTGACCTGATGCTGCGCATCCATCCGGCGATCTGGTCGATGTTGGGTATGGTGGCGCTGAGACAGACCAGTCGGACATGTTGCGGAGCCAGGATTATTGATTCCTCCCATACAGTGCCACGCTCGAAATCATCAAGGTAATGGATCTCATCAAAGATGACATGGCCAACATTCTCCAGGCGCTGCGGGTTGTCGAAAATAGTGTTGCGGAAGATCTCTGTCGTCATGATGAGGATTGGTGCATTCGCGTTAAGGGTGACATCGCCCGTGATGATGCCGACATCAGCGCCGTAAGAAGTCGTGAACTCCCTGAATTTCTGGTTGCTCAGGGCCTTTATGGGCGCGGTATAGATCACGGTTTTGCTGCGTTGCAGCGAATGTTCGACCGCATATTCTGCAATAACTGTTTTGCCTGCACCTGTGGGTGCGGAAACGAGGACAGAGTCCTGCTTGTCGATATGCCCAATGGCAATCTCCTGAAACGTATCGAGTTGGAATCCCTTGAAAATCATCTGTGGACCTGGCGCGAGTCAGTTGTTGCTGGTCTCATTTAGCGCATCTGGTGAGAATATGCAACTACAGAGGACAGTTATTGGCTATCGATCATCAGCCATCATCGGTCCTGATGCGTGCTATGTGGCCTTGAATGCGGCGGCCAGGGATGATATATCTGTGTTCGACATGAATGCCACTGACAAGCAGGCCAGGCAGGGTAAGTTCTGGCGAAAGTATCTGCGCCTCACTCGCGCTGGGGTTACTGTTCTGCGGACGCTGGAATTGGCGCGTGATGAAGAGACGGATGAGGAGTTTGCTGCAGTTCTCACCGATCTGCTGGGCCAGGTTGAAAAAGGTGCTGCAGTCTCTGTTGCGCTCGAGAAAGCGCCGTCATACTTCACGCCTTCGGTAATAGAAATGGTGAGGACTGCAGAGAAGCGTGGCGCCTGGGATGAGGTTATTGCGGAATTGTCTGATGGGCTGCTCGAAGGTACTTTCGATTGAGCCATGCGTTATACTTGTGGAGATATTGTATGTATAGGGTGAGACTACTGTTCGCTGCCGCGCTGCTCCTGTCGAGCTTGTTGCTTTGCCATAGCCAGGTGGTGGTCTCCAAGACATCTGCCGAGAAGCTGACACTGGATCTTTCTGGCTTCACGACAGGGAGTCGCGGGATGGCGCCGCTCTTTGTCAAGACGTTGAAAGCTGACCTTGCGCGAAGTGGCTGGTTCGAAATCGTTGCCAGGGGGCAGGGTGCAATAACTGTTGTGGGAAGCTATGAACATGTCGGAAAGAATCTTGAGGTAAACTGTTCAACCTACAATGCGGTTACAAAGAGGAAGTACATGACCGAGTCCTTTTGGGGCGCGGCAAGTGAGGCGCGCAGGCTTGCGCATGAAGTGAGTGACGCGATTGTGGAGGCGGTTACGGGGCGCAAGGGTATGAGTGACAGCAAGCTTGTTTTTATTGGAAACAGGACGAGACACAAGGAAGTATATACCTGCGATGCGGATGGCATGAATGTGAAGCAGATGACACATGATCGAAGTATCTGCATGTCGCCATCCTGGGGGCCGAGCGGCAACAGGCTTGTTTACACCTCATTTCGAGCCCAATTTCCGGACGTTTACCTTGTAGACATGAAGACCTTTAAGCGGGAGCGTATCGCGCGGTTCCCTGGCCTGAACAATTGTGCGGATATATCGCCGGACGGGCGTTTCATAGCGCTCACCCTCTCGAAAGATGGGAATCCCGAGATCTATATCATGGATCTTAGATCCAGGAAACTCACGCGCAGGTTGACAAAGACGCCCAATGCGTCGGAGTCAAGCCCGTCCTGGTCGCCTGACGGAAAACAGATAGTGTTCGTCTCCGACACTGCGGGTTCGCCACATCTCTATATCGTTTCGGTGAAAGGCGGGGCGAGGAAACGCATAACATATACCGGCAGTGAAAACGTTGAGCCAGATTGGGGGCCTGATGGCCGCATCCTTTACAGCAGCAAGCGGCTCGGCCGCTATGAAATCTGCATATATGATCCCCAGAGGGGGGATGATAGTCAGTTGACCAAGGGGGATGCCGACTACGAGGATCCATGTTGGGCGCCTGATGGTCGGCATATCGCATGTGCGCGGTTGATCAGATATCAATCGAGCCTCTATCTACTTGACACCATGGGAGATGCTCCCGTACGGTTAGTCAACTTGGGGGGCGACGTTCATTCGCCGAGTTGGATTTCAAATTAGCATGGATAAATGATTGTCTTGAGGAGGAATTGAAGATGTCGTTAGGAACAAAATACCTGATCGGTCTTGGTTGTGTATTGGTCCTTCTGTCTGCTGCAGGATGCAGGACGCCAACGGTTGGTCCGGACGATATGCTTGACCCGAGAGACATTCCTATTGGCCACAGGTTTGAGAATGGGACAAGAGTTAAAGACGCGAATCTTGTGCCGGTCCTTTTTGCTTACGACAGCTATTCTGTTTCGCCCGCCGAGCGTCACAAGCTCGTTGTTGCATCGGAGTATTTGAGGAGCAACAGGGCCATGACAGTTGTGTTGGAAGGGAATTGCGATGAGCGGGGCAGCAGGGAATACAATATGTCGCTCGGCGAGAGACGTGCGATAGCGGTCCGTAATTATCTCCTTGGATTGGGCGTACCTAACTCACGGATGCAAACAAAGAGTTATGGTGAGGAGATGCCAGCGGACACCCGGCATAACGAGCAGGCCTGGCGCAAGAACAGGCGCGTTGCGTTTGCAGTTTACGAGTAGCCGGAGGTCATTCTCCGTCTTGTCCCTGTGTCTCTATTGGCGTTGCTGAGGAGCCGATATAGGTGAATACTGCACTGTCTTTTCTTTCTGGTCTACCTGGTGGCGGCGAAGTGTTGCTACTGTTTGTGGCTATACTTGTCTTTTTCGGCACAAAGAAGCTTCCGGGAATTGCGCGCTCTATTGGTCGAGCGCTCGAACAGCTGCGCAGTGCTTCTGATGAATTCAAGGACCAGCTCATGAATATTGACGAGGAGCCCCGTCCTGTCCCGCAGGACATGGTCGACATCTCGGAGCCGAATGATAGCGATGCCGATAGTGAGAAAACATTATTAGAGCAAGGGGAGTCCAGGGATGCCGAGTGAGCAGGGCGAGCATTTGCTGGACACACCGAAGTCTTTCGTAGAGCACCTTGAGGAATTGAGGCGTACGATAGTTTGTTCGGCGATTGCGCTCGGGCTCGGTATGCTGATAGCTTTTCCGCTCACCCCATGGATCAACGACAAGCTCACCGCGGCGGTGGGCAGGGCTGGTCTGGATCCAGATGAGTTCCTGCAGGTTCTGGAACTTACAGGCGGCTTCTCGATTGCTGCCAAGATCATATTCTGGGGTGGGTTTACTATCAGCCTGCCGTTCATGCTTTTCTTCATAGGTCGTTTTGTCTTTCCTGGCTTGAAGCTCAAGGAACGTTCCGGCGTCCTCTGCGGGGCAGTGGCTGGACTAATCCTGTTTATGGCAGGGGTGGCTGTTGGATATTTCCTGACGCTTCCACTTGCAATCAGGATAATGCTGAAGATTGCGATCTGGGTAGGGTATCCCATCGCATTTGTAATGGCGGACACCTACATGGCGTTCGCGCTGAAACTGTTGATGGCGTTTGGGATTGCCTTTGAACTTCCCGTGGTGCTTCTCGTGCTGGGGTATCTTGGGATCATATCATCTAAGCAGCTGCGCGCGAAGCGACGTCATGTTGTTGTGGCCATTCTGGTGCTGGCAATGATGCTCACGCCGCCCGATATTCCGTCGCAAGTTCTGCTGGCCATCCCTCTCTATCTTCTGTTCGAGATCAGCACCTTCCTTATCTGGCTGCGAGAGAAGAGGCGGCGAGTGGTTGGAGAGGAATGATGACTTGATTGACGGGGGCAGTTCAATTCATGAGACCAATGTGATCGATCCATGATCTGAATTCCTTCTTCCTTGACAGGATGGATCGCAATCAAGACACTTCGCGCATGAATATACAGGAATTGTTCGCGGAACGGATAGGTGGCGAGTCATTCGGCACCAGTACTGAAATCTATAAGTTCGAGAAGATCAAGCGTGCTAAGGCTGTCGCTAAGGAATTGCATCCTGATGTTGAGCTGCTGGATTTTGGGGTTGGAGAGCCGGATCAGCTTGCACCCAGGGCCATTCGTGATGCATTGAAGGTCGCTGTCGATCAGCCGGAGAATCGCGGGTATGCGGACAATGGTGTAGATGCGTTCAAGGTGGCAGCGGCAGAGTATATGGCCACATTCTTTGGCGTATCGGGATTGGATCCCGATACGGAGATCAACCATAGCATTGGTTCAAAACCTGCGCTTGCGATGACACCGCTCTGCTTTATCAATCCGGGCGATATTGCGTTTGTCACCGTGCCGGGTTACCCGGTGCTGGGCACGCACACGCAATATCTTGGCGGCGAGGTCGTTGACGTCCCGTTGTTGCGCGAGAACAATTTCTTGCCGGATCTCGGTTCGATAGATCCTGGACAGGCGAAGCGTGCAAAGCTCTTCTATGTGAATTATCCGAATAATCCGACAGGCGCTGCTACTACTGAGGAGTTCTTCGATGAGTTGATCGCGTTTTGCCGGGAGCATGGAATCCTGATCGTGCAGGATGCTGCATATGCGACACTGGTGTATGACAGGGA
>JAUXFM010000192.1 GCA_030622955.1 Lentisphaerales bacterium
GAGCATACGTCCTAGTATTCCAGATCATGTAGAGCATCGTGATAAACATGTCATCAGAAAGTTCCCGACTGAGAATGTCGTTCATTGACATGAGCACATCTGCCGGGCTGAGACAGCCAGGTGCCTTGGCCTTGAGCACACTCCGACAATTGGTCATCACCAATGCACCGGAAACCCCCTTCCCTGAAACATCCGCAATGGCAATTCCGAGATGCTCTTTGTCTATCTGGACAAAGTCATAATAGTCACCGCCTATCGCCTGCGCGGGAACGCTGAACGCCGCAAGTTCTACACCTTCGATCTCGGGTATTTCCTTTGGCAACAGTGATGTCTGGATCTTCGTAGCTATTCCGAGATCCCTGTCCAACTTCTGCTTCTCTTCAAGTGCAGCACTGAATTTTGCGTAGTGGATTGAAACAGCGGCATGGTCGACCAGTGCCTGAAGAAGATTCTGGTCAGATTGAATGAAAGGCATCCCGTCAACCCTGTTGACAACAGCCAGGACTCCGAGTACTTCGTGACGGAACCGCATTGGCACCAGCAGTATCGAATGAACGTGAAGGAACTCCTGGTCGAATTGTGGCAGGCGCGAATCCCGATCAGCATCCTCGACCAGGATCGCCGTATTCAGTGCCGCTGTCCTTCCGACGAGGCCTTCCCCCCACCTAGCTTCCTGGTGCCTGACCGCTTTCTCTATATAACGCACTCTGCTGAACGCCCTGCTGATACCTGCCTCGTCTATCCCGTCAACGATCGGCGGGAAGACACCCGAAACAGACTGTGCCCTGAGCGTTTCGCCATCAGGTTCGAGCAAATAGAGCGCGCCGCAGCCGGCTTTTGCAGTACGGACAGCATAAGACAGGACTCTCTTGAGGAGGGCAGTCAGATCAACCGAGTCCGCATCGGCAAACACTTCCGCGATATCATAGACAAAATTGAAGACAATGTCTTTTTCCTGAAGAAGCGAGGCTATCTGCTTCCGGGAACTGCGCAATTGCGCCAGGAGCGTTAAGCCAAGAACTATGGCAACGCAGACGCCCACCACGACCGACCAGAATTCGAACCCCGAAAGGTACCAGTTCAATTGCTCCCCCGCTCCAGATCATCTTGTTCTTCCAGGTCTTCCTTGAGATACGTTATCACGTCTTTGAACTTCGGCAGATTATCAGTCGATATCTCTATAAGGTCCTCATGTGCCTCGAGCATGGTCTGAGCGGTCTCTCTGCGGCTCGGCTCTGTGCCATTGTCCAGCTTCTCAACTTCCGACATTGCATCCTGGCTGGCGACCGCGAGCTTCGTGGCGACACCTGCCTGTGAAGAATCTATGAGCTGGTTGAGGCCAAGGATCCTCAGCAAGGCATCCGTCCTCTGACTTGTATTGATCATCACCATCCCGCCTGAACCGCTCTTTTTCAATCGAAGAGCTATGCCTGCAAGGACACCCATGAAAGTGCTGTCCATGCTTTCACACTTGATCATGTCCAGCACGAACCTGGCGCATCCCTTCTCCATCGCCCCGTTGCAGAAACGTTTGAGTGAGGTACTGATCGAAAATGAGCCGCGCCCTACAACACGGACATATGCAGTCGTGTCCCTCGTGGCAACCAGGAGCGCATCCGATTTGTGTTCTGAAGACATGCTTTAGTACCCAACTACAGCGGCAATTTGAAATTCAAGTTAACAACAGAGGGACGCACTGTCACTAGCACAGGCAGCCAGCCCGCTGGACATATTGTCATCAAAAATAACTGGTGGTTTCATGGCCCAACTCTTAATCTCTCATCAATGCATGTGTGTCTCGATATACAAGCCTCGGTCGGACAGCGTGCGGGGATAGGCACCTATACCCGTGAGCTGGCAACGCACCTCGGCTACCTCTGCAACCAGGGGGACGAGCTCTCATTCACCTACTTTGACTTCAAAAGGAGCGCATCGCCGCCTGTCATTGAATCGGCCCATACTCGTGCCATACGCTGCTGTCCGGGCCGCCTGGCGAACAAGGCCTGGCAAATGCTGAACTGGCCGCCCTTCAACTGGTTCGCCGGCAACGCAGATCTGTACCATTTCCCCAACTTCGTCGCCGCTCCTGTCTCCAGAGGAAAGACGGTTGTCACCATACATGACATGAGTTTCATGCGGCTGCCCCAGTTTGCTGAGTCACGGAACCTTGACTACCTGAACCGTTCGATACGTAAAACAGTCGAACGCGCGGATGCCATAATAACGGACTCTCATTTCAGCGCCGGTGAGATACAGGAATTGCTCGATGTGGAGCAGAGCAAACTGTTCCCCATCCATCTGGGCATCAATGACTCCTTTTGCCCGCAGGGTCCCGAAGAGCTGGACCGCATACGCTCCAAATACAAACTGGATCGACCATACCTGTTCACACTGAGCACCATCGAACCACGAAAGAACATTCCTTTCCTGATCGATGTTTTTGAACGTCTCAACTCGTTCGACGGGTTCCTTGTTGTTGCCGGCGCTCCGGGATGGAAATGCGATAGCATCATGGAGCGGATGAGTAAATCGCCCCGCTCAGGTTCAATAAAGTACCTCCGTCATGTCTCGCTGGAAGACGCCAGGGCTCTCTACGCAGGCTCCGAGCTCTTTCTTTTCCCATCTTTCTACGAGGGATTCGGATTCCCTCCTCTCGAGGCAATGGCTTGTGGTACGCCCGTGATAACGGCGCGGGGTGGTTCCCTGGAGGAGGTCGTCGGACCCGGTGCCATTACTCTCGGTTACGAGCTTGACGAATGGATCGCTGAAACCCAGAAAGTACTGACTGATGGAGGCGTCAAGCGCGCCCTCACGGCAAATGGGGCGAAACACGTCAAACAATACAAATGGACGGAAACGGCAAGACGAACATGGGACGTTTACAGAAGAATGGTTGATGGGACCTGATCTCAAATCTCAAACGCCAATGAAAATTGCAATAGATGCCAGATGGATCTTTCCTGAAATATCAGGAATAGGTTCTTATACCAGGGAGCTGCTCCGGCACCTGCCTAAGTCGGAGGCCAAGCGGTCTTAGGAAGAC
>JAUXFM010000157.1 GCA_030622955.1 Lentisphaerales bacterium
CATAGTAAACCTTCTCAAGGTGCCACCCTTTGCAATGCTGGGCAGGATTAAGACAGGCAACCTGGCGCTTGCCGCATGGATGCTTCCTGTGATCCCACTGGGCGTCGCCGCAGGTTACTTCCTCACCCGGATGACAAAACAGAAGCACTACCTTGGGTTCATCTATCTGATTCTGGGCATCACGTCTGTCATGGTGCTCATCGAGGCAATCACTTCACTAACCGTCTCTTAGAGCGGTTGAAGAAATACTGCAGCCGGAGAGGCGTGGCGAATGCGACCGGGACAAGGAATGTGAAGCAGTAATAGTTGAACTATTGCGATGTGGCCTGACGCTGTAACTGTTGCATGCAGTAGCACAAACGGCTACAGAATTTGTGAAACTGCTCTAGCCGGAACGATTCAGCAAGATTCGAGGGAAACGCGTTCCGGATTCTGCTTTCCTATTCTCGCTCACCATCTGTGGTGTATCCCATTCCCATGCCGCATATCCGCCCAACGCCAATATCCATGCTGTCCAAACAATTACCAGCCGCCGGTTTTGCTGAATCGTTCCGGTCTGGATGACACTTGCGTCGCTTCCGACGTTGATCACATGGAGCCCAGCTACAAGGCCAACAAGAATATTTCCGCTCCCCCTGATTATGGGAGATGGAATTTCTGCGCTGAACCACCATTTGCCACGAATTACGTCTTAACAACTATCAACTAACAACTGGATAGTGAACAATGCCTATTGTTCACTGTCCCCCCCGGGCTCATCTCTTATGATGGTTTCAGCAGCAGTTTTGTCAGGATTGCGATCGGGGTAATCGAGAATGTAGTGAAGGCCACGGCTCTCCTTCCGCATCAGT
The DNA here is from genome assembly GCA_030622955.1 of Lentisphaerales bacterium. Classification (GTDB taxonomy): domain Bacteria; phylum Verrucomicrobiota; class Kiritimatiellia; order JAUXFM01; family JAUXFM01; genus JAUXFM01. The sequence continues at coordinate 852 of JAUXFM010000157.1, forward strand.
GCCGAGCGAATGATTAATTCACCTACCGCCACAATGTTGCGCAGCTCCAGGATATCCGGCGTGATATAGTAATTGACGTAATACTCTCTCATCTCATTCTTCAGGATCTTGATGCGGCGCAAAGCACGTTCAAGTCTTCTCGTTGTCCTGACGATCCCGACGTAATCCCACATACAGCTTCGCACTTCATTCCAGTTGTGCTCGACAACAACACCTTCATCGCTGATCCGAGCTTCACCTGTGCCCCAGGCAGGTATCTCAATCTCACTGACAGATATTCGGTCCGATGCTCCGATCCGTTCGGCTGCCAGGTATGAACAAACCACAGCTTCCAGCAACGAATTACTCGCCAGCCTGTTTGCGCCATGCAACCCGGTGCAGGCAACTTCGCCCACTGCCGATAATCCAGGCAACGCAGTCGCGCCATCTGTGCCAGCTTCGATTCCCCCGCAGAAATAGTGCGCCGCTGGAACAACAGGAATAGGATCCTTCGCCATGTCGATTCCGAACCCCAGACACTTCTCGTAAATATTCGGAAACCGCTTGCGCAGAAAGTCTGCAGATTTGTTGGTAATGTCGAGATACACGCATGGCGCACCACTCACCTTCATCTCCCGGTCGCATGCACGCGCAACAATGTCACGCGGCGCCAGGGAACCGCGCGGATCGTGTTTCTCGGTAAAAGACTCACCTGCATCGTTGACGAGCACCCCACCCTCACCGCGCACCGCTTCACTGATAAGAAATGATTTTGCTTCAGGATGGTAGAGGCATGTCGGATGGAACTGAATCAGCTCCATGTTCTTGATTGGCAGTCCTGCACGCCAGGCTATGGCAACCCCATCACCCGTCGCAATATCAGGGTTGCTTGTGTACAGGTAGACCTTTCCACCGCCACCCGATGCAAGGATGCTGTGCCTGGCCCTTATTGCGATCACTTCCCCACTCGCGGAATCCAACGCATAAGCGCCGACGGATCGATTAGGGCCCGGCAGATTCAACCAACCGGTGGTGACCAGATCGATAATCATGCATTGTTCACGCAACGAGATATTGGGATCACTCACAATCCTTTCCAGCAATACTCGTTCAACTTCGCGCCCTGTGATGTCGCCGATATGCAGGACACGCCTATGGGAATGACCTCCTTCTTTTCCTAGATCGTAATCCTTAGCAGGAGCATCACTGTGCGGACTGAAGATTATCCCGAGTTCCTCCAACTCAGATATTCGATCAGGCCCCCCTTCGACTACAATACGCACGCTTTCTTCATTGCAAAGTCCGGCGCCTGCACCGATCGTGTCCTTGATGTGCTCGTTGAGGCTATCGCCCTCAGCAACAACGCAGGCTATCCCGCCCTGGGCATAATTGGTATTGCTCTCGGCACGTTCTTTCTTCGTCGCGACAAGGACTTTGCCATATTTGGAGAGATGAATAGCAGACATCAATCCGGCAATACCGCTGCCCATAACCAGAAAATCGCAATCGAGAGTCTTCATAGGTGTCGTCCAAAACCAGGCACATTCTACTGCCACCTAACCCTCAGCACAATGAGAATTGAATATTCAGGATTGTGTATTGAGCATTTCTTTTCCACAATGAGGCCCACGGTAAGGATAGACATGGCTGAACGAGTCACATTTGTAATAGGCGGAGCAAGAAGCGGTAAGAGCAGCTATGCTCTCAAACTTGGCGAAGAACGCTGGCACGCTCCACTCTATCTTGCAACGGCCCAGATCCTGGATGACGAGATGGCAAGGCGGGTAGAGCTGCATCAGCAATCACGTGGTGCACATTGGAACTGCATTGAAGAGCCAATCAACATTGCTTCTGTAATCGAAGAAGCAGCGCGAGACCATGATGGCCTGCTGATAGACTGCCTCACGCTATGGGTCTCGAATGTCCTTCTTTCTGAAGGCTCCAGTGCCGTAGCAAGTCGGTCTTCCGAACTGATGGCTGTCCTCGAAACAGCGCCCGAAGTCATCTTTGTCAGCAACGAGGTAGGTATGGGCATTGTGCCGGACAACGCAATGGCCAGGGAGTACCGCGACATGGCAGGGCGTCTCAACCAGGACATTGCTGATGTTGCGGATGACGTAATCCTGATGACCGCCGGTATCCCTCAATTCTTGAAGGGCAGCAAGAAACAATGAAAGCTCTGATCACTGCTTTAAGAACTTTGACGATTATTCCCGTGCCCGGACGTGAGGAATACAACCTTGCATCATCACTCCCCTTCTTTCCCATTGTCGGAGCATTGCTCGGCACAGTGGCTGCTGGCGTTGCTTTTCTCTGTGGCGGAATGCTCGGATGGCATATAGGGGGCGGCGTGCTCGCATTGCTCGCATCGACGTTCCTGACGCGTGGTCTCCATCTTGATGGACTTGCCGACACATTTGATGCGCTCGGTGCTGGCGGCAATAGAGAGAACATGCTCAAGATCATGAAGGATCCGCGAACGGGCTCATTCGGTACCGCAGCAATTGGCTTGGCGTTTTTGTTGAAAGCGGTTGCATTTGCGCGTCTTTCTGAATCAGGATACTGGGGCTTCATTCTTGTCCCTTTCATCTGTTCACGCATGGTGCAGGTGCGACTGGCAGTGTGTCTCCCATATGCCCGCCAGGAGCAAGGCATAGGCGGCCCTTTCGTGAACGATGCAAGGCATCATCATTTCCTCGCCAGCTTCATCATAGCGGCATTCCTTGTTTGCGCCTCGGGCCTCCTGCATGGCCTTGTTGCCCTTGTAATTGCATACCTGCTGAGCATATGGCTGGCATCATGGATGAAACGAGTGTTCGGCGGGGTCACTGGGGATCTGCTCGGAATGGGTGGCGAAGTATCTGAGATTGTAATCCTTCTCATCCTTGCGGCTGTTGCCTGCATTCCTCTATGATTAGACAGTGCCCACTTTCACAATACGAGGCGCATAGCGCACCAGTAAGTCGCTTTCCGACAGTGAAGCTACGGGCGGCATCCTGATCTGCTCCTCGGTCAACCACAGACAGGTGCTCGCATGTGCATTTCGATCTGAGGCATCAAGTCCACCATCGTAATGTCTGAGAATACAGCATGTGTTAATGTAGACGCGGTGGATAGCTATGGCGCTGAGATCCTGTTCTGTACTCATGATCCACTGGCACATAGCAGGATAGAGTCGCCGACGGCTGTCTTTGGCCGGTCCTACATAGGGAGGCAATGTTTTACGCACAAGAAGTGGTCCGGATGTATTAGCATCCTAACCATATGTTGTTTGGAGCGGGAGAGGAGATTCGAACTCCCGACTTTCAGCTTGGGAAGCTGACATTCTGCCACTGAATTACTCCCGCACCGATCGCTTCATCCTCGAAAACCCGATCGAACACGCCCCGTTTGCAGCCCATTCCAGCCAGTAACCAATCTGCTGCGTTCTCGATTGAACCCCCTGGATCTGCCCGGATTTCTCTGGAATTAGATCCCATTTACCCTAACTCTCCGCGTAAGATCCATTGAGTTGGAGCGAAGATATGATCATCAGGGCACAAAGTCAAGCCATCGCTAACTTACCTTGTTACGAGACGATCCTGATGGAGGACAACAGGCACTAAACAATCAACAAACACACTCCGATTCGACAAGTTCCGGCAATGCAGCTATAATGGACATGAGCTCAAACTACAACTTGGTATCGACACGAACATAACGACTGAGTCAATTTGGCAAACTGGGCTATCCGTTGGGAGGATCACATATAGTCACTTGAAAGAGCCTCTTGCAAAACTATCCGGCGAGTCAGTCCGCACCGGCGTGATATCGTGACTATCGCATGATGTTGTGCAGATTTCGAGGGAAAATCCAGTACCGACGCGAGAGACGGTCGTTTTTCGGCACACCGGTCCCGGTCCACCGTGTTATGGAGGACGAAAAGCAGCCGTTCCTGGCGGAAGCTGACC
>JAUXFM010000188.1 GCA_030622955.1 Lentisphaerales bacterium
CGTCGGGCCTATTTTATTTATAGTCCCCGTCAGATAGATCGTTCACCAATCCCATGCCCCCTTGTTGGCAAACGAACGATCTGCCACGCATTTTAGCGGCGGAAAGCCGTCATGTCACTATCGTTCTCACGACATCTTTCCGCCCGATTGACCACGTCCCGATTGACCACGTGTCCTTGAGCATTGCTATGCAGCATGCTAGTATTAAGAGGTTGGATCTCGTCTTGCTCGCAGAAGAATAGGATCTCGTTTGGGTTTGAACATGAAGCGTATTTCAAGATGGTTGCCCCTGATCGTTGCTGTCTCGGCTGTTCTCGTCTACGCGAAGAGCCTCCCATACCCCTTCTTCTTTGACGACGAGATAATCATTTCTCAGAACGCAAATATTATGCAGCTTTGGACACCATTGTCCTGGTCTCTAAGATCTATTACCGATCTTACGTTTAAGCTGAACTACGCCATTAGTGGGTTGAATGTCGTTGCGTTCCGCGGAACAAATCTGCTGATTCACGTGGCTGCTGGCCTAGCTCTCTATGGCGCGACGAGACATACATTGCTGCTACCCTGTCTCCGCGATAAGTTCGGGAAGGCGTCATCTTGGTTGGCATTCTTTGTTTCTCTTGGTTGGGTTCTCCATCCACTGCAGACGGCTAGTGTGACATACATCTGCCAGCGAGCAGAGTCGCTGATGGGCTTGTTCTACCTGTTGAGCCTCTATTGTTTCTTGCGCTATGTTGGGTCGGAACGCGGTCGTCTGTGGGCTGATTTATCGATTATCGCCTGTGGCGTCGGTATGGGCACGAAAGAGGTAATGTTCACTGCGCCGATTATGATACTGATCTGTGATTATGTATTGGTGGCTGGATCCATGAGGGAAATTGTTCAGCGCCGGTGCATGTACTATATCGCGCTATTCGCGACATGGGGAATCTTTGCTGCTCTGTATGTCCATTCGATGGCAGGTATCCTTGCGAATGCAGGGATGGTGACCAGTGACGTATCGGCATTGTCCTATCTCGGGACGCAATGTGGCGTACTGATCCAGTACCTGAGATTGGCTTTCTACCCGCGTGGCCTATGCCTGGACTATGCTTGGCCGACCGTAGATTCACTGGCGGGTGTTATAGTGCCAGGGATACCAGTGTTGCTGATTTTTGTTTTGACCGCGTGGGCGATCTGGCGCAAGAAGCCGGCAGGGATAGCTGGTGCATGGTTCTTTTTGATCCTTGCTCCCACGTCAAGCGTGCTTCCCTTGCTCGACAACGCGTTTGAGCACCGGATGTACTTGCCCCTTGCAGGAGTGATTGTGTTGTCGATGGTCTGTGCCTTTCGATGGCTGGGCAGGCGCGCTAGGCGTCTGAGTGTTTTATCACTGGGCTTGGCTGTGGCGATATGCGTTGTTCTTGCTCTCCTCACGTTCGCCAGGAATGGGCAATATGCGACCGAGGAAGGGATATGGCGCGACGTAGTGTCAAAACGTCCGCAGAACCTGCGGGCGAGGAACAACCTCGCTGTTGCTCTTGTGCAGAGCGGGCGCGACGATGAAGCCACGGAGCAATGGGCATATGTACTGAAGATTACTGAATCGCTGGTCGAGGGAGTGGCATTGCCACGGGCCATCCCCGACAATAGTCGTGAATGGAATTATTTCAAGGCTCACGCTAACATGGGGCAGATGCTCTTCAGCCGAGGTTGTCCAGAGGAATCCGTTTATCATTATGTGCGAGCTCTGGGTGTATGGCCTTACTCTGATCACGTATTCCGGAAGTTGGAAAAAGCGCTCAGATCGAGTGGTATAGAGGACAAGCATGTGAGAGCCGAGGCGGCAAAGAGAGTCAATGCTGAGCGAGCGAAGTTGCTGCAAGCAGGGATCGGAACACCAAATCCTGGTAGTAGACAGTAATGAGTGGCCAAACTGATAATAGAGGATTGGGTGTGGAGCGCCCGGCGCGATGGGAGCGGCTGCTGCCGTTGGTCCTCATCCTTTCTGGGGTCGTTGCCTACAAAAATAGTTTTGTCGGCCAGTTCATGTTTGATGATGTATCGATTATTGTTCGCAACCCGAACATTGGAAAGCTGTGGCCCCCCTTGTCCTGGGCGGCGCGGTATGTTGTTGATCTTACGTTCAAGCTAAACTATGCGGTTGATGGGCTGAACGTCCTGGGCTATCACGTAACGGCTTTGGCAATCCATCTTTGTGCTGGTCTTCTGCTATTCGGGATTGTTCGTCGCACGCTGTTGTTGCCTTCAATCCGGAATCGATATGGTCGATTTGCGAGCTCGCTCGGAATTCTTGTTGCCACGCTGTGGGTAGTGCACCCGCTGGGGACATCAGCAGTAACCTACATATGCCAACGCTATGAAACCATGATGGCAATGTTCTACCTTCTCTTCTTTTATTGCTTCATTCGATCCACCGGCACAAGCCATAGGAGATTTTGGACAAATGCGGCTATTGTAGCCTGTGGGTTAGGAATGGGCTCGAAGGAGATCATGGTAACGGGACCGATCATGGTTCTTCTTTACGATTACACATTCCTTTCGAGCAGTATTTCTGAATGCTTTCGAAAACGCGGCTATTTCTACATCTCGCTCTTTCTTATGTGGATTGTGTGGACACTGCTTTATCTGTTGTCTGTATCTTCTCACGTTGCAGCGGGTACTCCGGTGCTCGGGAGTATTTCTCCTGCGAGCTACCTGTTGAGCCAGGCGCGAGTCATTGTTTATTACCTGAGACTTGTGTTCATTCCTTATCCACTATGCATGGATTACTCATGGCAGCCGGTGAATTTGATCGGGCATGTGTGGAAGGAGTTCAGTCTCCTGGCCTGTATGCTGGCGCTTTTCTTGTTGGGGCTGCGGAGGAGGTCGGGCTTCGCGTTCCTTGGGCTTGCGTTTTTCATTATTCTTGCCCCGACATCGAGCATAGTACCTACGGGCGACCTGATATTTGAGCACAGGATGTATCTCCCCCTGGCAGCCGTAATCGCGTTCGTTCTTGGGGCTGTCGGGTCAATCGCAATCAAAACCAGGAATATGCCTGTGGTATGCGCAAAATTGCTGTTGGTGATCACGGCCTGGATCTTTTGCA
>JAUXFM010000184.1 GCA_030622955.1 Lentisphaerales bacterium
ACTTGTTGAGCAGGAACAGTTGGATCTGCTCTCCCTGTTCGGCTATACAGGCAAACCCGTAGATCAGGGGATCAGTCGTTGAAAATTTCACCATAGATTGCCCCAGGGACGTTGAAAGCAACTCGAAGCCTTGAGCAATGGGATTTGCTTTATATTCGTCAGTGGAGTCGAATAAATGTTTGTCTCCTATCTCCGGGATTTGCGTATTCCAGAGGCAGGCCATGTCGTAGTTGCCAAGACACAAATCTTGCAGATACTCGACCATGATCAAGCTGGTCATGAACTTATCGAAGCCCTCGAGTTTCTGCCCCAAGCCCCATTCGTTGTTTGCGAACATCAAGTCAGGAAATCCCGCTTGTCCTGCAGCCTGGCGAAGGCGATCAATATGCTCGCTGTAGGCATAGCCACGATCTTCAATGACCAAGGGGTGCTCTTTTTCCCACATTTCCAACGTTCCAGGACTCTTGAATCCTTTCCATTTTCCGTGGAATTCGATCATGTCGAAATTGTCGCCAGCCAGTTGAAGCAAATGCGTCAATGAACTTGGATCTATCCCGTTTCGATTGACAATGATCTTGATGTCGGGATCGACAGCCTTCATGGCCGGGGCATATTGGTTGACCAAGCCGGCAAGCTCTTGAATTGTCATTTCCTCTTCGTTGCCAAGATACCACCAACGAACAGGGACGCCTTTCCGCCTGACGTACTTCATGCACTCAATTGCATCCTTGATGCCTTCGTCGGTGCGATCGAGAACATGCCCAGACCATATGTTCACCCCTATCAGCGGTTCGGCGCCGGATTGCTGGCAGAATGCAAGATACTTGTCGAGGCTCATCCATTCGGATGATGAGACCTCTTGGCTGTGATCAAACTCTGGATCGTGTCGATCCTGGGCGAAACCGCCTGTGGGATTGTCCCAGTTCCAATATTTCACTACCGTTCCACCCGGAAAACGAGCAACCCCAACCTTCACTCGCTTAGCCCACCGCGCAATCCTTCCGTCAGCATAGATTGAATCCTTTTCGTGAGAGTAGACAAAGTGCATTCCAAGCAAATACTTGCTGATTTGCCACTTTATCTCATCAGTCGAGATTCTGATTTCCACTATCGGAGTTGTTTCTGCCGACAACTGATCGGATGCAGCGGATACAATGACAGCACACATGACAATAAGTTCCTTCCTGAATATACGGCGCTATGAAATGTTCGCAAGGGGAGAAGATTACCTGTCGGGCGGGAATAACTCAACACCAACTGCTTTCACGGTCGCATTGGCCCCATACAGAAGCGCAATCGACGGCGAGCGATTCTAACCGAACGCAAGACATGATTCCTGTAGATAGGCCGGCTCCCGGCCGCCTACCGCATATACCCTCTAGGCCGGCTCATCAGATCATGGGACATGACGGGGATCGGCGCCAGGGTTGGCGGTGTCGGCAAAGGTTGCTGTGTCGGCACCCCGGTAGATGATGTCGCACCGACGCTCAAGCCCTTGATCGCTTCCGGATGCTTCGCCTTGATCCACTTCAGCCGATCGGTTGCTTCCTTCGTGGGCAGTCGCTTACCCGTCTGCCTCAAGACCTGCCCATAGGCCACTGCTGCCGCTGCATACTGCTCCGCAGCTTCAAACTTCTTCCCGGCTATGTACTGACCACAAGCGGTAATCTCACCCGTGAGCCACGACGGCTGCTGGTAGCCGTAATGGAATGCCATGCGATACGCATCAAGATACTCGTGCAGCTTCTCCCAGTTCTTCTTCTCATGCGCCTTATCCGCGAGACCCAGAAGCACCTTGTCCAACGGCTGATTGCCACTGGCAGCCTTCGCCAGTTCTTCCAGCTGGCACATCGACACAAGTGCTTTCAAAACGATCTTGTCTCTGAACTTACCTGTCACATTCCGCCAGCGGTGCTGGTATTGCCCCGACGAGCGGGCATGCTGGAGCACCTGCCCATGCTGCCGCGACAGCAGATATTGCTGTATCACGCCCAGCGAAGCGATATCTGAAGAAAGATAGTTCAATTCCTGGTAGAGCGTACTTCCGCCATAGGAACCGATACTCTGCTGTAGGACCTGGAGCCGGGACTTCATCGCAATGAGATCATCTATCGTCTTGATCTCCTTGAGACACTCGTCCACCATGGCCGCGACCGGATCAGGCTTCGCGTCAACCTTCTTCAGAAGCTGCTCAATGATACTCGCCTTCTTTGCCGCTATCGTCTTGTACGACAGAATCGCGGTACTCCTGTAGGAACCACTCTGCAGGGATGCAATCGATTGCAGGGCCTGCCGGTGGTTGCCCACTTCTTCCGCCGAGATCACGTTCATCCAGTACTGAAGCGCCTGCCGCGAGTTGTCCACCATTGCCTGTTTGGGGCTGCTGTGTAAAGCATTCCGGTACTGAGCGTAGAAAGCCTGGAAATTGTTGCTCGCCTTCTGCAACGCCTCTGTCGTGGTTGCAGCAATCACATCCTTGCGTATTTCATCAAGCTGACCATCGATCTCTTTCTGAATCCCTGCAAAGAGTGCCCGCTGCTTGGCCTGAAGTTCCTTCATCGAGAGAAGCCGGTAGTACGACGAACTCGTTGTGAGCTGATTGATCTGCTGGAGCGCTTTCGCAAAGTCGCCTGATTCTTCACAGACAATGATTGCGAGCCAGACCTGAAGAAAGCTCTGGGCTTTCCGAACGTCGTTCCTGACCATTTCAAGCCGGGAGTCACGCGATGAGATTCGCGATACTTTCTGCTGGTATTCAACCATGCTGTCAACAATGTCCTGTAGCTCTTCCTCGACACGTGCTTTGCGACATACCGCTTTGGCTTTCTCGAGCAGCTCTTTCCCTTCTTTCACCACCACCTTGCCGTGTTGCTTCATGAGCCCATTAAAAGTGGTTGTTATCGCTTTGAGCTGCTTCCGAATCTCGGCAGTCGAAGCGTACGAATAACATGACTCCATCTGACTCCGCGCATTGTTGAAGTTGTTTTCCTCAATGTATCTTTCCGCACGTGATGAGTAGTTCGTGATGTACTTGCTGGAATTCGGAGAAGTAAGTGGCTTCCCGTCAGCGTCGACATCCTCAAGCATGTTGTAGAGCAATTCAAGCTGCTCCCCCATCTTCGCCTTCAATTCGTCGTAATCCGGCTCGGCATCTTTCTTCTTTTCCTGTGCAACTGCGGCGGTCGCCATGGCTGCGATGAGAATGGCGGTTAAGGTGAATGTTGAGCTTTTCATTTGTCCTCCTGCTGTTTGTGGGTTCCTCTTGGGGCGAACACTTTCAACGATACATCCCGCTCCCTGTAAGTCAACAGATTTACAAATACCCCAATTGTCTTATAAAATGCGTGAAGACGGAATGAGCAATAACTACGAAAACACAGCAAGGTCGTAAT
>JAUXFM010000075.1 GCA_030622955.1 Lentisphaerales bacterium
ACGACATGGCTACGATCCGACTTTAATCGAGCATCGGGAAGTGATGGATCTGCCTAAAGAGTGGTGGAAGAGGACAGAGCTTCCCGTCAAAGACGGTTATCTGCTCAATCGTTCCAAAACACCTTGGGCCCTCATCAATATTGATTCTTACGAAACCATTAAATAGAATGCCTGTGATTCATCGTTAATAATTGGAAGACCGGTTCCTGTTGTTCCGTCGCAAGCTCGAAAAAATAACACCATGGGTTCAGACCGAATCATAACGTTAGACATTGGTGCTCGCCAACTTGTTATGGCCGAGTTCGCCTCGTCGAAGGATGCCGACCTCGAACTCGTGAATTACGGTTTCGCGCAATTGGATCTCGAACCGGATGATGATGTAAATCGTGCCGAGCATATAACCGCCGAGATCAAGAACCTGATGCAGGAGCATGGCATCAAGGGCGGGCAGGTACTCGTCTCGATTTCTGGCCAGGCCGTCTTCCCTCGTTATGTCAAATTACCCCCGGTAACAAAGGACAAGATAGCCCAGATGGTGGGGTATGAGGCCGAGCAAAACGTGCCATTCCCGATAGAGGAAGTGGTGTGGGATTACCAACTCATTGGTGGGGATGAGGGTGAGCTCAATGTCATGCTCGTTGCAGCCAAGACCGACATTGTTAAGCTGTTCACCGACTGCGTCGAAGAATCAGGCATGGAGCCGGAGCTGGTCGATGTTGCGCCGATGGCTCTGTACAACACGGTGCGATACAATTATGCGCACCTTGAGGGATGCACGATGGTCCTGGATATCGGGGCACGATCATCGAACCTTATCTTCATTGAAGGCAACAAGATCTTCACGCGGAGCATTCCTGTTGCGGGCAACTCGATCACCCAGGAATTGATGAAGGAGTTCGAGATTGGTTTCACGGATGCCGAAGAACTGAAGCTGAACCATGCATTCGTTTCGTTTGGTGGCGTGTATGCGGGACCCGACAGTGAGGTCGCCGATCGAGTATCCAAGACTGTAAGGGGGATCGTGACCCGCTTACACGCGGAGGTTAACAGGTCCATTAATTTCTACAGGAGCCAGCATGGCGGCAGCGCGCCTGAACGAGTCCTCCTGACGGGAGGGACATCGGTCATCCCGCACCTTGACACCTTCTTCAATGACAGACTGGGGGTCGAGGTCGACTACCTTAATCCGTTCAGTGTCGTGACTGTCAGTGCAGACCTGCCCGCAGAAACGGTTGGTGAGGAGATGCATCTGCTAGGGGAGGTCGTGGGGCTTGCGCTCAGGCGTGTATTGGCATGTCCGATTGAGATCAACCTGATGCCTCCACACTTGGTCGCGAAGAAGACTTTCAGGAGAAGGCAGCCCTTTTTTGCCATGGCAACCCTCGGGCTGATCCTCACGATCCTCTGCTGGTGGGGATTCTTCTTCAGGACGTCCAGCATGAGCGAGGCGCGACTCAAGAAGCTGCAGGATGAAGTCGATATGCTTCTTGTCAAGCAACGCAAGTTGACCAAGCTTGAGAAGCAGCGCCTTGCGCTCGAGGTCAAAGTAGAGAAGCTTGTCAGCGTGGTTAGTGACCGCACCCGTATACAGGAGATCGTCTCCGACCTGCACTCGATGCTGAAGCCGGGTATGTGGATCACAAGTGTCAAGCCTCATCGAGTACTACTGCGTGGTCAGGAGGAGCGGAAGAAGAACGTGTTAGCCATTGAAGGGCTGGCATTCGCTGACAAAACGAAGGCCGACGACATAGGCGATGCCTGGATTGCGGAGCTGAAGAAGCTGCGGTATTTCAGCGAGAAGGTCAATATAGACAAGAAGGGGCCGTTCGCTGGAGGCGAATACGCAACGGAGTTTCGTATCCTGGCGGAACTCAAGCCCACCGTGCAGAAGCTGGCTGATGAGAACGCTGAATCTGCGAAGAAACCCGGGATGCCGAAGAAGCCATGAAGAACAGAAGCATATGGTTGATAGCAGGACTGTCCGTGACGGTTCCGATTCTGCTGGGTGCCGGTTTTCTTCTTTACCGTGGAGTTGCCCGGTACAACCAGGCCGAAGAGAAACTCAAGTCAGCAATGAAGGATCGCGATCGCATTTGCGCTCGTGCACCGTCCTTCCCGTCCGACGAGAATATTGCGCTTGAGAAGAAGAACATAGAGGAACTCGGCGGCCTCTATGATGATCTTAACGAGAAGCTCGCCAAGGGCCAGATCGAGCCCGATGAGCAGATGACACCCGCGAGATTTACCGATCTGTTCTGGAAGACAAAAGCAGAGCTCATGAGGAAGGCCAGTGAAAAGAGCGTTACCATAGAGGCTGAAGAGAAAATTGCATTTGGTTTTGAGCAATACATCGAAGGAAGGCTGCCTCAACCGAATGACGTCCCACGGCTTTCGCAGCAGCTGAGAATCGTGAAGGCCATGTGCGATCTTCTATTCGATGCGGGGATAACTGAGCTCCAACTTGTGAAAAGAGAGCGTTTCGAAAGAACTGCGCGGAGCAATACGGGCGGCAGAGCGCGACGGGCCACGAAGGACGAGTTCTGGAATCAGGATGCAGGACTGATGAAGGAGGGCGAGCTGGCTGCTAAGATGAAGTTCGTGTTCACCTTCAAGGCTCTTGAAAAACCCCTAGTGAAGATTCTGAATGACATGGCGACCCATGAGATGTTCGTTGCGCCCTATAGTATTTCGCTCACCGCGTTGATGCCCGAGACGATGCACAACGAAGAGCCTATCTACAAGGTGTTTGCAGCAGAAGGGAAGAAGCCGTTGCTCGAAGACATTCCGCATCCTGACAACCGCGTTGTGTCGGGGGTCGAGAAGCCGATGCAAGTATTGCTGGGGGTTGAGGTCTACAGGTTCAGAAAGGCTGATGCCGAATGACTTTTGATATGGATAACCTGAAGCTTTCGCTCAAGACGCATTACGATAAGATCGTTGCGTTCATTGTTCTGCTGATCCTGCTGGCGTCGGCCGTGATCCTCGCTGTGCAGGTGGGCATGAAGGCAAAGCAGCAGAGAACGTTCGAGACTTGGATGAAGACGACGAAACCGACAAATCCTGATGCGCCGCCGGTTGATAAATCTGACATTGAAAAATCTTCTGTAGAATTGAATAATCCCTTCACTATGCCCTTGCTCACGAATCGCATGATGACGGCCGAGAAGCGTGTGAGTTGCATCGACTGTGGCTCGCCAACCCCATATTTTTCCACGCAATGCGTGTTCTGCCGCCGAGTCTTCCCCGATACAGATTGGACAGGTCCGATTGCGACCAATGCTGACATGGATAAGGACAAACTGAAAGATCAGTGGGAAAAGAAGTATGGGTTTAAACTCAGTAGAGAAGATCCCGACACTGACAAGGATCCCGATGGCGACCAGTTCACCAACCAGCAGGAGCACGATTGGAATCCGCAGACGGACCCAACGGACCCGAAGAGTCATCCACCTTTCGTAGCTTTTATGGAGCTCGAGAAGCTAATTGTGAGGCCATTCCATCTGATCTTCATGAGTTCGATGGGAACTGGATCGAACATGAGCTTCGGGATCAACCTGCGCAGAGAGCAAACCTTCTTCAGGAAGATGGGGCAAGAGGTGGGTGGCTTCAAGATAGTCGGCTACGAAAAGAAATCCGTAAAGGTTAAGCGGGGTGGGATGGAAATTGATGTGGATATCTCCATTCTGACGCTGGAAAAGGATGGTCAGATGATACCCCTGACTAAGGGGAAGCGCGTAAATTGGCCCGAGTATCTGGCGATTCTGTTGTTCCGTTTGGACAATAAACTGTACAACGTGAAGAAAGGCATTGTCTTTGCGGTGCGTGGCAAAAACTATCAGGTAATTAGTATTGACAGCGAGAAGCAGACTGTTTTAATACGTGACGTTGAATCTGCTGAAGAAAACGAGATAAAGCGCCTAGGTGTGGTTAAGGAGCCCGCCGTCAAATCGTCGTTGAGCAGCCCTCAGAAGGCATCGGCAGACAGACTTTTAGTGGAATGACTCTAATGATATACAAAGACATGCGCGGCAAAATAGTCATCTATTCCATTGCTTCACTCCTTATAGTATTTCTTGCGGTTATGCATGTCACCGCGCAGGACGATCCGATGGAGATCCCCGGTATTGACGATGAACTCGAAGAATTGGATGCAGCCGAGGCGGAGATCGACGCAGTAGAAGAAATTCCTGCAGAGGTGCCCGCTGAGATCACAGTTGTGGAAACGGTGATAGACGATGTCCCGGATGCGCTTGACCCGGGCAAGGAGAGACAGGCAGATGGCCTGGCCGACGAAGTGGCCGGTGAAGAAGTCAATACAATCATCGAATTGGATACGATCGATGTCGTTGAGCCGGGAACGGGTATTCCCACAGTGGAGCCGGGCATTGAACCTGTGATCCCGGATATACCCGACGATATCCCCGCAGTTGAGCCGGGCATTGAACCTGTGATCTCGGATATCCCCACAGTGGAGCCGGGCATTGAACCTGTGATCTCGGATATCCCCGCAGTTGAGCCGGGCATTGATCCTGTGATCTCGGATATCCCCACAGTTGAGCCGGGCATTGATCCACTTGATGTTGGCCTGTATGATGTCGACCCCGGTATTGATCCCGGGTTGGATCCTATCGCCGAGCCTGAGCCACCGGTAGTTGCCAGTGGACCTGAACATATTTTGAGGGATCAGGTAATTCTCAAGCTCGAGGCGAACGAGATCGAAGCTCGCGCGAACATGAAGGCTGCGGAGATTGCGTTCCAGCGCGGTGATTATAAGAATGCTATGGAGCTCTACCTCAAGGCTGCTGGCAAGTTCCCCAAGCGTGAGGCCAACAAGGAGGCACGGTTGCGCGCAGAAGATGGCATGGCGATAAGCAGCTACCTTGTCGCAGTGGAACTCAGTAAGAACAAGGACACTCTTCATGATGCCATGCTCGCCGTCAATAGAGCAATAGAGTTCAAGCCGGATTTTGAGGCAGCTCATAAGCTGGGGGCGAAGATCGTTGTTCTACTTCAGAAGAAGGACGTGAAGGCCCCGACGCCACCACCAAAGCATATTCCGCGCTGGGGGACCAAGGATTATAAATACAAGGTAACGAAGATCAAGGAACTCCTTCGTGATGGTCGGGAGCACCTGATGCTCGGAGAATACGAAGAAGCCGAGGTCCAATTCAAGAGTGTGCTGGGCCACGATCCATATCACAGGATGGCCATGGGCCTGCTGCTCAAGACGGAGCGGATGATGCATGACGCAGTGCGCCAGGAATACCCGGCGCTCAGCGAGAAGATGGTCGCGCAGGTCCGTGATGCCTGGCTCGAGCGTGACCATGTTGAATTCGTAGTCGAAACGCTGCCCGACTTCGTGGCGACATCAAGGACGATTGGGCCGGAGAAACTGCTTCTCAAGAAGATGCAGAAACTCATCATTCCTGAAATCGAGTTCAGGCTGGCCAACATCAATGACGTCATCCAGTTCCTTGTTGAACAGAGCAGGGAGGTTGACCAGTCACCTGATGGTCAGAAAGGTGTCAGCATTGTTCTTCACCTGGGCAAAGGGTCTGGTGCTGCACCTGCACCGCCAGTTGACGACGGATTCGGCATGGGCTTTCCGGTTGAAGGGGAGGTACCCGCAGCACCAGGGGCAGGCGTGGAGCCTGTTACTTGTCACCTGTTCTCAACTTCATTGTTTGATGCGCTCGATATTATCACATCACTTGTTGGCCTCGAATATCGCATTCAGGGCAACGTCGTGATGATCGTGCCCCCTGATCTCCCGGTACGCGGCATTATCCTTCGGACGTATAATGTTGCACCGACCTTCCGTGAGCGAATTGACGAGCTGCGAGCTGCTGGAGTGACACCTGGTGACGATGCTGGTGGCGATATTTTCGACCCCGATCCTGGCGGTGGCGGTGGCGGTGGCGGCGATCTAAAGGATATTTTCCGTGGGATGGGCGTGAAATTCCCGGCCGGATCCTCGGTTAGGTATGTGCCCAGTCTCGGCAAATTATTTGTGTCCAACACGCCTGAGAATCTAGCCAAATTCGAAGAGGTCCTGGCGGAAATCGACGTGGTTCCCAAGCAGGTGGAGATCGAGGCAAGGTTCGTAGAGATTGCGCAGAACGATGCTGAGGAACTTGGGGTAGAATGGCTGCTGTCGGACAGGTGGGAGCTCTTGCAGCGGAAGGGCAGCGGCTCACTTCCGCCATCAATGCGCGAGTCTATTATGATGGAGGGTAACGCCGGGGATGGTGGTTTCACTAAGAGCATGCATTACATGGCCCTGAACGACACCGGTACAGGTGGGGAGATCGTGCCTGGGCGGGCAGTCGGTAGTGCGCCATTTATCGGGGATATAATGAAGATCTCATCGGTTCTCACAAACCCTGAGCTGGGCATGGTTCTGCATGCGCTTGCTGCGAGCGGGCAGGCGAACCTGCTTTCCGCACCGAAGATTACAACGCGATCGGGTGAAGAGGCGACGATCAAGGTCGTTCGTGAGTTTATCTATCCGACACAATTTTCCGTGACAGAAGTTACTGGTCAGGATGCGTTCGGCAATACCACCATCATCGGTGGCATCGTAGAGCCGGGTGGTTTTGAGATGCGCGAAGTTGGCGTGGTTCTCGAGGTACTGCCGGAAGTCAGCCCCGAAGGGACGATCATCAACCTTCGCTTGAGACCCGAGGTCGTCGAGGATCCTGTGTGGCATGAGTACGGTACGGTGA
Source organism: Lentisphaerales bacterium (assembly GCA_030622955.1). Classification (GTDB taxonomy): domain Bacteria; phylum Verrucomicrobiota; class Kiritimatiellia; order JAUXFM01; family JAUXFM01; genus JAUXFM01. The sequence continues at coordinate 6,726 of JAUXFM010000075.1, forward strand.
TTACGGGGCCAACTAGTACGAACATTCTTTCCATGCCCCAGCCGTTCTTCCATAGCCGATCTGTCGAGACAAGTATATCGATATACGACCAGGCGACGGTTGTCATGGGTGGTATGATTACCGAGAACAAGCGGGTGATTGACGACAAGATTCCGATACTTGGTGATATCCCGCTGCTGGGCGCGTTGTTCCGGAGCAAGGGTGAGTACAGCGAAAAGCGGAACCTGCTGATCTTTGTTACCGCACGCTTGGTTGATCCTGCAGGTAAGTCAATCAAGCCGCCGAAGAAACCGAAAATAACCCCTCCTGCAATCTAGCACAAGTAATGTCGCAGCAAAGGCTGATTCTATTTGATGGTACCGGTGTTGTTTACCGTGCGTTCTATGCCATAAAGGATCTCAGTACGAGTGGTGGCAGACCAATAAACGCAGTTCTTGGATTTTCGCGGATGTTTCAGAGTCTCCTTCGGGAGTGGAAGCCAAGCCATTGTGCTGTGATCTTTGATGGCGGACTGCCTGCTGAGAGAATGAAACTACTCGAGGAATACAAGGCGCAGCGCCCGCCGATGCCTGATCTCCTGAGAGTTCAGCTCGTAATGATCGAGGAATATCTCGATTGTGCGAATGTTCCATGGGTGCGGGTCGATGTGGAGGAGGCAGATGATGTCCTCGCGGTTCTGGTCAAGCGATACCAGGAATCGGTCGAGGAATTGTTCATTGTCACGAGTGACAAGGATATGTATCAGCTCGTGAATGAGCGGGTGCGGATCCTTTCGCCTTCGAAGGCGGGTGGAGTCATGGGCCCGGAAGAAGTGCAAAAAAAGACTGGTGTTTATCCAAAACATATTGTTGACTGGCTTGCACTTATCGGCGACAGTTCTGACAACATCCCCGGCGTTCCAGGCGTCGGGCCGAAGACTGCAGCCAAGTTATTAAACGAGTTTCCTTCCCTTGATGAAATATGGAAGGGACTTGATGGAGCGTCCTCGAGCAAGTTGAGGTCTTTGCTTGAGGCGAACAGGGAAAGGGTCGAGAGGAACGTGGAGATCGTGAGGTTGAGGAGCTGGCTCGATTGCCCGTTCGCGCTTGATGAAATGGCAGTCCAGGAGCCGGATGGTGAAAAGATGCTCGCATTCCTTGAGGATCTGGAACTGCATTCGCTAGTGAGAGAATTCAGCAATAGACTGAAAACCGGTAGCTTGCCGAATGGCTTGCCCGGGATGAACTGATCCTCAGCCTGAATCCATAGCCTGTTTTGTTCTGCCCGTCACACAGATAGTACGACGTAACTTGTTCAATGAAACCGCCAATGTTAAGGATCGCCATTACAGGAGGGATTGCCTGCGGGAAGAGTCTCGTTGGTTCAATTCTGAGTGAGGAAGGTGTCGCCATATGCGAGGCGGACGAAATTGCGCATGAATTGCTGAACCCGGGTAGCATTATATTTAAAAGGGTCATTGAGGAGTTTGGAAGAGATATCCTGAGCAAGGAAGGGACAATTGATAGTCGTGCGCTTGGGTCAATTGTATTCAGTGATTTTGAGAGTTTGCAGAAACTGAACGAGTTGGTGCATCCGGGAGTGAAGGATGCATGGGACATGTGGCTCGTAACTCGAACAACGGACTGCCATATTGCGGCGGTCATTGTGCCTCTTCTTTTTGAGAGTGCGAATGGCAGCGGTTGGGATGCAGTGATATGTGTTGCGGCACCTGAGACTGCACAGCGTGCAAGATTGGCTGATAGAGGCCTCTCAGATGCGGAAATGACCGCAAGGATCGAGACCCAGATGCCGATTGAGGAGAAGATGATTGAATCGGATTTCGTGGTGTTTAATAGGGGCACTGTTGATTCTGTAAGGGAGCAGGTGGCCCGGATTATGAGTGTAGTAAATGAATAACGGAGAATGAAATATGGAACAGGATCGAAGAAGCAATCACGGACGGAGCAAACGCTCCCCATCGAATCGTAATTCGCGCAACAGGCCGGCGAAGGCTCTGCCGGCGGCGCCAAGAACGGGGCATAGCTCGGAGCAGCAGGCCTTCACGAAGCTGCGCTGCACCGAGAATATCGATGGTGGATCGGGTAACGCTGGGAAGAAAGAACCGATGGAAGGAGCGAGGACGCTTAACCTGCTGGAACTCCAGGGAATGACCATTCCTGAGCTGCACGCGCTTGCCGACGAGATTGGCGTAAAGGACCTTGCGGCACCGAGCCAGCATGAGCTGATCGTGGCGATCTTGAGCGTTAATGCACGGCTGAACGGCACGACCTACAGTAAGGGTTTGTTAGAGATTCTGCCGGATGGGTTTGGGTTTCTACGTTCGCCCTTCTATAACTACCTGCCTTGTCCGGAAGATATATATGTCTCGCCGTCGCAGATCCGCCGGTTCGGTCTGAAAACCGGGGATATGGTAGAAGGAGAGATCCGTGAGCCTAAGGAGAAGGAACGTTTCTTCGCGCTCTTGAAAGTCGAGGCGGTAAATGATGACGATCCCGATAAAACGAGACAGAAGGTCCCTTTTGTAAACCTGACTCCTCTCTTTCCCGAGGAGAGGTTTATTCTTGAAACGGATCAAAAGAACATCTCGATGCGGGTGATGGATATCTTTACGCCGGTTGGTATGGGGCAGCGTGGATTGATTGTCGCTCCACCAAGGACAGGCAAGACGGTTCTGCTCCAGCAGATAGCAAAAAGCATATCGACGAATCATCCGGATGTTCATCTGATAATCCTGCTTGTGGGTGAGCGACCTGAAGAAGTTACTGACATGGTTCGGAACACGAAGGCCCAGGTGATCAGCTCGACATTTGATGAGGCGCCGGAGCGACATGTGCAGATTGCGGAACTTGTCATTGAGATGTCGAAGCGTATGGTGGAATCCGGAAAGAACGTTGTGATACTGCTGGATAGTATCACGCGGCTGACCCGCGCGTACAATACGCTTCAACCACATAGCGGCAAAATACTTTCTGGGGGTGTTGATGCCAATGCGTTGCTGAAGCCGCGTCATTTCATCGGTGCGGCCAGGAACATAGAGCATGGCGGAAGCCTGACGATCCTGGCAACGGCACTGATCGAGACCGGAAGCAGGATGGATGAGGTGATCTTTGAGGAGTTCAAGGGCACGGGCAATATGGAGCTATGTCTTGACCGCAACCTGGTGGATAAGCGCATTTTTCCTGCGATCAACGTCGAGAAATCGGGGACTCGTAAGGAAGAACTGCTTCTGCATCCTGACGAGCTGAGCAAGATATGGATCTTGCGGCGTGCAGTTAAGGGAATTCCGCCCGTTGAAGCGATGGAGTTGCTCGTCAATAAGCTGAAAAAGACCAAGACGAATGCCGAATTCCTTATGACCATGAAAGATCAGGCTTGAGGTTCAGCCTGAGTTGGCTAGGGTATTGCGCGTGTTTATTCTAATTTGGAGTATGTAAAATGGCGAAGAATGCAGATGTCATTAAGACTAGGGTGGAGAAGCAGGGCGCATGTCGCCGGATCATCTCTGTAGAGGTGGCGGAGGACAAGGTCGGTCCTGAATACGAAAAGATCCTTGATGCCTATGTTTCGGAGGCAAAAATCCCGGGATTCCGGAAAGGGAAAGCACCTACAGAACTGATCGAGAAGAAGTTTCAGACCAAGATAATCGAGGATGCCAAGGACAGGCTTGTTCCCATCTATTGCAGGGAGGCCTGTGTGCAGGAGAAAGTCTCGCCCGTCGCCATTCTTGCGGTAGAAGAAGTCAAGCTGGAGAAAGGTGCTCCTTTTACATTTAGCTTCACGCTGGACATTCCGCCCGAGTTCAGGACCCCTAAATACAAGAAGCTGACGGTCAGGAAGCAGAAGTCGGAAGTCTCTGGAGATGATGTTCAGAAGACACTTGATCGCATCAAGGATTCTGCCTCGCGCTTTGATGATGTTGATAATCGTGGGGTCAAGGATGGCGATCTTGTGAAGATCGATTATGCCGGGACATCTGACGGAACACCTGTGGGAGAGATTGCACCGGGTTGCGCCGGAATAGGAGAGGGCAAGGACTTCATGGCGTTGATGAGCGAGCCGGAGTTTCTGCCGGGCTTCTCGACAGGATTGATCGGCACCGGCATTGGTGAAACGAAGATGCTCTCAATCGAGTTCCCTAATGACCACCACATTAAGGAGATGGCGGGGAGGAAAGCGGAATACGAGGTCACCGTCAAGGGGATCCGTGAGAAGCAGCCGCCTGAGATGAACGAGGAATTCCTGAAGAACTACGAGGTCGATTCAGAACAGGCGTTGCGCGAGAAGATTCGCGACCAGCTTTCTGAATCTGCAGTTGAGGAAGAACGGCAGCGCATAAGAAACGAGTTGTCGCAGCAGCTGATAAAGGGCTCAAAGATAGAGATCCCTGATTCGCAACTGCAGGACGAAACGCGCGCCACTGCCCAGAATATCATTCGAGAAAATGCGATGCGAGGCATACCTCAAGAGGAGATAGAGAAGCATAAGGATGAAATCCTCAGTGAAGCGACGCGCGCTTCAGTTGAGCGGATAAAGCTAGGGTATATCCTGACACGTGTCGCGGACGAGGAAAAGGTCGAGATTGAGGATGCAGTGATTGGCGAGCATATGAAAAGCTTGGCAGCTAGGTATGGCATGACCGTTGACCGGCTGAAAGGTGAACTGGAGAAGCGCAATTCCATGGACAGAATCCGCAATGACATACGCTGCGAGAAAGCGTTGGATTTCGTCGTGGAACATGCGAAGATTAAGTAGTTGTCAGTTAACGAGCAATTGAAGGTTGTTGTTAGTATAGACTTAAATAGAAGCACTGTTTGCTGTATATGTAAGTCAATCTGCTTGCGATAGATGCATTTGTGAGCCTTGGCTTTACTTGCCCGGACAGTAGAAATTTGAGAATTGAGATTGGTCGATTGATGTGGGATCTCAAATTGGCGCATAGGAGCTAGCGCAAAGTGGAGCATTTTAACCCTGAACATTGAACCTTGCACGGAGACACAGTATGAAAGAAATGAACCAGATGTTGGTTCCTATGGTAGTTGAACAGACGGGACGTGGCGAGCGTGCTTACGATATCTATTCCCGACTGCTCAAGGACAGGATCGTTTTCATTGGTATGGCAATCAATGATGACGTGAGCAACCTCATCATTGCCCAGTTGCTCTTTCTGCAGGGAGAGGATCCGGACAAAGATATAAACCTCTATATCAACTGCCCGGGCGGCTCAGTTACTGCAGGCTTGGCTATCTACGACACAATCCAGTACCTCAAGTGCAGCGTCGCAACATTCTGCGTTGGCCAGGCGGCAAGCATGGCCGCAGTCTTGCTGGCTGCCGGCGCCAAGAAGAAGCGATATGCATTGCCCAATGCCCGTATCATGATCCACCAGCCCTGGGGTGGTGTGCAGGGCCAGGCATCAGACATCAATATACAGGCGCAGGAAATACTCAGGCTTAAGGACAGCATCAACGGGATTCTGGCCAGGCATACAGGCAAGAGCTTTGAGACGGTTGCAAAAGACTCTGACAGGGATAACTTCATGTCTTCAGAAGAAGCGAAGAAGTATGGCTTGGTCGACGAAGTAGTAATCAGTCGCAAGGATCTTGAGAAGAAGGTGTCGAAAAGGAAGTAGGAGCCAGTAATGTCGGGGAAGGAATCTAAAAGTAAGTGCGCTTTCTGTGGGAAGGCGCAGGGCGAGGTCAAGCACCTCGTGGCTGGGCCGGACATTAACATATGTGATGAATGTGTCGAGTTGTGCAATTCCATTATTTGCGTGGAAGAGCAGGGCGCAGAAGAGGCGAGGGCTTCAGGGCTGAAGGTTCCGCCTCCCGCGAAAATCAAGTCGTTCCTCGGCGAGCATGTTGTAGGACACGCGCATACTAAGAAAGTGCTTTCTGTTGCCGTATACAATCACTACAAACGATTGACACAGCAGCTGCATTTTTCCGAAGAGAGTCCCTATTCAAGTATTGAGATTGAGAAGAGCAATATTCTCCTGATAGGTCCTACAGGTACCGGCAAGACTTTGCTGGCCCAAACGCTGGCGCGCATGCTGGACGTGCCGTTCAGCATCTCGGATGCTACGACGCTTACTGAGGCCGGGTATGTCGGGGAAGATGTTGAAAACATTCTTCTGCGCCTCATACAGGCGGCAAACTATGACATCGCGAAGGCCGAGATGGGAATCATATATATCGACGAGATCGATAAAATATCGCGCAGGACTGAGAATGTATCGATAACCCGTGATGTTTCCGGCGAAG
>JAUXFM010000190.1 GCA_030622955.1 Lentisphaerales bacterium
ATGGCCCGGCATAGGCAAAGTCGGCCTGGCTATCCTTCAGGCCCTCCAACTGAACCCAGGAGAATTCCTAACGCCAGCAGAGATCGCCGAACTAACTGGTTATGAGTCTCTTTGGCGCCATGATGTTCTCGCCGCCCGGGTCTGCGCTATCCGAAACGCACACAAGCATAAGGACGAACGATTCATCGAGACCAGAAGGGGAGGCGGATATGCCCTCCGGTGGCGCCGGGAAAGAACGTGGCTCTGGATCAATCGGATGCCTATCGACAAGAACAACGAACACTGATACCGAGCAGTACAAGCAATCCGATAGAAGGCGGCAGACCTCCATGTGAGCCTGCCGCCTTCTTCATGTTCCCCTGCAAAACGTGGCATTTCGAAGTAGCAGCCTTCGGTAAAACGTCCTTCATGCTTATGTCAGACGAAAATCACTGTGAAGTGGCTCGCGCCCCTGTCCCAATGCAGGATAATACACTTGTGCGGTCACACAGTAACTACGGTTCCTGCAGTCACGCAAGCAAGGAGAGCAGTCATGAGTCTAAACAGCATCAGCAACAAACTTCAGCAGTTTTCCATCTTCATCGGAAACGTCACACGGTCAGGCGTACAGATTCTTATCTGGGCCACGATAGCGGCTGTGGCGCTGGCAGCAGCGTCTGTAGTATTCAGGGTGATTTGGCACGCTCTGAAAATGATCCTTAAGGCACTCGGAATGGAGTAGAACTCAATATGGCTCAGTTACACCCTAATCGCAATACCACGAAGACCACGATCACTGAAATCCGCGACATGACCGGTGAGGTCATACTGGAAATCAGCATGGAGGAAACCCGCATCAGAATGCCCGACGGGTCGGTCGTTTCACAGCGCAGCAGCACATCGATCCAGACCGTGGGCGGCGCGATCTGGTCGCCACTGCAATGGATGGCGAGACCGCCGCGCCACGTCGGGATCTGCGACCAATGCCGCCATCCTAAGTTTTCCTTCTTTCGGCGCGAACGACCTACGCATGGCATCGTCCTTTTGAAGCAGGCCAAACTGTGTGAGTGCGGAATGTTGTGTTGCTTGAAACATTGCAGACTTGGTTCTGATGGTGTTTGGAGATGTCCTGCATGTGCCAAGAAACACATGGCCAAAGAGGCGTTGCTGTCCATTTTCTTTACCCGGGAGTAATAGCCATGGGCCGATTCAGACAGGAACTGCTGGCCAAGATCGAACGATACGGCCTGGATAAGGACGATCACTGGCAAGACGTGAAGTTCGAGGCAGAGCAGAACATGCTATCAGAGGGCATGTGCGAGCTTTTGCTTTTCGATATAGAACCGGACATACAACGTCAGATCGATTTTCCTGATTACATTCACAGGTCGCCGGATGAGTCCACGCAGTTGTATGAGAGGGGGCAGCCTGATGTGTGTCTGGGTACTCTCCTGGACAAGCCGGACATTTCTTTCGGGGTGTGCTTCGACAGGCCACTGCACGTCATCGCAGCCGGGTTAACAGGATTCGGCAAAACGACCTGTCTGAGGGTCCTTCAAAAGGGTATTCACGAGTTCGGCAAGGCACATCCGTATAGGAAGAAGTCGATCATTACTTTCGACAGGAAGGGCAACGACTACGGCGACTTCAAGGACTTGTATGGGTTCCGGGTGTTTGATGTGCACACTTCCTTGCGGCTTTCTCTGGAATCTCCGATCGGCATGCCGCCCAACATCTGGATAAACATCCTTGCGACGCTTTTCTGCGCCAGGGCTGGGCTGAAGGCCTCCTGGGCGACGGTCGTGATGCTCTTGCGGTGGCTGCTTGCACTGCTGAATCCTCATCCAGCCAACCGACTGATCTGGCCGACGTTTGGGCTCCTGCTGGATGTATTGAATGCCGGCAGGGACACACTGTGGTCCTCGAAGGGCGACTATTCCCGGTCTGCCCGGCAGCAGATTGAGGCGATCGTACTTGCTTCAGGGACCACGTTCGACGCATCGCAGGGCTTCCTGACCGAACGGGATATTATCGCCAAGGGCCATAATGTCATCCTTTCAATGCCCAATATGGATCCAAGCTGGGCGAGGCAGTTCTTCACGGACATTATCCTGGCACGGACTCTCTACGGCAGGGCGCACAGATCACATAGGGTAGATGCGACGGAGGTGTTCTTCGTAATCGATGAGGCAGACAGTGACATCAGTGCGGAGGCCGAAGGGATGTTCCCGGATAGAATGTGCCCGGTTTCACGGTGTTTTAAGCAGGGCAGGGAATTTGGAATATCGGTCTGCGTGGGAATCACGGATCTGCGGTCCGCTTCACGGTTCGTACTGAGCAATGCCACCGACTACTTCATATTCCGAATGAATGATGCAGAGAGCATCTACCAGGCAAGCAGGACGCTGATGCTCCCGCCTAATGGAGAGTTGCGGATCGGCTCGTTGGCGCCGGGTGAATGTTTATTAAAACAGGTCGGGCCCTGGCCTCATACCATGGCAGGTAAGATTGATTACATGCCGCCATGCCGAAGTCTGCCGAAACGATACGATACACATCCATTTGTATCGGGCAAACGGCTCAGCGAACTCCCCGAAGTGAAGAAGGCTCTGGCCAAACTCTCAGCCGAGAAGAAAAACCAGAAAGAACGTACAGCCAAGCAAACCCGTCCGGGGTTAAGCGATGCCGCCCTGCAGCTGCTGAAGATATGTTATGAGAACCCCTTCACTCCCGTGGTCCGCTTGTTCGAGAAGATGGGTGCGGTTCCATTCTCCGCACAGAAGAGAATTCGGGAGGAGATTGAAAAGCAACAACTGGCCGTCTTCGAAGAACTGCGCGTTGGCAGCAAGAACCTGCTCATCATTGAGCTCCAGCCCAAGACATGCGAGCTACTGGGCAAGGACTATTCGCGACCCCGAGGACGAGGAAGCCCTGGTCACCGCTTTATGGCCAATCGTATTGCCCAGTTCGCCGAGGCGCAGGGTAAAACCGCTCATATCGAGTGGATTGTGCCGGGCACCACGCACCCCGTGGACATAGCCATCAAATCGGGTAGCCAATTCGCCTTTTTTGAAATC
>JAUXFM010000097.1 GCA_030622955.1 Lentisphaerales bacterium
GGTCAGGCGGGAGTCCAATCTAATGGATAGCAACTTCAAGGTAAGAGATTTCGACGATTTTCAGACGCCAAATCGGAAGCCTTGGTTGATACTGGTTCTTGCCCTTGCAGTTATAGCGTTCATTGTCTATCGCATTATTGTTGCGCGCACGAACCGGCTCGGTGGTGAGAATGAGAAGGTTGCGGAACGTGTAGATACTGTTGAAGAATCCCAGGAATCGTCTACCAGCTTCCTGCCGCTGATCTCTGCCGGGGCCAAGTTGGAGGAGGCGGGATCCTGCCTTGATGCGCGTGATAAATACATGCAGGCTCTTGAACTGGCCGCTAATGATGGGGATAGAGAAAGGGCCGAGAAGAAGCTGGGGAAGGTCAATATGCTCCTCGTTACCACGCCCAGGTCTATGCCGGAAAAAGTTGATTATATGATTCAGCCAGGTGACAAACTTGAGAGGATTGCCAGGAAATTTGGCACGACAAAGGAGCTTCTTCAGAAGAGCAATAATATCACTAATCCCCATAGGATCAGGGTGGGCGATCGTTTAAGGGTTCTCTCTGGCAAGTTCTCCATATTGGTTAGCAAGACCTGCAATGACATGATCGTCAGCATGAATGGTCAGTTCTTCAAGCGGTACAGGGTTGGTACGGGCGAGTTTGGCAAGACACCAGTGGGGACATTTGTTGTGAGTGACAGGATACCCGAACCGGTATGGTGGTGTCCTGATGGCAAGAGCATTCCTTACGGCGACAAGGAGAATGTACTGGGTACGCATTGGATGGCGTTGAAGGCAACAGGTGATACAGCAGATGTTAAGGGCTATGGCATTCATGGCACATGGGACGAATCGTCGATTGGCAAGTCAGTGACCGCCGGCTGCGTACGCATGAAGAATAAGGAAGTCGAGCAGGTGTTCAACCTCTGTGGCGTCGGTACGATCGTCACGATTACGGAATAGTGTCGCTTGATCCCCGTTATCCCGTATTCCGGAGGAAATCACGCAACTTCAGCCATTTTTCTTGTGACTTTGACAGACATTGCAGCTATCGTACTTCGGCAATGCATCCATATCGCACACATACTTGCGGAGAATTGAGGTCTCAGAACGTCTCTGACGTTGTCCGTCTGTCCGGCTGGGTCTTCAGGAAACGCGACCATGGTCAGCTGCTATTCATTGACCTGCGTGACCATTATGGGCTAACGCAGGTGGTTATTAATCCTGACAGGGATTTCTTCGATGCCTGCGTCAAGATCAGACCTGAGAGCGTCATTACCGTGACGGGTCAGGTTGTCAAGAGGGATGCCGAAACGATTAACACCAGCCTGCCAACTGGCGAGATAGAGGTCGTTGCGGATGAATTCAACATTGAAGCGCCGGCTGATCCCCTGCCTCTGCACCTTGCAGGAGAGGAAGATGGCCCGGAAGAGCTCAGGCTGAAGTACAGGTTTCTTGATCTGCGTCGTCAGCGTATGCATGACAACATTGTTCTGCGGTCCCACGTTATTTCAAGCATAAGGCGGCGCATGAGCGAGCATGAGTTCAACGAGTTGCAGACGCCGATACTGACCAGCAGCTCGCCGGAAGGTGCCCGGGATTTCTTGGTTCCCAGCAGGTGCCATCCCGGTAAGTTCTATGCATTACCCCAGTCGCCACAGCAGTTCAAGCAGCTCTTCATGGTCGCAGGGTTCGATAAGTATTTCCAGATCGCACCATGCTTCAGGGACGAAGATGCCAGGGCCGACAGGTCGCCTGGTGAACATTACCAACTCGATATTGAGATGTCCTTCGCGACTCAGGACGATGTATTTGCTGTTATTGAAGATGTATTGGCGGGGCTGTTCAAGGAGTTTTCCGATCTTGAGGTGACCGATCCGCCATTTCCGAGGATTCCATATGAAGAGGCCATGACGAAGTATGGGTCTGACAAGCCTGATCTGAGGATCCCGATTGAAATCAGGGATGTCTCTGATCTCTTTGCGGAATCCAGATTCCAAACCTTTAAGAAGGCTGTGAATAGTGGGGGAGTTGTAAGGGCGATCCCCGTCAAGGGCATATCGGACAAGCCGAGGAGCTTCTTTGACAAGTTGGTCGATTATTCAAAATCTCTTGGGTCGAAGGGATTGGCCTACCTTGTCTGGATGGGAGAGATGGTGAAAGGACCGGTAGCCAAGTTCTTGAGTGAGGAGGAGCTTGCCGGCATCGTGTCGCGTTGTGATGTTGAAACGGGCGACGTAGTCTTCTTCGTTTGCGACAAGAAGAATGTTGCTGCCAAACTTGCAGGGGCAATCCGAGTGAAGCTTGGGGATGATCTCGACATTGTGGAACAGGGAGTATACCGGTTCTGTTGGGTTGTGGATTTTCCGATGTACGAGCTTGATGAGGAGACAGGACGGGTGATGTTCTCGCACAATCCTTTCTCGATGCCTAAGGGTGGCATGGAGTCGCTCGATGCTGGCGACCCTTTGGCAGTGTTGGCACAGCAGTATGACATTGTTTGTAATGGGACAGAACTTTCGAGTGGTGCGATAAGAAATCATCGGGATGACATCATGTACAAGGCATTTGATATTGCTGGCTACTCATCCGATGAGGTCGACGACAAATTTGGTGGTATGATCCGTGCCTTTAAGATGGGCGCACCACCGCACGCTGGACTGGCCCCTGGTATTGACAGAATTGTCATGTTGCTCGCAGGAGAGACGAATATACGTGAAATCATAGCGTTTCCAATGAACCAAAGAGCGCAGGATCTCATGATGAATGCACCTAACGAGGTGTCGCTTCAGCAGTTGCGTGAACTTCATATTAAGGTGAACGTGCCGAAGAAGAAGTCCAGCGAGGAGCGCTGAGGGGGGAGCGTCAGGCCAAGTCCATTTGCTGTTGCTCTCCGGTCTTCAGGTTCTTCACCCGTACAGTGCCGCTGGCAACATCGTCCGGCCCAATGAAAATGGCTTGCTGAAATCCTGATCTATCTGCACGAGAAAAGAAGGTCTTGGCCTTTTCGGGATGAAGAGCAAGATCGACAAGGATATTCTCTTGGCGCAGTGAGAGCGACAGGGAGATTGCTGCAGGTTTCTGTTCCTCGCTCATGTAGCCAACTCCGGTATCTGCCGTGTTTGGTACACCGATACTGCTGTTCTTGTTTGTGAGCAGCTCGGCAAGCACAACGTCGCCGAACCCCAGTCCCACGCCGCCTGCTGGGTTTCCGCCGATATCGCCGAGAAGATTGTCGTATCGACCGCCCCCAAATATGGCGCGCAGCTCTTTTGATCTGTCGAACGCTTCGAAAACGATGCCCGTGTAGTAGGCCAGCCCCCGGACTATGGAGATATCGAAAGCCACCCTGTCGGACAGGCCATAGGATTCCATGAATTGGAAGAAGTCGGAAAGCCTCATCGAAGCTGGCGTTGGCGCTCCAAGAATGTTATTAGCCTCGTCAAGTGATTTGATCGCGAGTAATGAAAGCACGGATTCCACGTGCGATCGATCGAGGCCGGAGGTGAGCAAGAGCTCAGATGTTGCCTCCTTACTGATCTTGCCGAGCTTGTCCAGCGCGAGGAACGTTGCCGGATGGTGGTCAGCGGGAATATCGAGCTTGAGCAACAGGTCCGTGAGGAGCGCCCTGCTACTTACATGAACGCAGAAATCATCAGGGCCGAGCCCGAGCGATTCAAGCGCCCGAGTGGCTGCAGAGATCACTTCCACTTCAGCCAGGACAGAATTCTCGCCGATGATGTCGAGGTTCAGCTGGAAATGCTCCCTCTTTCTGCCTTTGGACATTCGTTCATATCGGAAACATTGGACGATAGAATACCATTTCAGGGGGAATCTAAGCGCATTTTGCCGAGCTGCGACCATGCGGGCGAGGCTGGGGGTCATTTCTGGTCTAAGCGCCAGCTCGCGATCACTCTTGTCGGTGAAATCATAGATCTGTCCAATGATCTCGTCCCCGCTCTTTTTCTTGAGTAGATCGAGAGTTTCTACCACACAGGCATCGTATTGTTGAAATCCGTGTTGACCGGCTGCAGTATGCCATGCAGCAAATACAGCGTTACGCAAGGGCATGTCTTCGGGATAGAAATCCCGCATACCACGAGGGGCAGAGAAGCTTTGTTTGTTTGTCCCCATGACAGCGTCAGGATTGCGCCAGCAATTCCTTCATCTTCTTGCCCGACTTGAATTTTACCACCTTGCGGGGGGGGATTTGTACAGTGGAGTCAGGCTTGTTTGGATTACGGCCAATCCTGGCTTTACGTGTCTTGATTTGGAATACACCGAAGTTCCTGAACTCAACATTCTCGCCTGCAATCAGACTTTCCATAACGTAGTCCAGTGTCTTCTGTACCACGACGTAAACGTCCTGCTGAATTATTCCGGTTTTCTTCGATATCCGAACCACCAGTTCCCTTTTGGTCATCGCCTACCTCTCAATTCTGCATTTCCTTGTTAATAATCGACATGACTCTCTCGTGAATGTCGGCAATCGGAACGAATTCCGAGTCTTCCGAGGAGCGCAATTTCAATTCGGCTGCGCCCTTTTCAAGTGACCTCTTGCTGACGACTATTCTGATGGGGCAGCCCACAAGGTCTGCATCCTTGAATTTGACGCCGGGTCGTTCATCGCGCTCGTCGAAGAGAACCTCTTCACCCGAAGATCTGAATGCATCAACTATATTGTCGCAGATTCGCATGGTTTCTTCATCGTCAGGCTGCAGGCCAAGCATGGTGATTTTGTAAGGTGCAAGGGACATAGGCCAGAGAATGCCATGTTTGTCATAATTCTGTTCTACCGCAGCCTGGAGCGTTCTTGAAACCCCGATTCCGTAGCATCCCATAACAACGAGCTGCTCTTTGCCTTCCGCGTCAAGGAATGTGGCATCGAAACTCTTGGCATATTTCGTGCCGAGCTTAAAAACGTGGCCGACTTCTATTCCACGCATGGCGACAAGCTTGCCGTCGTTGCAGCGCGGGCAGGGATCGCCTGTTTCTCCGAATGCAAGGTCAGCAAAAGCTTCAATTGTTGCATCACGCTCAAGATCAATATTGATGAAATGTGTGTCTGCCTGGTTGCCACCCGTTAAAGCGCCCTTGTAGCCCTTGAGGGTCATGTCGGCATAGATGGGGAGCTCCAGACCTGACGGACCTGCGAAACCAACCGGCGCACCTGTTGCCTCGAGAACGGTCTGCTCATTCGCCAGGATAAGTGTTTCGGCGCCTACTGCACGGGCAAGCTTCATGTCATTCATTGTCCTGTCGCCTGGAATGAGCGCGGCGATGGGTTTATCGTCAGCAAGGTAGATAAGTGTCTTTATCAGACGGTCAGGTGAGGATTTGAAGAAAGTGGAGACTTCTTCAACTGTACGCATGCCCGGTGTCGAGACCGGCTCCGCTTCCTTTTCGTTGTCAGGGAACAGTTTGGGTTCAGCGGCACCACGCTCGGCGCGCTCCACGTTGGCTGCATAGCTGCAGGAAGGGCACTCGAGTAAGCCATCTTCGCCGGCATCGGCAAGGGCCATGAATTCATGCGACCTATTCCCGCCCATTGGGCCCGTATCAGCTTCCACTATCTTTGTCCGCAGGCCGCAGCGGCGGAAGATTTTGCCATAGGCATTATACATTGCATCATAGCTGGTGTCGGCCTCGTCCCATCCGACATCAAAACTGTAGGCGTCTTTCATGATGAACTCCTTAGCCCGCATCAAGCCGAAACGCGGGCGGATTTCATCACGATATTTTGTCTGGATCTGGTAAAGGGTGCGGGGGAGCTGTCGATATGATTTGATTTCATTCGATATGATTTCAGTAATGACTTCCTCGTGAGTGGGGCCGAGCACCATTTCGCGGTGCTGGCGGTCGCTGATCTTGAACATGCCATCGCCCATCACCTCGTATCGGTTAGACCGGTCCCATATTTCGCGGGGCTGAAGGGCCGGCATGAGTATTTCCACCGCGCCGGCTCGATTCATTTCCTCACGAATGATCTGTTCGACATTTCGGAGAACGCGTAGCCCAAGAGGCATGAAGGTGTAAAGGCCACTGCTGAGCTTCTTGATCATGCCGGCACGCAGCATCAACTTGTGGCTTGCAAGCTCGGCTTCCTGCGGGTCATCCCGCAACGTGCTGACTCCATCTTTGGATAAACGCATATTGTGCTCCATTTTTTCGAGAATGTTGCATTTCACACCATGCCAAGAAGTTATGCAAGAGAAAAGGGGTGGGAGTGGTTGATGGTCGGTGGCTGATGCCTATTTGGATGGGGCTTCGCCCTGTAGGATGGTATCCGATAGTGAGGTCGGTTCGAACGTTATGATCTGGTTGGCGTTGAGATCCTCACCATAGATGGCCGCCTCTACATACTCACCCGTCCAGCCTGATGCCAGGCCCTTATCAGAAACCTTTTCAACGAGGAGCGAGACGGACTTTCCTGTGAATTGCGCTGCGAATGTCCGCTTGAGTTCCTGGCCCAGCGCCATAACGGTGTTTGAACGATTCTTCTTTTCCTGTTCCTGGATATGGTTGGGCATCTCCGCCGCAACGGTGCCGGGTCTTTTGCTGTACCGGAACACATGTAAATTTGAAAAAGGCAGGGATTTCACAAAACTCACTGTTTCAGCGAAAGCTGCATGGTCTTCACCGGGGAACCCTACAATCACATCTGTGCCCAAACCCACTGGTGTGTTGTTTGCGAGGATCTGCTCAATTGCCCGCCTGTAAGCCGTAGTATCGTAGCGTCTTCTCATTGATGTGAGTATTCTGTCGCTTCCGCTCTGGAGCGGGATGTGTAGATAGCGACAGAGTTTTTCTGATGATCGCATGTAAGTGGCTATGTCGGCCTCTATTGTGGAGAGTTCAATTGAGCTGAGCCTGATCCTCTCTATTCCATGGATACTTTCGATTTTCTCGAGAAGATGAAGCAGGCTTAACCCGCTATCTGTATAGCATCCGATATTGGCTCCTGTGAGCACGACCTCGCGATAGCCCGCATCGGCCAGCCGCTCTGCTTCCTGCAGGATTTCTACGGAAGCCCTGCTTGCAGGATTGCCTCTTGCTTCAGGTACAATACAGTAGCTGCATCTGAAGTTGCATCCGTCCTGAACGGGGATCAAGGCCCTTGTGGTGAAGAACTTGGGCGTTAGAATGTCGGACTCTGTGGAGTGAGCAGCCTTGGTGTCCAGTCCGAGGCGTGTAGCGAGGATCCCGGGTATGGAGAACTTGTCAGCTTGTCCGATTGACAGGTCAGCTTCGCTGCTGCTCAGCAGCTTCTTGCTGCCGACCTCTGCAATGCATCCTGCCAGCACAACTATTGGTTGGCGCTTACCTTGTTTGAGTGAACGGGCAAGCCTGGCGCATTTCTTCTCCGCCACTTCGGTTACGGCACATCCATGGATGATGCAGATATCAGCATCATCAGTATTGTGAACGATTTCGTAGCCGACTGCTTCGAACTGTGCCGCGATCCTGGCTGTCTCAGCTTGATTAAGACGACACCCAATTGTCCGGAAGGCGACTCGCATTAAGAGACAATAGCCCCTTTCCCAGCATTCTGGACCATCTTGGCATACCGTGCGAGATAGCCGCCCGCAGGTTTGCGTGGTGGCGGGACAAATGTTGATCGTCTGCGCTCTATTTCTTCATCGGAGAGCGAAACGTCCAGTGCCCGCGCCAGTATGTCGAGCTTGATTCTGTCTCCATCTTTCAAGAGGGCTATTAGGCCACCCTCTGAAGCTTCGGGAGAAACATGACCAATGCAGGCGCCTCTTGTGCCGCCCGAGAATCTGCCATCGGTTATCAGTGCAACGCTTTCGCCGAGGCCTTGTCCCATAATGTATGAAGTGGGTGCCAGCATTTCCTGCATTCCAGGTCCGCCTATTGGTCCTTCGTACCTGATGACGACCACGTCTCCTGCCTTGACCTTGCCGGCAAGAATGCCATCACAGGCTTCCTCCTGCGAATTAAAGATAACGGCCGTTCCTTCAAATTTCAGCATGTTGGCGGCAACACCTGCTTTCTTGACAACAGCGCCGTCAGTGGCGAGATTTCCGCGTAGAATTGTCAGGCCACCATCGGCACTATAGGGTTCAGAAACCGTGCGGATTACCTCGCGATCGGTCACCTTGCTTCGTGCAACGTTCTTCCATATTGTTTTGCCCGTGACAGTGAGGCAATCCTTGTTGATCAGTCCCTTGATGCCGGCTATTTCCTTTATGATCGCGCTCACTCCACCTGCACGATCGATATCCTCCATATGAAAATTGGAGGATGGTGATACCTTGCAGATATTGGGGCATTTCTGGGAGATGGTATTTATTCGTTCCTGGTCATATTCGACACCCGCCTCATGCGCGATCGCAAGTGTGTGAAGGACCGTGTTTGTGCTGCCACCCATTGCCATGTCGAGTGCGAATGCGTTGTCGATCGACTCCAACGTAACGAGTTTCCTTGGGACTGGTCCACCTGCCTTGGCCATTTCTACAGCTCTTTTTGCTGCAGCACGAAAGAGCTTGTTTCGTTTGGGGTCAGTAGCAAGGACGGAGCCATTGCCGGGCAGTGCGATGCCAAGGGCCTCACAAAGACAGTTCATGGAATTCGCCGTGAACAGGCCCGCACAGGATCCGCAGCCCGGGCAGGCGTTTTTCTCTATAGCCAGCAGTTCATCGTCACTGATCTTGCCGTTGTCATGTGTGGCTACACCTTCAAATACACTTATCAGGTCGACAACTCTGCCGTCGGGGAGCTTGCCCGCGGCCATCGGGCCACCGCTGACCATGATTGTCGGTATATTAACCCGCAGGGCCCCCATCAGCATGCCTGGCACGATCTTGTCGCAGTTCGGTATGCAGATAAGTGCATCGAAACAGTGCGCACGTACCATTGCCTCGACGGAATCAGCTATTAGCTCGCGGCTGGGCAGGGAGTACTTCATCCCCGGATGTCCCATGGCGATACCATCACATATGCCTATGGTGTTGAACTCGAAAGGTACGCCACCCGCCTGGCGGATGGTCTTCTTGATCAACTTGGCTACCTTGTCAAGGTGGACGTGTCCGGGAATAATCTCGTCGAACGAGTTGCAGACACCTATGAAAGGTTTGTTAAAATCCTCCGATGTGACGCCTGTTGCACGGAGGAGGCTTCTATGCGGGGCACGTTCCCACCCCTTCTTGATCTGTTCACTGTTCATATCGAATATCTCCTTACAATTGACGGACTACTTTATTGCTGCTTTTGAACGTATTATCAAGAAAAGAAGCGATTGTTGGTTATTGCTATGGCGATGCGGTGGTCTGCTGGATGTCTTCCGCAGTGCTGCAGGTGGTTCCTAGCCCGTGATATTGCTGTACTTGGAGGAAGGGGTGACGTAAAATGAGTCCCAATGAAAAGAATCATATTTCTTGGAATTCTTCTCTGCATTTGTGGTTCTACGGGCTGTAGAAGGCGGGATGTACGGACAGCAGAGATAGATGTGCCCGGCCTGAAGAACAGGAAATGTGAAGAGATAATCCTTAAGAAACTGCTGCCTGTTGCAGGGATAATGCCCGATATTAAGGCTAAACCTTTGCGCCCCCTGATATATTTCGATATTCCGAGGCGGAAAGTGACTATTACCTACAATAGCATGCAGGTGGCGGTGAAGAATCTCGAGCATCATATTGCCAGTGCTGGTTTTGATGCTGGGCCGATCCCGGCGAATGCTGATGCGTTCAAGAATCTGCCGCCCGAATGCAAGTAGATCATCGCTAATGGATGCCCTTGTTTCTCAATTTCTGGATCACGTCACGCTCGAGTGTGGGTTGAGCGAGAACACTCGTAAAGCATATGAATCAGATCTGCGGAGTTTTATTCAGGCACTGAAGATTAGCAAGATTCGCTCCATCAATAAGGTCTCAAGGAAACACATACTGGACTACTTGACAGGAGAGCGGGAGCGAGGGCTCAGCGTAAGCTCAGTTTCCAGACGATTAGTATCGATAAAGATCTTCTTCCGGTATCTGCAGGATGAGGCCCTTCTTGATCGCAATATTACCGAAGTGATGGACTCGCCGAAGCTCTGGCGGCTGCTGCCTGCAACA
>JAUXFM010000101.1 GCA_030622955.1 Lentisphaerales bacterium
CGGCGCCATCCGCATCCGCCGGAACCGGACCCGGTCCGAGCCCCAGCAAAACAGCGCCAGGGTGCCCCTGGCGAAAGCCCCATCCCGCACCCGGAACACCTCCTGGTCGTCGGAGATCGTGGCTATGCCTACAGCGAGCATATTGATCGCCTTCGCCGGGCTGCACGACAGGCTGGATTCCCCAACTTGATGTTTGCAAACAACGAATGGGGATTGGGGCAGAAGCTCCAGGGCTTCGATAAGTTCATGGCCAGCTTGGTCATGGTCGAGTTCCTGCAAGATTTGTGTCTTGGGAACTACGACATGGCCTGCCTCTGGAATACGCAATGGCCGAGGGTGCGAGACAAACATCTACTCGACTCCACTGACGGATACAAACTTAATCCCATTGCTCAAGGCTTCGAGTTGCTTTCAACGGCCCTGGGGCAATCTATGGTGAAATCTTCAACTACCGATCCCCTGGTCTACGGTTTTGCGTGTAGGGACGAGCAGGGAGAGCAGATCCAACTGTTCCTGCTCAACAAGTACAACGAGCCCAGAGACATCGTCATCTCGATTGATCCATTCGGCCAACCGCTGAAAGCCACTGGCTCGGTGTTGCAGAGCCCAGGTGACCGACTACAAGATCAACCCGTAACCTTTGATAACGATACAAATCAGTTTCAGAGCACTCTTCCGCCGCGCTCGTACAGTCGAATTCGATTTCTCTGCGACTGTGCGAAAGCAGGATCATCCGTCGTTTCGTAGCCCAAGGATGGGCAAGCGAGTTCATAGCGGCCATTACCCGGCATATTCCGGAAAAGGGCTTTCAGGGCCAAAGCATTGACAGAAGGTGCTTCCTTTTGCCATCATCGGGCCGCTTCAATTCGCGGGCGATTAGCTCAGTTGGCAGAGCGCCACGTTCACATCGTGGAAGTCACAAGTTCAAGTCTTGTATCGCCCACCATTTTCCGGGTCAACACCATTAACGGGGGCAAGGTCAGGCCCAGCAGTCTGCCGGGCCGAAGCAGAAGACATTCCGGTAGAGCCAGCCGCCGTCGAATGATTCGGGGCCGAAAGGCTTCACCCCCTCGTAATCGGTCGTGAAGAACCGGGTGTAACCCATCTCCTTGAGCTGATCCAGCAGTTCGACAGCCTTTGTGCCCTGGCGCTTGAGATTTTCCGGGTGGATCTCCATCATGAGCGGGGGAAGCAGGTTCGACAGTGTCTTCTGGGCGCCTTTAAGGAACAGGGCTTCGTGCCCTTCAATGTCGACCTTTACAAACTGGAGCGATGTGAGTTCTTGTTCGGCAGCGAATGTGTCAAGGTCGATCACCTCGACCGCTGGTTCTGCACCTGTCTTTGACTCGCTTGAAACGTATGCGCCGCCGCTGTTGTTCGGGACAAGGACCATGAACATAGTTGACGGACCTGCACCGAGAGCAAGTTTGTGGGGCTTCACGCATGGGTAGTTATTCGCCATCAGGTTGAATCTGAGCCTATCGAAATTGGCCGGATAAGGTTCGAACGCATGTATTGTGCAATCGGATTTGAGTGCACGGGCGATGGTGATCGAATAGTAGCCAAGGTTGGCGCCTACATCAAGAAGCTGGCTACCAGGGCGCAGGTTCTTTGTAATGAAGCGAAGTTCCCAAGTATCTCTCTGAGCAAACCAGAATATGTCGCGACAGACCTCGTCGTTTGGATTCAGTTCGAGGATCAGGCCATCACGCTTTACGACAAGAGTCATGTCGCGGTTCCGGACGAGAGAAGTGGCGAGCCCGTTTATTTGCTTGCGCATACGCCACTTGATACCCGCTGGCAGGCGGGAGGTAATGGCACCGGCAAGCCGTATGATGGGATCGAATCTGTTGTTAATACCGCTCATCATTCATCAGGCTCTAGGGTTTCCGAAGAACCTCTATCTTGTAGAAGGTGGTGAACACAGGGAGCTGTCTGACGATCTCCTTCTCAAATTGGGCTAGGAGTTCTCGGAACTCGAGATTCGCGATCAATTCGGGGCTGTAAGAGATGGGTTATCTTCATATTGATTGCATGCCTGATCCTCGGGTATTCTTAACATGATCGGAATCGGTTGGCCAATATGAAATGCCCAGTAATGGAACATGGCGGTAGGTTAGCTGGGAGCTACGGATGATCGGCCGGGCCCAATCATGCTCCTTTCTTTGCTTCACTTATGCTGCTTTTTTTGAAAGACTGAGCTATCTTGCATTTGCTGCTCCGGGGGAAAGAATCATGTCCAGGAAGAGACCACTATGCGGAGTATTTGGCGGGCTATCACGGGCAGTTCCGAGCGCGGCCGACAACCCATGCAGGGCACAAAGGCACAGCAGAGAATCAGCCCTGCCAGATTAAGATTAAGAATGGGTTGTGCGCTCGAGGCGGGTAGTTCTCCCCCGAAAGAAGAGGGCGGGCAATCATTGCCCGCCCTTGTTACTACGGTCTAAAGTCAACCGTCTACAGCCTTCTCCTATTACAGAAGAAGGTTGATGCCGGCGCGGGCCTGGCCATAGTCAAAATCTTCTTCCAAGGTGACGCTGCCGGTTTCAAGCCAGAGCGCATATTCTGTTATCGAAAACTCGATCTCGGTCGAGCTGTGGCGGTACTCAAGGAATACTTCGAGGTTCTCAGCGACTGTCAGAACCAGGCCACCGCAGACATGCCATCCGAAAGCGTTTTCCACTTCAACATCGGCGGATACACCGAATGCTGTCAGAAGGATCTCGGCTTCGGCGACTGTCAGATTGTCCGTCGCTGCCCAATCAACAACATTCATACCGTCAAGCGTGGCATAGTACTCTGCATCGGTGATATCCAGATCCATGCCGGCATAAGTCACACCGCCGCCGATGTATACTCTTATGCCTTCCCCGACATCTGTGCCGAGCAGGAGGGAAAGCGCGACAGACGTTACTTCGAGTTCGCTATTATCGAGTGAGTCAGCATCGGTGAAACGCGTCGCCGAAAGCTCAAGCGTGGCTGTTTCGTTGATGTCAGCGGAGATCTGTGCACCGATATTCAGGGACGCGTCGTTAATATCGCCTCCGGTCACATAGGTGCCGTGTCCACCAAGCTTGGTGTTTGCCGCTGTAGCAATGACGATTGTCATCAATAATGCGAGCGAGAACAGAAAAACTTTTCGCATGACGTATTTCTCCTTTTGGCGTGGGTTAATTCCCAAGTTAACCGCACATTACATTATGGACAGGAAGAGGTCAAGGCGCTCTGCGGGGGTTAATTGGATATTGGTTGATTATTGGAGATCCGGGCCAGCGGAAGGCCGGAATTGAGGGCTTTACAAATAGGGGCTGTTCACAAACAATCATGTGAACAATGTTGAACAGGAGGGATAAAAAGTGAGTTCGCTGGAAGAAGATAACAAGCTGCAACTTGATTTCGGGAAGGTCTGCAAGGTCGGGGCGGGCGGCGCCAATGTGGTGCCGGTAGCAGTGCAGAACATTGATACCGGCGAGGTTATCCTGGTCGCCTACGTTAACGAGCAGGCACTGAGGGCCTCCATAAAGGAAAGAAGAGCGATCTTCTGGAGCACCAGTAGACAGGAACTGTGGGAGAAAGGGAAGACTTCCGGCAACGGGTTCGAGCTGATCGAGATCTATGTCAATTGCGAACAGAATTCGCTGCTTTACCGGGTCAAACCAATAGCAGGCGGAATCTGCCACACGAAGAACGCCGAAGATCAACCCAGGAACTGTTTCTATCGCAAGATAGATATGGAGACGGGGGAGCTGGAGAACATGGATCCTTGAGGGGTCCATGTGAGGGATGAGGGCTGAGACCCCGCAAAGTGCGGGGCAGGCCTGAGACCTGAGTGAAAGAGAAGAGAAGAACAAGGCAGGACTATCAAGATGAAGCAGAGATAGGCAGGACCATTTAGGGGCAGGACTATTAAGATGAAGAGAAGAGAAGATAGGCAGGACGATTAAGAAAGGCATGAAGGTGGTATCGAGAAGAAAGAGAAACATTGTGCTGCTGGCAGCCTGTGCGGTCCTGCTGCTGCCAGTAGGATTATGGGTGCTCGATAAACAGATCTCGCGGCCGGGCCGGATACGACGGGATAAAGAGAGGGTGCGGCTCAGCGATGTGCGTACGGCAATAGCAAGGTACGCTATCGACAACAGCCGCTTCCCCACAGATCTCCAGGAACTGGTCCCGAACTACATGTCGGAAGGCATGACGACCTTTGCCTGCACCCGGAATGATCGAGCGCCCATTGCATGGGATCCTGAAACAGGCACGCTGGAATGGTCGACCCCGCTCAAGATCCGGTCGTTGCTGCCGCGTGAAGAGATGCACAGCCTTCACGTGAAGAAGCTGCCCGTCAAGATCGACAGGATTACGGGCGAACGTGTATTTCGCCAGGACCCTAAAGCCGTGAAGGTGGGCAAAGAGGACATCGTACTGGAACCGGAGATGTTTCATGCTATGACCTACGGCTGGCAGGTGGGCGAGGAAGAAGGCGCATCGGGTCACGCATATCTTCACATCCCTGAGGGCATAGGCGCCCTGGATTATGATAAGCATATCTTTGACCCGGCCAGGCGGGCCGGGGATTTCTACAATGTTGGCGGCGACAGGCGCCCCGCAGCGGCGACATTATATTTCATGGCGCCCAGAGCTGGCCGCTATTATGGATACGTACGACTCAAAGCGCAGAGAGAGCATTGTTCGAATATCGTCAAGATGCTTGTAAACGAGGAAACCCGGGATTACAGGCTGCTGGGCCATACTTACAGGCAACCATTTATCTGGCATTGGTTCGAATTCCGGGGCGGCCCGGTAACGCTGAAGAACGGCCTGAACTCCTTCACATTCCTGACCTATCACGATGACGTGAAGATCGACCAGATCCTGTTGACCCGGAAGTACCGGTATGACATCAAGGAAAGCACGAAAAAGATTTTCGTCGGCGGCCATGCAGAAGTGTCGGAGATTCCGGAAGATGTCCCGCCACTTTGCATGAGTCTGCAGGTAGAGACGCTCAAGATTGGGGATAAGAAGGATCCGGAAGTGTCGATACACCTGCATAAGAATGCCCCGACCGCGATCGATGCGCTGCTGCTGACGACGCTCGACCTGCCGAACGGTAAGAAGCTGACGAGCAGGCGCTCAATCACAGTCCGGGAAGAAGACAGGTTGGTGAGGTTTCCCTGCGAAACAAAACTGCCGCGCCCGCTTGACAGGAGAGAGTACCTCTTGTCATGTCGCCTGATGCTGGATGGGAAAGAAATCGCATTACGCACAACAGTGCTGATGTACGATTATGACTGGTCGATACTCGGGCCATTGCCATATATGTCGGTTTTTGACAAGGGCCCGGTAGAGAAAGATAAGACACCTGCCAAATCCTATAGCTTCGCAAAAAAAGATCACAAGTGGCAGAAGTACGACCGTAAGCATACGGATCATTTCTGCGTGATGGATTTCGGGAAGATGTTTTCTGGCAACGTCTACAATGCGAAGGCGAACACAATGCTCTACGCATACACAGAGGTGCATGCGGCGCAGGGCGGCAAGTACATGATGAAGATTCAGGCTGATGACAATATCGTTGTTTGGGTCAATGGCAAGGAAGTGGGCCGGATCATAGAATACGGACCGGCAATCCGTACCGCGAAAGAGGTGCCCGTCACCCTGCAGGCCGGGAAGAACAAGATTCTCTATCGTCTGAACCAGAGAACCCATCAATGGCAGGCGGGGATACGGATCAGGACGATTGAGGATCAGATTGCTGATGTTGTGGGTGTGCCCTTCGACGAACAGGATGCGGACTGTGCCCCGCCTACGGCGCAATAAGTCGGCGTGGCAAGCAGGACTATTAGGGATGGGATGAGGAAGAGAAGAGATAGGCAGGACGATTAAGGCATGAATTTATGAAGAATGTCTCCCGTTCGGCCTGCCCCGCCGAAGCCTTGGGGTAAGGGGCATGAGATCTGTCGGATTTGACCGATCAGACGGATCCCCCTCCTTCAGTCTTTTCAAGCACAACGAGGAGGCGGGTGGCGAAGAGGATAGGGGCGAGGTTGCAGATTTTGTCCCAGAAGCGCATGCATGGCAGCATGAAGGTGGGGTAGAGTTGCGGTTTTGAATAGCCGCCGGATGCGACGTAGGAGATGGTGGACATCCGTTTCTTCTTCAGAAGTTTCCATGTATCAAGCTTATCCTCAAATTTGCCGCGATAGAACACTCGTGCGGCATTGCCGGCAGCGGCATAGTAGTCGATCTTGTCAGCCGACCATCCTTCGGGGGCTTCCCATTCGATCTTGTCCTTCGCAAGAATGGGTTCATGATGGAAGAGTCCGTAGACAAGACTGCCTAGTGTGCTGGCGGTATAGATTTCGAAGAGGATGAGCCTGCCACCGGGCATCAGCACTCGATTGAATTCCCTGAAGGCTGAACCGGGATAGCGGAGATGGTGGAAGACGTCGAACAGGACCAGGTTCCCGACACTGTTGTCTTCGAATGATAGTTTGTATGCGTTCTCGACCTGGTCGATCCAGGGATTTGGGAAGAGATCGGTTCGGATGCAGTTGGGGATGACATCCTTGATGTTGCCAATGCCGGAACCGAGTTCGACGGTTGTGGCATCGGGTATGTCTACCGATTCTCGAGCTATCGTCTCATGAAAGCCGCGATAGATCTTTTTGAGCAGGGGCTTGCGGTCCCAATGTTCGAGGTTTTCGGCTATTTCTTTGTTGTGTTGATCAACAAGGGTCATTTGAGATCTCTTATTGAATGATTACCCCATGCTTGCCGAGCAGTCAATGCTGGGCAGTCTCGGGAGGGAATGTCTTGCGTTCGGCCTGCATGAGATTGGACGGCTCTGCGTGCTGTCCCTACCCGGCGAGGGCACATGGCGTATATGTGGGACAAATCGCCCGGCGTGATAGAAATTGACGGATTTATGGCATTGTTCTAACTTGGAGCTATAATTGAGCTGGAACCGCGTTCTACTCGAGGGAAGACGATGAAGATTCTTGTTACAGGTGGTGGTGGATACAAGGGGTTGAGACTTTCACAGGCGCTCCTGGAGAAGGGGTACGAGGTCACCATATTCGACAACTTCATGTATGGGAGTGATCCCGCACTCTTCCTGTTCAGGTATCCGAACGTTGAGTTTATCAAGAAGGACATACGCAATGTGGAAGCATCTGATTTGGCAGGATACGATTGTGTGTACCATCTTGCTGCCATAAGTGGCTACCCGGCTTGCGAGGCCAACCCGCATTCTGCCCAGATGATAAACTTGAAAGGCACCGAGATCCTGCTATCGCACCTGTCGAAAGATCAGCTTCTGATCTATGCGTCGACGACTTCGATCTACGGTCAGTCGACGGAGCTCTGCACCGAGGAATCCGAGGTCGCCCCCAAGAGTCTTTATGCCTCGACCAAGCATGAAGCGGAGAAGCTCTGTATGGTAAGGGAGAATACGGTGGCCCTGCGTTTTGCCACAATCTTCGGCGTGTCGCCCCGCATGCGCTGGGATCTGCTGCCAAACGATTTCGTGATGCGCGCTGTACAGGAACGGGCATTGATTCTTTTTGATTCTGCGAGTGTCAGGACATTCCTGCATTTGGACGATGCGATCAAGGCATATCTCATGGTACTTGATAATGCGGATGCTATGAAAGGAAAGGTGTTCAATGTCGGGTCGGAGCAGATGAACCTCTCGAAACAGCAGTTGGCGGACAGCATCAACAAGCACTGCGACTTTAGTGTCATAAATTCCGACCTTGCGGATCCGGATGTAAGGCATTTCATTATCAACTTCGATAAGATCGCGGCATTGGGATTTGAGCCGACGAAGACATTAGACGAAGGAATTCAGGAGCTTATTAAGCTGTTCAATTTCTATCGCCCGAACCAATCATACAGGATTATCTAGTGTCGTTCCTGCTTTCAGGTTACTACCACAAGAACATTCGCGATTTTCTTCGTTTTGTCATCCCGCCCGGGCAGAATGTTCTGCTGTTCCAGCGTTCATGCGTTGCGGGGATGAATGACCTACAGCCCAAACGTGGCGTTATTGTGCAACCGGTGGGCATGGAAAAGAACGAGGGGTCCTACGAGATTCACGAAGGGTTCTTGCTTGAAGGCATCAATGGGCCGTTTGACTATATTGTGCTCTGCGACATCTTCGGGTTTTGTGATGATATCGGAACGTTTCTGAGCAAGCTGGGCGGGCTGTGTTCGAAGGACACAAGGGTGATCGTTCTGAACCACAGGTATTTCTATACGCCGTTTCTGAAACTTGCGGAGAGTCTCAGGCTGATTCGCAAGGGTGGCCACGAGACGATGTTGTCATGGCGTGACATCGAGAGCTACATGAGCGCATCAGGTTTCCAGTTCGTGAGTGAAACGTCATCATTACTTTGCCCGCTGTTCCTGTTGGGGCTGGGGCCGGTAATCAATCTCATAGGGCGATGTCTGCCGTTCTTCGACTGGGCGAAGCTGAATCATTACAGCACCTTCCGGCCGTTACCTGCAACGCCGCTGGATCAGAAGGCGAGCCTGACGGTTTGTTTGACCTGCAGGGATGAAAAGGAATGTATCGAACCGCTCGTGAAGGCGATACCGAGCCTTACGGAAGAACAGGAAATTCTTTTCGTTGAAGGGCACTCCATAGATGGTACACGCGAGGAAATTGAGCGGGTGCAGGAACAGTACCCGGATAGAAACATCAGGGTGATCGGGCAGCCGGGTAAGGGGCAGGGCGATGCGATCCGGGAAGGATTCACGAATGCTGCCGGTGAGATCATCATCCTTCTTGAATCCGATATGACGTCTCCTCCTGAGAACATAAAATATGTCTATGACTGCCTGCGGCTGCGCCGTGCGGAGTTTGTCGAGGGTTCACGTTTCGTGTATCCGTTGTCATTCGAGGCGATGCCGTTTATCAACCAAGTGGGTAACTGGTTTTTCTCGTTCATTTTTGGCGGATTGTTCCGGCAACATATGACTGATGTTCTGAGCGGGATCAAGGCGATCCACAAGAGCAATTTCAAGAAAATCCTGTCAAGATGGGATCAGCTTGGCATCAAGGATCCGTTCGGTGATTTCGAACTGTTGTTTGGCGCGATGAGATTGGGGTTGAAGGCGGCGGAGATCCCGATACATTATTGGCCGCGTCCCTATGGGAAGAGTAAGACCAGGGCTTTCTTTCACGGCTGGATACTTTTGAAGATGGCGATGGCGGCATTCCGTCAGTTCAGGCGCTAGGCAGATTTGAGGAATTGATGAAGAAAGTAATACAGTTCGCACCTTATGTCGGGCTTGATGAATACGAGTCACTGAAGGACTGTTTCGACACCAACTGGTTGACCGAGGGGCCGAAAAGCGCAGCGTTCCTGGGCGAACTCGAGAAGTTGATGGAAGCCAGGTTTGCCTGTTTCGCGCCTAACGGGACGTTGGCGCTGTATCTTGGGTTAAGAGCGATCGGCATTGGCGTGGGTGACGAAGTGGTTGTCCCGGACTTTACCTTCCTCGGATCTGCAAGTGCCGTTGAGATGACGGGCGCGGAGCCGGTGTTTTGTGATGTTGATCCTGAAAGCCTGCAGGTGACGGCTGAGCATATGGCGGAAGCGATCACTCCGGCAACGAGCGCGCTGATGCCTGTTCATATATACGGCATGACCTGCGACATGGATCCGATCATGGCCTTGGCCAAGGAAAGGCAGTTGATGGTGATCGAGGACGCGGCGCAGGCCGTGAACGTCAGGTACAAGGGGCGGCACGCAGGTACGATTGGCGATGTTGGATGCTTTTCCTTTTTCGCGGACAAGACAATCACGACAGGTGAAGGAAGTCGGAGGCCAAGCGGTCTTAGGAAGACAAGACC
>JAUXFM010000021.1 GCA_030622955.1 Lentisphaerales bacterium
GGCAGATCTCGTCATCCAGGCAACCCCTATTGGCATGAATAAGAGCGATGAATCCCTGCTGGCTCCCGATGCATTCAAACAGGGCCAGCTGGTATTCGACATGATATACATGTATCCTGAGACCGTATTCATGAAGGCTGCTGCGCAGGCCGGTGCGCACACAGCAAATGGACTTGGCATGTTGCTTCACCAGGGCGCAAGATCGTTCGAAATCTGGACTGGCAAGAAGCCGCCCGTAGAGGTGATGCGAAAAGCACTCGAAAGAATAGTTTACAGTACTTAGAAATTCCGATCTCAAAGCCTCAAGCGAATTTCAGCATGCCGAATGACATGAACTGATCGCCTGGAGCACATGGATTTCGGATTTGTGGATTCGTACTTGTTTCGGAATTCGGCTTTAGGATTTTATGAATTATCTTGATATGTTCCCATGGTATGCATACTTAACAGTGCTCTCGTTCGTCTGGGGTGCATGTGTCGGAAGCTACCTCAACGTATGCATTCATAGGATACCCCGCGAACTCTCAACCGTCGCGCCACGGTCTTTTTGCCCCAACTGCCACAATCAAATTGCATGGTACAATAATATCCCGCTGCTCAGCTTCTTCCTGCTGGGAGCGAAATGCAAGAATTGCAGGAAAGCTATTTCTTCCCGCTATGTATTGATCGAGTTTCTAGTGGCCCTGTTGTTTCTGCTCATCTGGCTGAAGTATGCTTACACGGACGGACCTAGACCATTGCGGCTTGTTGCAGTATCAGACTGGAAACTTGTCCCGATTTACTGGCTGGCCGCTGCAGGCCTGATATTGGGGACTTTTGTCGACTTCGAGCATTTAATCATTCCTGATCGCGTCACTATTGGCGGCATGGTCGTTGGACTCATTGTCAGCGCCTTGGTCCCGGCGCTGCATGGTGAAGCGACCTTCCTGACCAACTCCAGATTCTTTCCTGCCCTGCCCCCGCTGCCATGGGCTCTTATCAAATCAGCTATCGGGGTTGCCGTGGGATTCGGAATCCTGTGGGCTATCGCACTCGCCGGCAGGCTCTGGTTCAAGCGAGAAGCAATGGGTTTCGGTGACGTGAAACTGCTCGGCGCGATCGGCGCCTTCATGGGCTGGCAGGCAGCACTCTTTACCCTTGTGCTTTCTTCTTTCTTTGGGACGATCGTCGGGCTGACACTTATTGCCTGCCGAAACCGAGGCATGAGGAGCCGGATACCCTACGGCCCTTACATCGCGCTCGCCGCATTGCTCTGGATTCTCTGGGGTTCTGCATGGTGGCAGATGTATATCGATTTCATTTTCAGAACGCGGCTTCCCATGTAAATCCCCTTCAGTATTGGGATTTCTCGAGGGAATAGATCATACTGAAATCTTGACAATATTGCCGCGCCCTGCTATAAATCAATTTGCGGTTCACTGGGACTGGGAACGTAGTTTATGCCATCAAAGAACAAACAGAAGAGCATACTGGTGCTTGACGACGACAAGAACCTTCTTGACGCACTCGCCACTATGCTTGAGCGCTGCGATTTTGACGTCAGCTGCGCTAATAATGCAAAATGCGGGATCGAAATGGTGAAGAAGAAAACCTACGATTTCGTTCTTGTAGATTACCGTATGCCTGAAAATGACGGGATATGGTTCATGAAGAATGCCAAGCTCGGCAAGAAGACAAAAGCCGTTCTGATGACCGCCTACGCGAACAGGGATGTCATCAACCGAATGTTTGATCTCGGGGCCTGCGGCTACGTGATAAAGCCGTTCGATCAAGACGACATTATCCGGCACCTCGACTTCTACGCCAAGTAGTGGTCCCCACACTGCCGGATAGGATTAAGCCTCACAGAGCTCCACCAAGCCGGAACAACTCATCAAAACCGGCGGCTGGTTATTGTTTGGTCAGCGTGGATATTGGCGCTGAGCGGATATTCATGCTTACGTACAGACCCGCCCATCTCTCAAATGTGCGACAAATAACGACTCCAGGGCACCGAGTTCTCTGAGAAACAGGAACTTGGCATGCTTACTGCTCTTTAGGAATCCATGAACATGCAGTTACAGCGAAAGGAAGGAGAACAAGCCATGTCCGTGCTTTCACACATGGTAAGAGAACGAGCCATATGGAGCCGTCAAAGCAGAGAGGTACTTGCCCGGCAACATCACATCAAGACCACTACTCAATATGCGATTCTTCTGGCCGTGCCCGTGGTACTGTTTCTTTATCACGGCGAGATCCTTCATTTCGTCAAGCAACTGCTTGCAATGTAACTACATTGCGCCGTTCAATACTCCTGCCGTTGCCGGGCATTTGCCTCTTCATTATCACCTGTTGAGGACATCATTCGCAATGGGATGGACCCGGGTCCGCCCTACATCGCATGAAGCTATGTAAGGCGAGACTCTGTCGAGCCGTACTTTATAGCGGTCAATGCTCAACATTCTGTCCATGCTGCAGGCGTCAGGTTCTACGTCACGAACATACTTCTTAATTGCCTATACAGCCCACGTCTGATAAAAACTCGAGTATGGCAGCAACCCCACTGAAGATCGCTATAGCCCCGGACTCATTCAAAGGGAACCTCTCAGCTGCTGAGGCGGCCACCTGCATTGATCGCGGTCTTCGAAAGGCGCTCACCAACATTAAGACTTTACTCATCCCCATGGCAGATGGCGGCGAGGGTACCGTGGCCGCTATGGTGGCCGCAACAGGGGGCAAGATTCTAAGACGAAAGGTCACGGGACCACGTGGCAAACAGGTCACGGCATTCTTTGGCCTTACCGGCGACGGCAACACGGCTATAATAGAGATGGCCGCTGCCAGCGGCCTTGCCCTGATCAGGCCCTCCCAGCACAACCCCATGCTCACAACAACCTACGGAACCGGACAGCTCATTGAAAAAGCTTTGGCAAGTAATGTTCGCAGGATGCTTGTCGGCATAGGCGGCAGCGCCACCAATGATGGCGGTACAGGGATGGCAAGGGCACTTGGTGCCCGGTTCCTGGATCGCAATGGCAGCGACCTACCCGAGGGAGGCGGCGCATTGTGCAAACTGGCCCATATCGACCTCTCAGGCTTGGATCCCCGTCTTTCGAAGGTGAAGATAGAGGTCGCCTGTGATGTCGATAACCCTCTAACAGGCGCATGCGGTGCCGCTGCCGTCTATGCGCCCCAGAAGGGCGCGACCCCTTCAATGGTCAAACACCTGGAACAGGGTCTCCGCACCATGGCACGCGTCATCCGAAAGGATCTGACCGAGGACATTGAAAGAGTACCAGGCGCAGGCGCAGCAGGTGGTCTTGGTGCGGGATTAATGGCTTACCTCGGCGCAAAACTCAGACCTGGTGTAGACATCGTAACCGATGCACTCGAACTCTCTCATAAGCTGAAAGGCTTCGATCTCGTCATTACCGGTGAAGGCAAGCTTGACGGCCAGGCCATCTACGGCAAGACACCCATCGGGGTAGCACGAGTCGCACAGAAGCTTGATATCCCCGTAATTGCTATCGCAGGCTGTATCGACAAAGACGTCAAGAAGGTGCAACCTGCCGGTATCGATGCCTATTTTTCAGCTCTTGAAATCACAATGGACGATGCGGAAGTTCATCGCAACGCAGGACGGATGCTGACCGATTGCGCCGAACAGGTCGGTCGCCTCCTAGGACTCAAAATAAGAAACCGTAACAATGCCCGCCTGAAGAAGAAGGGGCGCTGAAGGGAAAGTCACAATGTTTGAGCGCGAAGAAAACTCACGCGGCGTTGAAAGAGCTGATCTCGCAGTCGGTATAGCATCGCACGAAGAAGCCGATTCCATCGCTTATCCCACAGAACAGGCAAGTCTCGGTCTTGTGAAATACTACGGTGACAAGAAGACCGTCATCATTAATGCCGACAACAACTCACTGGACGGGACCGAAGAAGCTTTCCTGAACACCGAAACCGAAGTGCCGAAGATTTACATCACTACCCCATCCAATGTGCGCGGCAAGGGGTACAACTTTGAGAACATGTTCCGCAAAAGTCTGGAGCTTGGCGCCCAGTTCCTCATTTGCGTGGATGCGGACCTCACGAGCATATCTCCTGAGTGGATCAAGAATTTCGGTGACCCACTCGCGCATGATTATGATTTCGTCAATCCCATCTATTCCCGCCACAAATATGACGGGACAATAACCAACAACATCTGCTTCCCGCTGGTTTACGGGCTTTACGGGAGAAACATAAGACAGCCAATCGGTGGTGATTTCGCACTATCGCGCCGCTTCATGGAGCACCTGATCCAGCAGCCCTGGCACAGGACCACCGGAGAATACGGCATCGACATCTTTCTCACAATGAATGCGGTTGTTGGCGGCTTCAAGACATGCAATACGGGACTTGGTGCCAAGCGGCACAAGCCGAGCGCACCGAAACTAGGCCCCATGTTCGTACAGGTGGTCGACACCGCGTTCCTCACCATTCTCAGGAGCTATGAACAATGGAAATCGATCAACAGCATCATGGATGAGCCACTCTTCGGTTTCCGAAAGGTGGACGAACCTCAGGACCTGGTCGTTGACAGATCTGCCATAGATAAACAGGCGCGCAAAGGATTCAAAGCACGCCAGGACGTGCTGGAGAAAGTACTCTCGCCAGAACTCTACAGCGAGATGACCACCATGTTCTGCGGCGGTGCAATAGACATAAGCGCAGATCAATGGGTGTCGATCGTTTACCAGATGATAGCCGCCTACAGCAAGTCGATCCGCAGCCCCGGCACAGTGATAGATTCATTCAAGAGCCTCTACTTCGGCAGAACCCTTTCATTCATGAACCTGACCTGGGACTGGTCAAATGACAAATCGGAGCAAGCCATCCTCGACCAGGCGCAGGTCTTCTTCGATCGGCGCGGCGAACTCATTGAAAGACTAGAGGATTGATCCATGCCAAAACCGTCGGTAGCTATCCTCCACTATTCCTGCCCACCCATTATCGGCGGAGTCGAGTTCGTTATCCAGGCACATGCCAGGCTCTTTGCTGATGCCGGTTATCCCACCAGGATAATCGTAGGCGCAGGAGGCAAACTTCATCCGAAAGCCCGGACCATCGTGATCCCGGAACTCGCCTCCCGTGGTGGCCCGCTCGACAGGGCCCTTGCAAGCCTGCGCAAGGGGAAAGCCCCTGCTTCTTTCGAGAAGGATGTCAGGACTGTTGAGGACAAACTGAGGCTTGCACTCAAGGGCGTTGATGTCTGCATGATGCACAATGTCCTTACAATGCATTTCAACCTCATTCTCAACGCTGCATTGGCGAACATTATGAAGAAGGGTTGCGGCACCAGGTTCATTGGCTGGACCCATGATGCGATGTTCAATGATCCCAACTATTCAGACCACCAGATCAGGGAATACCCCTGGACCCTCATGGCAGAGCCTCTGCCCGGATGCCAGTACTGCGTCATCTCTATGCCACGCCGCCGCGAGGTCGCCAGGCTGTTCAAAACCCCACAATCACAGCTACCGATCATACCCGACGGTGTCGACACGATCGCCATGCTCGGCCTGACGAAACCTATTGCCGAGTTTTACCGGAAGAAGGAACTGTATCGAGCAGACGCCATCGCATTAACGGCAACTCGCATTGTGAGACGGAAGAACATTGAAGAGGGCATTGAGATCGTCGCAGCGCTTAAGAAGAAGGGAATACATATCAGTTGGATGATAACCGGCGCCCCAGATCCTCACAATGCCGACGCCATGGAATACTTCAGAAAGCTCACTAACCTGCGCCGCAAACTCGGAGTTAAGAAAGAAGTCATGTTCCTTTGCGAGGAGATCAACGGCGCAATAAGTTTCGAAGACTTACGCGGACTATATGCATTGGCCGATATGATGTTCTTTCCGAGCAAGCAGGAGGGATTCGGCATACCCATGCTCGAGGGCGGCTTGTTCGGGCTACTGCTCGTTGTGAATGACATACCAGCACTTCGCGCATTGGGCGGCAAGGATGTCATTTACATCCAACCCGGCAAGACACCCTCCAGCATCGCCGGTGAGATCATCAAGAGCATGAAGACCAACACGCAGCTGGCCTTCCGCAAGAAGGTACTGACAGAATACTCGTGGGAAGCGGTCTTCGAGGACAAGATCCAGCCTGCTATACTGAAACCACGGACGGTCTGGAAGAAGAAGTAGTACTGTTCAGTTCTGTATAAGACCTATGGGATTTCCGCAGGGAAGTCTACCGTCGCCGACTCGCCTCTTTCAGCATCTCGCGTTCAGTTGCGGTCAGGCTGCCGATGCCCCGTGATGAGACCTTGTCGAGGATGCTGTCAATCTCTTCTCGCGTTGGTGGGGCAACAGTTTTCGACCCGCGATTCCAGGTGTTACCGGATCCACGCCAACCCTGACCTACGGGTCTGCCCATTCCTCGCCGCAGCATGAGTGCATATGCGAGCCCCACAATACCACCACCCAGATGCGCAGCATGCGCGACATTACCAGAGGTCTGATATAATGAGAACAACGTGATGAGTCCGAGTATGATCACAAGTGTGCGGGCCTTCATTGTTACTGGCACCACATAGAACAACAGAAGAGTTATCGGTCTGTTCGGATAGAATACCGCGAATGCAGCAAGAAGAGCAAAAATGGCGCCGGACGCACCAATGCAGGGCGCAACGCCTGACGGTGCCAGAACGATCCATCCAATCCCCCCGACAACTCCGCCAACCAGGTAGAGTGACAGGAATCGCTTCGGCCCAAGAACACGCTCAACATCAGATCCAAAAAAGAAAAGCCCCATCATGTTGAAAAGAATGTGCAATATCCCGCCATGCAGGAACATGTATGTGACAAATTGCCATATTCGTCCATTCATCACACCGGCAAAGGACAAGCCAAAGATCTCCCATGTGAACGCCTGGCCGGTAACTCCATCGGCCAGGATCTGAATGATGAACATTCCTATCGTTACGATCAGCAAGATCTTCACGACGGGCATCAGGCCTGGCCTGCCATGTATACGTCTCTCCATCAGCGACACATCATTTCTCCCAATTCCTCAGTCATCACGCCCCTCCAGCAGCCACATCACAGGGTACTGTAGCTATCACAACTGCACCACAAACACGACGACGGTCACAATCAGAATGATCATCACCGCCGACGGACCGCAAAAACACCTGCTCAGCCACCATCCCCACCCTCCTTGCTCCGCCATACCTCGCTCGGTTGGCCCGCATGGGTCAGGGAGACAGCAACATTGTTGCAACCCTTCTTCGCCAGCGCCTTGCGGACCTGTTTGAGCGCAATTTCAGGCTTGTTGCAATCAGAACTCAGATGAGCCAGGAAGACCTGCTCCAGTCCATTCTCTGCCAGCTCGCAAACCAGCTCAGCAGCATCAGCATTCGAAAGGTGTCCATGCCTGCCCATTATGCGTTGCTTCAACGACCATGGCCTTGATGCGTCCTTGAGCATTGTTTCATCGTGATTCGCTTCGATCACAATGGCCATGCATTTGGCCAGACGCTGCCGTATCAATTCGGTGATACTACCCATATCGGTCGCTATGCCGACAGCAGTGTTATCACATTTCACAACAAATCCCACGGGGTCGTAAGCGTCGTGTGGCACTGAGAAAGGTTCCAGCACAATGTCGCCGACCTGGAAAGGATTTCCTGTTGCGAAGACATGCCACTTCACTCCCTGTAGCTTTGGATTGCCATCAAGGGCTTCAATTGTCCCGGCATTGGCATAGATGCGACTGCCGAACCGCCTCTGCATTATCGCTAGACTGGCAACGTGATCATCATGTTCGTGCGTAACACAGATAGCATCGATCCCGTCAACCGGCTCCCCAATACAGTCCAGTCGACGCACCGTTTCCTTCCCGCTTAATCCCGCATCCACGATGATCCGCGTGGTACCCGATGCTACGTATATGCAGTTACCACTGCTACCACTGCCTAACACACATAGTCTCATTGTCATGTCACTTATCCACCCGATTACTGCTTGAGCAAATCCCGTAATTCGCTTAGTATCATACATCGAGAAAGCAAATTATGCTAAACCAAAGTCTATCACTCAGTCAACAGCAGCGCATGCAAATGATCCTGGCTCCGCAGCTGCGCCAGTCACTCGAAATGCTGCAGCTTCCGATCCTCGAACTGCGCACCATGCTACGGGAAGAACTCGAGCAAAATCCGACACTCGAAGAAGCGCCGACTGAAGCGGTCCAGGTCGAGATTGAGCCCGGTAATGGCGAAGTAGAGAGTAATAGCGAACTGGATTTCGACAAGGAATTTGAGGCACTTGCAAAACTGGACGAAGAATGGCGCGACTACTATTTCCAGGACAAGAACGCCAGGCCTTACACGTCGCGCGATGCTGAAAAGCGCCAGTTCCTACTGGATTCGCTGCCGCAAACCGAGTCGCTCCAGGAACACATGCTGCACCAGCTCAACCTGGCAGGCCTTGAACCGATTGACAAGCAGATCGGCGAGTTGATCATCGGCAGCATTGATGACGATGGCTACCTTGCCGGAACAATCGAAGAACTCTCGGAGAGTTCAGGATTTGATACGCATCGTCTTGAAGATGCCCTCTCAATTGTACAGGAATTTCATCCTACCGGGGTAGGGGCTCGAGATCTGTCTGAATGCCTCCTGCTCCAGCTCGAGCGGCTCGGAAAAGAAGATTCTCTCGAGGCAACTATTGTCAGGAATCATATCAAGCAACTTGCAGGCAAGCGCTTTCAGGACATCGCACATGTTCTCCATGTACCCCCGGAGGAGGTCCAGCAAGCGGCACGCTTCATCGGCGCACTCGATCCAAAACCGGGCCGTGCCTGCAGTCCTGAAATGCCGAACTACATACTGCCGGAAGTGCACATCAGAAAGGTTGACGGTGAGTATATTGTCATCCTCAACGATGCTGAACTGCCCCACCTCAGGATCAGCAACCATTACCGCAAGCTTCTGAAGGACAACTCGACCCCCATCAAGGTCAAGCGCTACATCAAGGAGCGAATCAAGGCCAGCGCCTTCCTGATCAAGAGCATCGACCAGCGCCAGAAAACGATCTATAAAATCGCATCGGAAATAGTCAAGACGCAGCACGATTTCCTGGAGAACGGGATTGCATGTCTGAAGCCAATGACAATGTCGGAAGTGGCCAAAAGCGTCGGCGTCCACGAAACAACTGTCAGCCGTGCAGTTTCCGGCAAGTACATGCAGACGCCAAAGGCAATCTTCGAGCTGAAGTATTTCTTCACACCTGGGCTCAAGACATCTGATGGCGGCTCCATATCGAACAAAACGGTCAAAGAAATGATAGCCGGGCTTGTCGCTAACGAGGATTCATCGCACCCACTCTCGGATCAGGACATAATGGCAAAACTCAAAGAGAAGGGAATCAACATAGCCAGGCGCACCATCGCAAAGTACCGACTCGTTCTGAGGATACTCCCCTCTCACATGCGCAAATCCTTCTAATTGCAATACTTGGGCTAACGATTTTTCTTGGCGCTCCAATCTTCTCGACGAGGACTGGACTGGGGCCGTTTTTTGGCTGACAGAATATACGAGGAGTTCAGTAGACACCTGGCAGATGACTTCTTCCGGGAACGGGTGTGCTGTGTCTCCCAATTACCAGGTGCGGCACATTCCCTTATTTCCCTAGCGATCCGACACAAACTAAACGCTCCCGTCGTACTCGTGACGGACGGCCCAACCACGCTTCAGACCGCACACCAGGATATGCGGACAATCCTTAATTCCGACGAATCGATCCTCTATTATCCCGCCTGGAACTCTCTTCCCGCAGCGGGCGTGCAGTTCGATCCCGAAATTACGGGGCATCGATTACGCAGTATCTCCGCGCTGAAACGATCCGACAAGCCGCTTCTCCTCACAACCTGCGTACAGGCGCTGATGCAGCCCTGTATATCGCCCGAACTGGCGGCGAGGACCACGATCCAGCTGCAGGTCGGCGGCAAAGGGCCTCGTTACGAAGAAATGCAGTCGCTCCTGCAGAAGAGTGGCTATGAATTCGTCGCTGATGTGACGGAAAAGGGAGAAGCTTCGATACGGGGCGGAATCATTGACGCCTGGCCACCTGCCGATGACTGGCCGCTGCGCATCGAGTTCATGGGGCCTGATGTTGATTCAATACGACGCTTTGATCCCACCACCCAGAAATCTGTCGAACGTATCAGCACTTCGCTGTTGTCGCCGGCATCAGAACAGCATCTTCTCGCAGAGAATGACTCAGAACAGACCACTCTTATCGCGCACTTGCCCAATGAGGCAGTGATCGTCTGGCAGGGATATGACAGCATTGTCTACCATGCCGATCTCAACATAATTGCAGCGGCTCGAAACAGACAAATGCTCGAGCCACTTGACCGACTGCGCGAGCTGACGGCTGAACGTGGTATCAGGGAAACACTTATTGGCAGTTCATCGCATGACACCCTCAACGATTTGGGATTCAACCCAATAGAGCGCCTACCCGCACTTGCGCCAAACCTAATGGAGCCTGATCTGATCGAGAAGAAAAGGCGCGAGTTCGTAACTGCACTGGAAGAAAAGGCGCGATCCGGAACGAGGGTAATCATATACTTCGACACCGATGGCGCACTTGAACGATTCAGGAATTCGCACCCGGCCGACATATGGAACAGCGGCATTGAGGCCAAACTAGGAGTGCTCTCAGAGGGGCTGTCGAACGAGACAGGCTTCGCGTTCGCGCTTGTATCCGAATCAGATCTCTACGGGCGACGCAAACTTGGCCTGACAAGGTACGTCCCGTCAACATCACGCAAGCCCATCCAGCGGACACGCGGGACACGGCTTTCGGATCTGAAGACCATTCAGCCGGGCGACCTGGTCGTTCATCTGCAGCACGGCATAGGCAAATATCTGGGCCTTTATGGAATCGTGGTGGACAAGCAGCCACAGGAAGTGCTGTCGCTCGAATATGCCGACAAGGCGAAGCTGCACGTCCCGGTCTCGCAGGCACATCTCCTCACCCGCTATGTTGGCGCAGGAAGACACAAACCAAAGCTCCATCGGCTGGGCACAAAACGCTGGATCAGGGAAAAGGCTTCCGCAGAGCTATCCCTCCAGGACATGGCAGCATCTATGCTCCAGCTGCAAGCCGAACGAGATGCACTCCCGGGCCACGCCTTTCCCCAGGATAGCCCCTGGCAACATTCGTTCGAGGCATCTTTCCCATACAAGGAAACGCCGGACCAGGAAGAAGCCATAACGGCGGTCAAGGCCGACATGGAACGCGAACGTCCGTCTGACCGCCTCATATGTGGAGATGCAGGCTACGGCAAAACAGAAGTGGCAATGCGAGCCGCGTTCAAATCAGTCGCAGATGGCAAGCAGGTTTGCATGGTCGTCCCTACTACTGTACTCGCTCAGCAGCATTTCTTCACATTCAAAGAAAGGAT
This sequence comes from Lentisphaerales bacterium, assembly GCA_030622955.1. Lineage (GTDB taxonomy): Bacteria > Verrucomicrobiota > Kiritimatiellia > JAUXFM01 > JAUXFM01 > JAUXFM01. The sequence goes on from JAUXFM010000021.1 coordinate 11,443, forward strand.
GGCCGCATATCCCTTCCGCATTGAAATGCTGAGCCGCTTCCGCACAAAAGGTCAATGCAATGTAGTTCTGCAGGGGTTGGCAGCAGGGACCGTAGATATTGTTATTGGCACTCACTCACTGATCCAGCCAAATGTCCGATTCAAGGACCTTGGATTGGTGATTGTTGACGAAGAGCAGCGTTTTGGCGTTGTGCATAAAGAGAAACTCAAGAAATTGAGAAAGTTGGTCGACGTCCTGACCATGACGGCAACACCGATCCCGCGCACACTGTACATGAGCCTGAGCGGTGCGAAGGACTTGAGCACTATCGAGACTCCACCCCAGGAACGACTCGCAGTGGAAACAATTGTCACTCAAAACACCGACACGATCATACGTGATGCGATACTCAGGGAGCTCAACAGGGAAGGACAGGTCTTCTATCTCCATAACAGGGTCATGACGATCGAGAAGGTCCGGGAGCGACTCGTTGGACTCCTCCCTGAAGCAAGGATCGAGATCGGCCACGGACAGATGAGCTCAAAGGAACTCGCTTCGGTCATGCGTCGATTCACACGTGGCGAATTCGATGTCCTGTTATCAACCACAATAGTTGAGAGCGGCATGGACATACCTAATGCCAACACCATCCTAATCGATCGAGCCGATCGCTTCGGCATGGCGGATCTCTACCAACTGCGTGGGCGCGTGGGCCGATCATCACGCAAGGGATACGCATACCTCCTGATCCCCGAGCATGGTCGCATTGATCCTACTGCGCGCAAAAGGATCGGGGCCGTAAAACGCTATTCAGGACTAGGAGTTGGATTCAAGCTGGCGCTGCGCGACCTAGAAATACGCGGCGCCGGCAATCTGCTGGGAACCCGACAAACCGGGCATATCGCAGCCATAGGGTTCGGACTCTATTGCCAGCTACTGAACAGGACCATCGCTCATCTCAAAGGTGAAAAGGTCCCGCCCGTAATAGATGTCGAACTGAAACTGGATTTCATAGAACTCTCTCCGGGATCATGGGGTGCTGATAATTCCGCAGTGATCCCGCCGGACTACGTTGAAGACGAACAGCATCGTATAGAACTGTACAGAAAGATCGCTGAAGCCACCGATCCTGCACAAACCTCCCAGCTCGGTGATGAGTGCCATGATCGGTTTGGCGCCATACCTGATTCGCTTTTCAGATTACTTAAACTGGCCGATCTTCGGATCATCGCTCATCGCGCTGGCATCCTGGCCATAGAAACGAGAGAAACAAAACTAATGATGTCCAACGCGGCTGGCTACATCATGAAAAAGGGCCGCTTTCCGCGTTTGACAACACCAACCGCCAATGAACTTCTTGATGAAATCATTGACACGCTGAGGTTAATGGTTAATGTTTGATGTTGATTGGTTGACCTGCCAGTAATGCTACGCACAGCGTTCCGGGCCGGTTGTTAACGGTTAATTATGAATCCGGACAAGGATGACATGTTTCAGATAGGCGCAGATGGCATCAATGCCTCTGAGCTCACAAAGCAGATCCAGCAGCGTGTAGCAGAGAAGCTCGAGCGCGGCGTTTACACTGATGCGCGAGTCGCTCGCGCGGAGCGCATGAACCTTGCACATATCCGGGATAATGACAATTTCCTGCCCTTCTATCTCGACTGCCTGCGTGACGCTGTTTTTGTGGACATAAGCGATTTCGAGATTACAGAAAGACGCCGATTCTTTTCTGCACCGCTGGTCACGCTCAAGAAGGCCATCTGGAAACTCCTCAAGTTCTACACTTACCGTTTGTGGGCACAGCAGAACCAGGTGAATGGACTCTTACTTTCTGCGGTTGAAGGCGTGGATAATCGCACTCGTGACAAGATCGCTGCACTTGAGAAAAGGGTCGCTGAATTGGAGAACGCCTCTTCCAGCGACTAGTATTTCACACTTGAGATTCCAGGCAGGACGCAAAGCCCTTGACGCATCAATCTAACAGTTCCGAATCAGAACTCACAAATACGAACTCCCAAATGCGCGATCTACAGTCTCCGGCTCCCAATCCACCATCCGACATCCCATATCCGGAATCAATCGCTTTCGTAGCACCACGATTTCCTGAAGGTTCTACGGTAGGTGGTGCGGAGACATTGCTGAAAGCGCTGGCATCACGCCTCACAGCAAATGGACACAAGGTTTCTTTTCTGACAACCTGTGCGCGCAATCATTTCACCTGGGCAAATGAGGTCGAGCCGGGCACCAGGGAGATCGATGGTGTCAATGTCACCTTCTTCCCCGTGGATTCAGACAGAGATATCGATCTCTTTCTGAGCATCCAGGAATCGATCTGTCGCAGGCGCGACATTTCTGAAGAGGAAGAGCTGATATGGCTCAGGAACAATGTCAACAGCAGGGCTTTGTGCGATCATCTGCGACAGAATAGTGGCCAATATGACCGCATAATCGTAGGTCCGTATCTCTTCGGGCTAAGCTACTTCGCTGCGGCCGTAGTACCGTCGAAGACAATACTCGTCCCTTGCCTGCATGATGAGCCATTCGCTTACTTACAATCGTTCGGCAAGATGTTCAAATCGGCTTCGGCCATCATGTTCAACAGTGCGGCAGAACAGGCGCTCGCCTCCCGCATCTACGGCATTGAATCGGTACAGGCCAGCGTCGTTGGGATGGGCATGGAGCCCTTCGCGGTGGACAAGACAGCCTGTGCAAAGAAACTCGGGCTTGATGCGCCATACATCATCTATTCGGGAAGGCGAGAGGAACTCAAAGGTACTCCGCTCATGCTCGATTATCTTGCGGCGTTCAGGAGTAGAACAGGGCGTGATCTGAAACTCGTGCTCACGGGTACCGGCGATTATGAACTCCCCGCATCGCTACGTGGCCATGTAGTTGACATGGGCTTTGTCTCAGAGAAAGAAAAACATGATGCCATGGCCGGTGCACTGTCCTTCTGTCATCCCTCCGTGAACGAAAGTTTCGGGATCGTGATACTCGAGTCCTGGCTTGCCGACAGGCCCGTACTCGTCCATGGATGCAGCAATGTACTCAAGGATCACTGCGAACAGAGCAATGGCGGATTATGGTTTTCGGTATATCCTGAATTCGAGGAAGAGCTGTGTTTCCTGATGGATAATCCCGAACATTCAGCAGCCATGGGAAAAGCGGGCCGCGAATACGTCATCCGCGAATACGGCTGGGAAGCGATTGACCGGAAGCTGCTTGCGGCATTGAGCTGAGAATCGCTCATGGACCCAGCGGTGGCTCAATATTCATCATAAAGAGTACGGAAGGGTAGTCCGTATAGGCCCAATTGCAAGGAGCCTAGCTCCTTCCTCGAAACTTCTGTTCCCAAACCACAACTTGACCGTCGAGAGTTAAAGGTTCCTGGAATGAAGTTTCAGGCCTACAGCTTCTTATTGGCCTCAGAAGAGATGTTCTCGATGGCTATCGCGATGCTCTGAAGTGACTGCCGGATCAGATCCACCTGCTCCATGATTACACCGAACCGGTACATACTCTCGGAGCGCGTCTTCTCGAGATTGGCGCGACGCTTTGTGAGTTCCTGGATCTCTTCTTCGAGCTTGCAGGCCCGGGATTTGGATTCGACCAAGCATCTGCGAAGGTGTGCAACCTTCACTTCGCGCTCTTCCTCTGTGCCATCGATATCGGTGATATCCATGCCTTCAGGAATTGGCACTTCAACCGTCTTGCCGCAATCGATACATGAGATGCTCAATCCGGCGCCACGATAGTCGATAGCGAGGCTTTTCCCACAATGCACACAATCAAATACTATATCAGTTTCCCTGATGTCGACTGTATCTTTAGCTTTCTCTTCCATCGTGAGCCTTCCCCCGGCCCATTCAGAAGACCTAGGCCTTCTCGATCTTGCCGGATTTGATGCAGGCAGCACAGACTACACGCCTGACAGTGCCGCCATTCTCGCGGACGCGGATCTTGTGTAGGTTGGGGCGAAACTTGCGCTTGTTGACCCCCGTGGTATGGAGACCAATGCCGCCCTTCTTCTTCTCGAGGCCCTTGCGAATAATGGAATTACCCGACAACGAACCCTTTCCACATACTGAACAGATTCTGGACACAACTATTCCTCCGTAAAATGCAGCCCATAATCTAGACACTGCCTCTCACCTACGCAAGGGAAAAAGCAGATTCATTCAAAACTTCGGAAATGAGGTAACGGGGGAGAATGCGCACCTTCGCGGCCTGGGCTTGGAGACCCTGCCCTGCCTGCATTGAGCCGTTGCTAATGGTAGAAACCTGGGAGGGACGCCTCTCCGCCCTGCCCTCCGTCGCCACAAGGGTAGCAGGGCAAAACATGGGAACCCGACCTAGTAACTCCCCAGTATCTTTAGATACTCGGTTCTGGATTCGAGTTCTGCCATGACTGGTTTAAGCTTATCCGATGCAAGATCCGCCTCTACATCGACATAGAACATGTATTCCCATGGCTTGCCATCAACATGTCTCGATTCCAGTTTCACCATGTTTACTCCGCTCTCGGCAAATAACCGAAGTGTCCCTTCAAGTGTGCCGGGTTCATCGGGTACTGAATAGACCAGTGATGATTTCGTACATTCCCTGTTCGTGAGAGGTTCCCGCGCAACCACAACGAAGCGCGTATAGTTTCGCGCGCTCGTATCGATCCCTTTCTTGATGATCGTGAGACCGTGGATCTCCGCCGCATCGCTGCTTGCTATCGCGGCATCGCCAGCCTGCGACCTCTCTTTCACCTGCCGCACGGCCATAGCTGCATCGCGCGTAGCAACAAGTTCCCAGCTCTCGTTAAGATCCAGAAACTGACCACATTGCTGGAAGACGTCAGGATGCGAGAACACTCTTTTCACATCACAGACAGTCATACCGGCAGCAGCTATCAGGTGATGCGCCGTGCGCAAGGTTATCTCACCGACAATCTTGAGATCATTCTCTAACAAAAGATCATAATTTTGATACACGCTGCCGGACAACGAGTTCATGAGCGGTACGACGCCGAAATCAACGGCGCCGCTTTTTACATCTTCGAAGACCTGTGCGTAGGAGCGACCGGGCATAGGCGTCATCTTGTCGCCAAAATGCTGCATGCAAGCCTTGTGACCGAAGGATCCGAGTTCGCCAAAGAAAGCCGTGCGCGCGGAGCCCGATTCCTTTGAGTCGCCGACTTCTGCGACCATTTTCGCCTTCTCCAGCCAATGAAAATCAAGTTGCTTATCTATGACCGGCGCGATCACATAAATGTCGCGCATCAGCTCAGCGAACTGATCAGGTAGCAGACTCTGCGGACCATCCGACAGTGCTTCGTCCGGGTTGTTGTGGACTTCAATCATCACGCCATCTGCACCTGCTGCAATTGCGGCCCGGGCCATGGGCGCAACTTTCTCGCGAATTCCAGTCGCATGACTTGGATCCACCACTATCGGCAAATGCGTCAGTTTCCGAACGACCGGAATTGCCGAAAGATCAAGAGTGTTACGTGTATAGGGTTCAAACGTGCGGATTCCGCGTTCGCAGAGCACGACCTGACCGTTGCCTTCGGAAAGGATGTATTCTGCCGACATCAACCATTCTTCGATTGTTGCGGAGAGGCCGCGCTTGAGCAAAACAGGTCTATCGAGGCGTCCGACACATTTGAGCAGCTCGTAGTTCTGCATATTGCGAGCCCCGATCTGGAGTACGTCCACATGAGCCATCATAGCTTCCGCTTGTGTCGGCGAGGTAATCTCCGTTACTACCGGCATACCAGTCTCTTCGCGCACTTCGGCCAGAATCTTGAGGCCTTCCTCGCCGAGGCCCTGGAAAGAATATGGTGAAGATCGGGGCTTGAAGGCTCCGCCCCTGAACAGCGTAGCGCCGTATTTCTTCACTTCTCGCGCAATCGAGAGCGCTTGTTCACGGCTTTCAATCGCGCAGGGGCCGGCTATGACAACAACCCTTTCGCCGCCAACGACCACCGGGCCGATACGAACATGCGTGTCTTCCGGGCATTCTTCACGTCCTGCCAACTTGAATTGAGATTGCTTTGCCATTTTTTGACTCATGCCCCTATGAAGAAACGAGCTACTGTAAAGACATCCGCGACCAGGCACAAGCTCCGAGTCGCACCGTCGCCCGCCATGCAGCTCCGCAAAGGAATCGCTGATGCGATATTCTTGCAACCCCAGGGGGGGGCGAGATACCAGTTCCACCTATTCATAATAGGCAAACGGTCATGTTTCTTGCATATTCAGTCTCTCGGCTCAATATGCACCCACGAAAGAAGATGATATTAGAACTGGATAGTTGATGAAATGGCGTGGCTGAAAGCCCGCGCCGCTTTTTGAGGCTTTTGTGGTTATTCCGCCGCGGGCCTGAAGTCCTGCACGTTCAGCTGCAACGATTTGCGGTTGTTGAATGAATTCATCTGCAACTTGAAAGCCACGTCCATCCCATCACTCGGCACTTCGCGATCACCCATATCAAACGCGATCCCATCAATCTTTGCTCGGGCGCCTGCCAACATCAGTTTTAAGTGATTCTTGCCAACAGTCCTTGGTTCACCCACAACATTCACTGCAGTCGCACCCCAGACGGGCGCTGGATTCGCACAACCGAATGGCTTCATCATATCAACGAAGCTCAACATCCGCTCGTCAGCCTCATCCAGGGCCAACCATGCATCGATTCGCTGGACAGGCCTAAAATCCATGCCCTGGAGCTTTGCGGTCAGCACCTCGTTAAACCTGGTCCTGAACGATTCAAACTTCTCCTTCTTGATAGACAAACCCGCTGCCATACGGTGTCCGCCGAACGTCTCGAGAAGTTCAGAACAATTATGGAGTGCGTCAAGTATATCAACATTTTCAATGCTCCTGCAGGACCCGCGCCCAGCACCATCAGCGCCGAATGCAATGACCACTGACGGCCGCCTGTATTTCGCACAAAGCCGCGAGGCAACAATCCCCACCACTCCCTGATGCCAGCTTTCAGCGCCGGCAACCACACCGAAATCATGTTCATTCTGAAACCAGGAATCCACCTGCGTTACCGCATCGGACAATATAACGTCCTCAATTTTCTTCCGCTCACGATTGGCCTGATCCAGCTGCGCAGCAAGCGCCCTCGCTTCTTCGTGATCCTTGGTCCGTAGAAGGCGTAACCCGATATTGGCATCACCAAGGCGACCGGCAGCATTCAGGCGCGGCCCAAGTGCAAAACCAATGTGGTAAGCCATTACCTCTCCCTTGACGCCTGCTACATCGAGCAAGGCTTTGAGGCCCGGCTTAGTTGTCCCCTGAATCTTTGAGAGGCCATGCCTCACGAGAATCCTGTTCTCACCCAGGAGCGGCACGATATCCGCGACCGTTCCAAGTGCCACAATATCGAGATATTCGCGTAGATCTATCGATGCAATGGCAGGATATGCGCCAGTCTCCTTGGCTCTTTTCACCATAGCATGACATAACTTGAAGGCAACCCCTACCCCGGCCAGCATCCGGCAGCGTTCATCATCAGCAAGCTTTGGGTTCACAACTGCAAGCGCAGGTGCCGGCGCGCCATCGATCTCATGATGATCCGTAATAACAACATCGACACCTTGCTCCGCAGCGTATTGGATGGCCTCTGTAGAGTTTGTTCCGCAATCAACGGTTATGATTAAGCTGGGGTTGTGCGCTTCGATACAGCGCTGGACTGCATCTACACTCAGTCCGTATCCTTCCTCCATGCGGGAAGGCAAATATGAGCCCACCCGCGCGCCACAGGCTTCAAGAAATTCAAGCACCAGCGCAGTGCTGGCTATTCCATCGACATCATAATCGCCGTAAACCGCTATCTGCTCGCCCTTCTCGAGGGCCTCGAACAATCGTGATGCCGCCTCATCCATGCCCGGCAGAAGGAAGGGATCTGACAGCGATGCAAGTTTGGGATTCAGAAAGGAATTGATTTCTTCGGCACCATGCAGCCCGCGCGCCATGAGCGCATGAATAACAGGTAGCGGAAAACTGAGTTCTTCCGATAGCCTGGCCCCCTGCCTGGAATCTATCTCAGAAGTAACCCAGTTCTTCAAGACGGCTCGAACCTATGTGCTCGGGTTCTCCTCGCCGTTTTGAAAACCCGAAGTCCGAGCATCACAATCCTAAAGAAGTCAGAAATCCCAATGTTCGAATACCCAGATCTCAAGCCGCTAGCTTTCTCCAGTTCGGCGTATTGGATCTTTGACATTGGATATCGTCCCGAATTTCGCCCGACCTCCATAGCTTCTGCAACAGAGGGTGCTTCGCAGTTTCCTGTCCGGCTTCAGTTCGTGCTCGGCTTAACCTTCATTTCGGGTAGCTTACCACGATGCCAGAACAGAACAACAGGCGTCGCAACAAAGATTGATGAGTAGGTGCCGACAATAATACCGATGAACAGTGCCAGCGCAAAGTCATTGATTGCGCCACCACCAAACACCAGCAACATGATCACGGCGAGCAGTGTCGTGAGAGATGTCAACACTGTACGACTCAATGTCTGGTTTATACTGAGATTACAGATCTCAGCAAAGCTCTTGTTGCGGACCAGTTTCAGATCTTCCCTGATACGGTCGAACACCACGATTGTGTCGTTAACTGAATAACCGACAATTGTCAGAAGCGCGGCCACTACCGGGAGGCTCAACTGTCGACCGCAAAGGGTGTAGATTCCGATAGTCACCATTACGTCATGCGTCAGAGCGACAATGGCACCAACAGCAAAGCCCAACTTGAATCGCAATGATATGTAGATAACGATTCCGAGCAATGCGAATATGATGGCCTTGACAGCCTTGCCCTTAAGCTCCTTGCCAATCGATGGTCCAATGTCTGAAGTCTGGGCTACAGTGAACTGGGCTACAGGAAAGGCCTTGGCAAGCGACTCAGCCACCTTGCTGGCCTCGCCGAACCCGCTGCTCACCTTGAGCCGTGAAATCCCGCCCTGCTTCATCTCCGTGCTGTACTGGATATGTGACTCCCTGATATCTGCAGAAATGAGTGCGCCCCTGATCGCATCAACACCCAGATTCTCGCGCTCGGACTGCTCGAAATCGAGCGTAACCAATGAGCCGCCCCTGAAGTCCACGCCAAGGACCCTGCTGATATCCTGCATACCTTCCTTGACTACCCAAGTCCATGTTCCTGCTATCACTAGAATCGATAAAGCGGCCGCAATAGCACGCTTGCCAATAAAGTTGATATTAGTCTGACCGATCAGTCGAAGCATCTTGAGTGATGTCGCTTTCATCTTTGGCGAAATGAGATCAAAGATCATACGGGTTACGACCAGCGACGTGTACATACTAACGAGAATGCCGGCACAGAGAGTGATGGCAAATCCCCTGATCGGACCCGATCCGAACTTGAACAGAACTATACCGGTTATCAAGGTTGTTACGTTGGCATCGAGAATCGTCAGGAACGCACGTTCATATCCGGCCTTTATCGCCGTCACCAACCGCTTGCCGGATCTCGACTCCTCACGTATTCGCTCAAAGATCAGCACGTTCGCGTCAACGGCCATGCCGACAGTCAAGAGGATACCTGCAATACCGGGCAGGGTCAGAACCGGCAGCGCCAACGGGTCGGACACACCCAGGCCACCCATACTGAGGAAACCGGCAACCGTAATAGCACCCAGCGGTAGAAGCACCATGTTCATGGCAAGCGCCGTGTTCGCAATCAGCCCGGCCAAAAGGTAATAAAACAGCATGAAGGAAAGAACGACTATCCCACCAATCGTGATCGACTTGATGCCGCTGTTGATCGAGTCCTTGCCCAGGCTGGGATCAACAATCGTGGTTTCCAGCCTCTTGACCGGAGCGGGCAGAGAGCCAGATCTCAACACAATGACCAGCTGCCGCACCTCTTCCTCGGAAAAGCTGCCCGTGATCCTTGCATTCCCACCGAAGATTGGTTGATTAATGGCCGGAGCCGAGTAAAGCCTGCCATCCATCACAATGGCCAGTTGCCGCCTCCGCTTCTCGCTCGGGTTCTTCCTGCCGCCCGGAGCGTAATCGGTCGTAACCTTCCTGAACAGTTTCTTGCCTTCACTGTTGAACTCGAGACCGACCTGCGGTTGCATGTACTCGCCCCGTCCAACATCAGCATTCTCCAGAGCACTGCCTTTCATGACGCAGCGGCGCTCGACAAAAGCCGGGATAAAATATTCTGTTTCTCCAATGTTCCGTCGTTCCAGGAGTAGTTCGTGACCAGCAGGAGCATTCCATCGCCGTAGATCACGTCGAAAATCCTTGTCATCATCAGCGACCTGGATCTTGTCACGCTTGTAGCGTGGTCCCTCGGGTGTCTGTACCAGCTTGTAGCCCCTGGGCACATCGCCCCGGTCGAACATCTCTTTGACAAGTGTCTCATTGTCAGGGTGCACCATGCGGAACTCAAGGAATGCCATGCCCTCAAGCGTGGCCTCGGCCACATCTCGCATCTCTTTGTCGATACCCGGCAGCTGTATGATGATCCGGTTATCGCCCTGCGCCTGGATTCTGGGCTCCTTGATGCCTAGCCCGTCTATACGATTGCGCATAACCTCAAGCGCACGGTCCTGGGCGTCCTTGAGTGTATCCTTAAGTTTCTCCGCGACCTTCTTGTCAACCAGCCCCTGGCGAACACTTTCGCGCAGCTCAGCCCTGCGTTCTTCGCTCACCGGCTCTTCAACTACCTTCAGCGCCTCTTCAAGGGCCTCGTCAATCTGGGTGTCAGTGATCTCAGCGACCACTCTGTCGCGCAACATCTGCTCCGTCGCTTCCTCGTCAATACCCAGGATAAAACTCGTTCCACCCTTCAAGTCGAGTCCAAGCGGGATCCCTCCATTCATCACCCTTGACACCGAGAGTGTTATCAAAACGGCCAGGATCAACCATTTTATAGCAGTAGTCTTCTTTTCCATCAGCTTCTCACTCCATTTTCGGTCAATAATCGCGGTCAGCTCTGTTTATTGTCGCTCTCGGCGACCTCGTCCCCCTTATCGAGGACCCTTGTCACTGCGCCGCGCGCTACTTCGATCTTCACTTTGTCGGCAATTTTGACCAGCAACGTGTGATCTTTCACGTTCGTTACCGTCCCAAGAATGCCACCACTGAAAATGATTCGTTCCCCACTTTTGATGGCTGCGATCATCCGCTTACGTTCTTTCTCTCTGCGTTGCTGTGGTCGTATCATCATGAAATACATGATCCCCAGCAGAATAATCATGGGCATCACCATGCCGCCACCAAATAAGCCACCGCCTCCGCCCTGTGCGAGTCCAAATAATGCAAAGTCCATTCTATATCTCCTTCCAACGAGCTATTGCTCTAGTTGCGATCCATCATCTTTTCGAGAGTCTCGTATCGTTTGCGCAGTTCAGAGAAAACCCCCTCTTCGAGGGCCGCCCTGATCTCCCTCATAAACGCCATGTACCTGTGCAGGTTGTGAATGGTAAGAAGCCGCACACCCAGAATTTCGTTCACGTTCAACAAGTGCCTGATATAGGCTCTTGTAAAACTGGAGCAAGCGTAGCAACTGCACCCTTCCTCGACCGGCCGCATATCGTCCTTGAACTGGCCAGCCTTGACCGGGTACCTGCCCAGCCTGGTAAAGGCCGTGCCGTTCCTGGCGAACCTGGTAGGCATCACACAATCGAACATATCTATTCCCAGCGATACTGCCTCCAGAATCTGTCGCATATCCCCAACACCCATGAGATAGCGGGGTTTACTCTCTGGCAATGGCCCAATCCCGTTCACCACACCTGCCAGTAGCTCATTCTCGGGCTCACCCACGCTCACCCCGCCAATGGCATAACCATCGAAATCCATGGCTACCAGTTCCTCTGCACATCTTTCGCGCAGCTCGGGATACACGCTTCCCTGCACAATTCCAAAGAACAACTGCCCCTCTGCGCGGGGCTGCTCAGCACATTTGGCGGCCCATGTTATGGTCTTGTCCACCGCTTTACAAGCGTAATCCCGCTCACATGGATAGGGGGCGCATTCATCGAATACCATGGCAATGTCGGACCCCAGCTTACGCTGTATCTCCATGGCCTCCACAGGCCCCAGGAATATCCTGGCCCCATCAAAATGAGAACTGAACTCAACCCCCTTATCAGTAATCTTCCTGAACTTGGAAAGACTGAAGATCTGGAATCCGCCACTGTCCGTAAGAATCGGCAAGTCCCAGCCCATGAAACGATGGAGCCCACCCGCTTTCTCAATAATTTCTATGCCGGGCCTTACAAACAGGTGGTAAGTGTTGCCCAGAACCACCTGCGTACCCAGCTCACTCATCTCTGCCGGCGTCATCGCACGGACAGCCGCCTGGGTACCAACAGGCATGAAGACTGGTGTCCGCACAGGGCCGTGCCGGGTCAAAAGCAGTCCGCACCTGGCAGAACTAGCAGGATCTCTGTGAAGGATTTCGAATTTACCAGGAGTCGTCATCGCATAAAGCTATCGCTCGTTGATAACCACTCCAGCACGAAGGGCAAGATCCACAAGAACCAGCGATGCCATGGATTCGACCACAGGGACAGCCCTTGGAAGAACGCAGGGATCATGCCGCCCCTTGCCTTCCAACTTCGCTTCCTTGCCATCATAACCCACCGTCTGCTGTACCTTGCCAATACTTGCGACCGGCTTGAACGCAACATTGAAGATGATCGGTTCGCCATTGGTAATCCCGCCCTGCAGGCCACCACTGCGGTTTGTTGCGGCACCTATGGTATCGCCTTTCCTAACGAACAGGTCGTTATGCTCGGAACCCCTCATCCTAGTGCCAGCGAAGCCGGAGCCTATTTCGAAACCTTTGACCGCAGGAATGGATAACATCGCTCGCCCCAGAAGTGCGGAAGCCTTGTCGAAGACTGGCTCACCCCAGCCTGTGGGGACATTCCTGCAAACGCAGGTCACCACCCCGCCAAGTGAGTCGCCGTCATTCTTGGCTTCTTCAATGGCCGCTGCCATTTCTGCAGCAACTTCACTGTCGGGGCAGCGCACTGCCGTCTGATCCACAGTTGATCTATCGAAATTGGAACCCGTCATGTCAGCGGCTTTTATGGAGCTCACTGCACTGACCCACCCGACTATCTCAACGCCATACCTCGTCCTGAGCACCTTCTCGGCTATTGCACCGGCCGAAACACGACCAATTGTTTCACGAGCACTTGCACGTCCACCACCACTCGAGGCCGTAACACCGTACTTCATCTTGTAACTGAAATCAGCGTGCGATGGGCGCGGTATCCCAGTCAAATGGCCGTAATCATTCGCCCGTTTATCGTCATTGTTGACGGCAAGCGCTATTGGTGAGCCAATCGTAACCCCGTCCTCAACACCGGAAAGGATGGTGACCGTATCCGCTTCATCGCGCGCTGTTGTCAGCTCACTCTGACCGGGTCGCCGCCTGCTAAGCTGCGGCTGTATGTCCTCCTCGGATAGAGACAGGCCAGCCGGACACCCATCGACCAGGGCACCGACAGACAGACCATGGGATTCCCCAAACGTCGTTACGACAAAGAGTTTTCCTATACTGCTGGACATAACCTGTTCCCCCGGGCAGAAAGTAACAGATCAGGGGGGCCAAATTCAAGGTTCAAGGTGCACAGTTCATAGATCGCACATTCGCTCGATACCTTCGGCACAGCCGATCTTCGATTGGCAAGCCCCTGTAATCGGTGAATCACCTTGACATGGCACCAAGCCAATTCTACCATTTTATTAAGGAATGTGGCTTATCTGTTAAGTAATATGCCCTATGCACAAGCTGAGACTCTTTATAATCACTGCAGCAATGCTCGCCACCGCTACCGCCGTAGGAATGCTGGCCCATATGCTCGTGAACTCTGCTCCACAGAGCAGTAACAACAGCTCTCGAACTATCGACAGTGCGACGGTTGATGACCCGGCTCAAACTGATGTCGACCAACAACAGGCCAGCACCGCCCCATATAGGCAACAGGAAGAACCCATCCCCAACGGTACAATCAATTTCGACGCCTTTCTTGAAATCCTCAAGCGCGCACCGACCAATCTCGTTATACAACCTCCCCCAACAACTACAACCTCTGAAACTGGACAAGCCAAGCTCACAGAGGCTGGTAAAGTGATCTTCTCGCGCGGCAGAGCCAAGGCTACACAGGACAAAGAAGGCGCAGGCGATCAGGTCACACGTGAATTGACGATCAGCTCCATAATCCTGCTCAAAGACACAATAACAACCGAGAAAGCAACAAAGCTGCAAATTCAGATGCTTGACGGCTCAGTGATCTGGATTTGCGAGGATTCCGGGGTGGTCATAGAACAGTTTGTTCAGGATGACGATATACCTGAAAATGCTTATTCCATTCGGCTCACCAAGGGGCAGTGCATGATCACAACACCCGCAAATTCTGAGCTTGATGTCAACCGCCTCAATATCAGGACGCACCTCGCAATAACAACTGTGGGTGAATGCCAGGTACTGGTCAAGACCACAGAGAATAGTGACCTGATATACGTCCTTAAGCTTCCTATCAACAAGACACTGAACGTGGATACAACCATTAATGGCGCGATTATAATGGACCCCATCACCGGCAAGCCAATGCCAGTTGAGGACAAGGAACGCACGCAGCTGGTGGTCGAGGAAGAAAATATTGTGATCGAAATCATTAAGGGTAACCGGGTCGACACGGACACTGTTGACGAGAAAGAAGTGGCTGGCCTGATCCACTGCATCGCAGACCCATTTGCAAATCGCTTCACACTAATGGAAATCGCGGGCAAATATGTCATGGTCAAACGCGCACCTGATATCCCTTCTGTTTATGTTGACCGTCCCGACGGAGTCCAGATCGCAATTGACGAGTTCACTGTGGCATACGTCACACCGGGTAAGAATGATGATTCCACAAGCTTCAACGTGACAATACCTGGCACGAGCGACCCTACAAGACCTACCGGCACAACCTACGAGGAGACGCCCGGCGTGGTAACTGAAGTGGCAACTGAAGAAGATGACCATGCAACTACCACCAGAACCACAAAGCGAGATGAAGCAAACACTGGAGATGATGACGATGATGACGTCATTGTCATCCCCCCTCCTCCTCCCATACCATCTGTGACGCTCAGCTTCGCGCCAGCAATCATTAACTATGGCAACAGCAGCACAATGACCGCTTCA
>JAUXFM010000147.1 GCA_030622955.1 Lentisphaerales bacterium
GCATCTTCAGTCGGCCTCCTCGCACGGTGCGGTCATGGATGAAGTCCCAGCACCACACATGTCCTTGGTGCGTTGCTTTGGTCGGAAGCCCCGTAGAAACGCCACATCGACGCCTGCGAGGCTTGCGACAAGGCAGGCGCAGGCCCAGTTCTCGCCGAATCCTCTGCACCTGCCGCTTTCCCACCGACCAGCCATCGTTCTTCAGTAACCGGGTAATCTTCACATATCCCCACTTCCGCTTTTTCAACGAGTAACTTCGGACTGCTGCTCTCAAACGTTTCTGCCATCCGTTCAATTCCTTCGCTGCATACCGAAACGTGGAGCGATGCAGCCGGAAGTATCGGCAGGCCTTACGTCCGGAACAGCGGCCCTGGGCTATAAACCTTTCGGCCTCCTGCCTCCTTCGTCCCGGACTCACAATTTTTTTTCGAGGGCCTCCTGCAGGATCTGCATGCCAAGCACCTGGTCGGCCACAATGCGTTTAAGTCGCCCGTTCTCCTGTTCCAGTTCCTTCAACCGCTTGGCCTGTTTTACATCCAGCAAGCCAAACTCCTTCTTCCATCGGTGAAAGGTCTGCTCTGAGATGTTGTTCTCTGTGCATACCTCCAGAATGGTTTGCTCTCCGTCCGCTTGCCTCAGAATACGGACCTTCTCTTCCACTGTTCTGCGCTTCCCCTTCATTCGTCTGACTCCTTTGGTTAAGGTGCCTAGACTAACATATCTTGTGGACCAGTTTTCCGGGGCCCAGCCAGGGTGTTAATAACCTTAAGTGCCCTGTTGCCATCTAAATAATCTCCTGAAACCGAGCATATTTCAACGCTACTCCGAAAACACAACCGTTCTGCACCACAAAATGGTCTCGGCGTGGGAATATGGTCTTCCTTTTCTGCACCGTGATGCTAACTGCACGGGTCACGACTGGGTTGGCCCGGCACCTCTTTTTTTTCTGGAAATCTGATCGTTTTGTGGCATCATGCTGTCTTTCTCGGAGCCGCTTATGAATCTCAAGAAAGTACTCGTCAAAGACTGCGTATGTTTGAGCCTGAAGAGCGATACGAAGACAGGCATTATTGAGGAGATGATCGAGCATCTCTTCAGCGTTGGAAAGATCACCAACAGGCAGGGCGCGTTTGATGCAATCATGGCTCGCGAGAAGAAAATGTCGACCGGCCTTCAGCATGGTATTGCCGTGCCGCATGCCAAGACCGATACTGTTAAGGGTCTGGTCGCTGCGATTGCTTTTCGGAAGGAAGGGGTCGACTTTGAATCACTTGACGGTCAACCGGCGAACATCTTCGTGATGACGCTCTCACCATTGAATCGTACAGGCCCGCACATCCAGTTCCTTTCCGAGATGAGTCAACTTCTTAACAGATCCGATCTCAGGCAGCGGCTCCTTGCCGCACAGGATGTCGGACAGGTGTTAGAAATACTTCACTCTGGACAGTAGAGGCAAGAGGTTGTTCTTATGCATATGACCCGCCTGGTTCTTCAGCTGGCAGCGATCCTGATCACTGCCAGGATCTTCGGACTTCTTTTCGAGCGTTATGCGAAACAGCCGCGTGTGCTGGGCGAGATTGTTGCCGGGATGATCATCGGCCCCTATGCGCTTGGTGGGCTCGCGCTCCCCTTTGTTAACAGTCCCCTGTTTCCAGCCATGCCGGGCAACATGCCGGTGAGTTCTGAGCTCTACGCTATTGCGACAATTGCGTCGATCGTACTGCTATTCCGCGCGGGTCTCGAAACCGATCTTTCAATGTTCCTTCGCTATTCGGTTGTCGGCTCTCTTGTCGCGCTTGGCGGCGTGATCGTCTCGTTCATCTTTGGTGCGGGTATTGCCGTTCTCTGTGGAAAAGCCGAATCTTTCATGGACCCGGTTGCATTGTTGCTTGGCACTATCTCCACGGCGACATCGGTCGGTCTGACCGCTCGCATTCTTTCCGAGCGTCGCAAGATGTCTTCGCCCGAGGGTGTCACCATCCTGGCTGGCGCGGTGCTTGATGACGTGCTGGGCATCATCATCCTCGCGGTTGTCGTTGGTATTGCGAAGCTAACGACCGGTGGCGGCGAGATTGCCTGGGGCAAAGTCGCCATTATTGCGGGCAAGGCGTTCGGATTCTGGCTGGCCTTCACGGTATTCGGCATACTTATGGCACCCCGTATAACGCGTGCATTGAAACTGTTCCGGTCCAACGATGCCGTTGCGGTGGTCGTCTTTGGGCTGGCCCTCTTCTTTGCCGGGTTGTCGGAAAGAGCGGGGCTGGCAATGATCATCGGCGCATATGTCACCGGGCTGTCCCTTTCCCAGACCGATATGGCGCACGAGCTTTGTGACAGACTCAATGGAATCTATGGAATGCTGGTGCCGGTCTTCTTCTGCGTCATGGGCATGATGGTTAACTTTGTGGAGCTCAAGGGTGCGGTGCTTTTTGGGCTGGCCTACAGTGCTGTGGCCATACTGGGCAAGGTGATCGGATGTGGATTACCTGCGCTAGGGCTTGGCTTCAACATGCGCGGTGCGTTCAGGATCGCCGCGGGCATGCTCCCGCGTGGTGAGGTCACCATGATCATTGCCGGCATCGGGCTGTCATCCGGGATCATAACGAGCGAATTGTTTTCCGTGGCGGTAATGACGCTCTTCGTTGCAAGCATCATTGCGCCACCGATCCTGATCAACAGTTTCAAGGGTGGGTCCGGAGTAAGATCCCAGCTTGCGGACAAACGACAGGAATCTCTCAAGCATATAGAACTGGAGTTCCCAAGAGGTGTGCTGCAGTTTATGCGATTGCGGCTGGAGCAGGCTTTCAGGAACGAGGAATTCTTTGTTCATCGGATCGAATCCAACGGAGAGGTGTGCCAGATCCGTAAGGAAGATATTGTCATCACGCTGACGGTTGAAGATGGCAGGATTATTCTTACAACTGCCGCAAAGAACGAACAGCTTGTCCGCCTGCTGGTGCTTGAAGAGGTGCTTGAACTCAAGGATCTGCTCGAATCCGTTGAGAAGATGAAGAAACCGGACTCCATGGGGCACGATCTCCTGGCGCAGATGTTTACGGGGGATTCTGATTAGAATCTATCTCGAAACTGGCTTAACCATGATTTCGGTAATCGTTCATTTCAGGGCGTTCAGCTTGTTTGTCCTTGTTGAGCAGAGATCGGCATGGGAAACTTGAGGGGGGAAAGGAAGGTTTAATGATTCCAGCAAAGGTAGCGCAGCTTTCTCTTTCAAACATGGGCTTTGTTGTTCTCCTGAGATCCTCAGAGGACAAGCGCGCTCTGCCGATCTTCATAGGCGCTGCAGAGGCACAGGCCATTGCAATCCAGATCAACAATGTCGAAGTGCCTCGCCCCCTGACGCACGATCTATTCAAGAACGTTCTCGATTTCCTGGAATGCCGCCTTCAACGTATTGAGATCTCTGATGTTGTTGATGGCACCTACTATGCGAAGCTAATCCTGGAACGTGATGGCAAGGAAATGACCATTGATTCCAGACCGAGCGACGCGATTGCACTGGCCCTCCGCTTCACTGCACCGATCTTCGTGGAAGACAGTGTTATGGAAGAGGCTGGCATCGTGATTGACGGCAACGGTGAAGAGAAGGCGGAAGGTGTGGAAAAAGAGCAACTCTCGCCTATAGACGATCTCAAGAATCAACTCACTGAAGCGATTGCCGAAGAACGCTACGAAGATGCTGCAAAACTACGCGACAAGATCGCCCACCTCGATCAGACCCATACGCACAATTGATCCCTCAGGCTAATGTCCATTCATATTGATGGTCCGGCAGTTTGCGGATGGTACGCGCTCAGCATTCCGTGAACCGAGTATCGCTTCGAGCATCTTATGCCCCTTATGGTTGCCACATATTCCGGCTTAATCACCAATAATAGTGGTTATATCACCACGCCATGTGGTATACCGACATCTGTTGTAAGGATTGTGCAAGTGGCATTGTTCATGAAACGCGGATTGGTTCTCGTGTTGCCCGAAATAGGTCATAAGTAGTAAGCTTTTCACAACCGAAAAGGAGTCAGCATGAACAGATCTCTCTCAATTCTTCGTCCCGTAGCCGCAGTCATAATGCTTTCGCTCTGCAGCGGCTGCATGATGATCGATCTCAGTTCGCTTGGCGGCACGCCGCAGCTCACAGAAACAGTTGTGCAGGAAGATCCCGGTTGGTTTGTCACCGACAAGATCCTGATGGTCGATATCAGTGGTGTGATACTGCGTGAATCCGACGGCGGATTCCTGTCGGAAAACAAGAGCTGCACGCCGGAATACATACGGGGTGTGTTCGACAAGGCATTGCGAGATCCGGATATCAGGGGGATACTGCTGCGAATTGATTCGCCGGGCGGCAGCACTGTGGCAACAGAGATCATCAGCCAGGAAATACTGCGCTTCCGGAAGCGACGTTCCATTCCTGTATACGCACACATTACAGGAACAGGGGCCTCTGGTGCATATCACATCGCCTGTACGTCGGACAAGATCTACGCGCAACCTGCGGGGCTTGTTGGAAGCATCGGTGTCATCATGGCCCTGCCCCAGGTCAAGAAACTTGCCGAGAAGATCGGTTATGACCAGATTGTGATCAAGTCAGGCAAGATGAAGGACATAGGAAATATCTTCAGGGCGATGACCGATGAGGAGAAAAAACTCTTCCAGGCACTGATAGATGAGTTCTACGGGAAATTTCTCGATCACATAGTTGCACAGCGCGATAGCTTCAAGGAAGTGAAGGACATCAAGGCACTTGCTGACGGGCGGATCTATTCAGCCGATCAGGCAAAAGCCAATGGGCTCATTGATGAAGTGTCGGATCTGGACGCTGCTATTGCGGGATTGCAAGAGAAGGCAGGAGTGACGGGAGACCTGGTGACATACTCGTACCGCCCATCTGCCCAACCAAACATCTATTCAAGTATCGGTTCGCCGGCCGGCCCAACCTTGCTCGGTAATAGCGTGCCGACTCAGGGCGCAATGCTTAAGACAGGCTTCTACTATCTCTGGGCGCCGGGCCTGTAGAGGCCACGTTAGAGCAGTTTCACAAATTCTGCAACCATTTGTGCTACTGCATGCAACAGTTACAGCGTCAGGCTCCATCGCAATAGTTCAACTATTAC
>JAUXFM010000032.1 GCA_030622955.1 Lentisphaerales bacterium
GCTGGTGGATGCACCCCACACGAAGATAGCTTCTGGTGAAATCGTAACGCTGCCGCCCCTGCCGAACCGTGCGAATGGTTTAAACCTGGCAGTACATGGTGTATTGACGGATCCCATGTTCCAGGCAGTGCTGCACGCGCTGGAGATTTCCGGCAAATCGCGCACGCTTTCAATTCCGAAGATTACGGTTGTCAACAACACCCCGGCCACAATGAGAGTCGGAGAGGATTTCAGATACTTTGAGGAGTACGAAGTGGTTTCGATTCCATCGTACTACACTGATGGAGGGAATCCGGTCTATCAGAGCATGCTCGTTCCTGTTGGGACGCCCCAATTGGAAGAGCTTGGGATACAGCTCGACGTCACGCCGAGTGTCGGCTCGGATCTGGCATCTGTAACGCTGCAGCTTGTCCCGGAGATAGCCGAGTTTATCAGGTTTGAGCGATATGAGGTCGGTACTTCTTCGAGCGGTAACAACCAGCAGAATAATAACACGACCAATGGGCTGTCTGTTGTGAAGCTGCCGATTTTCAGGCGTAGCAGGATTGAAACAGAGGTCATAGTGCAGAGCGGAGAAACCGTTGTCATGGGCGGCTTGATAACTTCCAGCGAGACCAAGACAGAGAACAAGGTGCCGATCCTGGGGTCTATTCCTCTTATTGGCCGACTGTTCCGTAATGATGCCGTAAAGGAGGTCAAACAGAATCTCCTGATCTTTGTGACTGCGCACATCATTTCCGGACGGGGCGAAAACCTTGTGCCTATCCGCAGGGATATCGGTGAACGCTGATCTGGTAGAGGCGGCGTGCGATCCTCGTTCTGCGCGTAGAACAGAAATACATAGGGAACGATTCTCAACGGGGCCATGCCGGAAAGTAACGTAATTATTGGATTGGACGTGGGGCACCATTCGGTACGCGTTGTGCGTGTGGAGCGTGCGGGGGATGGTGTGTCTGTGAAAACAGCCGAGTCCATGCGCCTGCCACTCGATGACTCGGACAAGACCGACGTAATAAAGAAATGGCTGAGCCAGGTTGGTGGATTATCCGGCTCCACTTTCGTTGTTGCGCTTTGCGGTCAGTCAATAATGTTCCAGCCTTTTGCTCTTGTGCCGAACGACCCCCGGACATTCGAGCAGGCGGTGGAGATGGAAGTTGCCAGGTTCAGTGAGCTGGCATCGGAAACGATGGCTCATGGATTCCAGGCTCTCTCGGAAGAGGAGCGCGAGCGCCGCATGTTGGTGGCAATGGCACGACCGGATGCAGTTGATGCTGTGCTCGGGTTGGCGCGGGAGATGCGCTTTTTCGTGGTGGACGTTGTTCCCGTGGCGACGGCCCTGTTCAATTCCGGTGTTGTTTCGGGTGATATTGGTGAAGAGCCCTGCATTATTGCGGACATTGGACATCAAGCCACAGAGATAGCGATAGGGACGAAGAGTTCTCTCATGTTCGCAAGGAGCTTCGCAGGTGGCGGCCAACTCTTTACGGACGCCGTTGAACGTGCAAGCGGCGTGGGCGCACGCCAGGCTGAGACTGTCAAAATGGACGAAGGCTTGCTCGGTGGCGGACCTGATGAGGACACGATAGCCGCGCTTACTGAAGCAGCCGATATGTGGGTTGCCGAGGTCGAGACCTGTTTGTCTGTATACAGAGGTTCTTATCCGGAAGATGAGGAGCAACCGACAAAGCTGGTTCTTTCCGGTGGTGGCGCAGCTCTGCAGGGCCTAGCCCAGTACGCAGAATCAAAACTCGATATTAAGGTTGTGCTCTCCGAAGGTCTGCCCGGCGAATATGGCGATGTAGAACCGAGAGAATTTATGATAGCCGCCGGACTGGGCATATCAGGGCTGGGGCTAGGTGCGGCCAGTATCAGCCTTCTTCCCGAGAACGTCAGGGATGATCTCCTGTTGATGGAGCAGAAACGGTATTGGATCGCAGCATCCGCTGTCGCCGCGGCGATACTGATCGTAGGGTTGGCTGGTGGCTATTACCGGGTCGGAAGGATGAAGAAGGAGTTGAGAGCAAGGGAAAAGAGCCTGAGCCTTCGTGACCAGATAGGCTACGAGATAGAGCAGGCCAAGGGCAATAACAAGCGGGCAATGGCGATGAGCTTTGCGGTGGAAGGCCTGCTTCAATCGGGGCCCATAATGCGAGACCTTGTCATGTTGCTCGATGAAGCGAAGGACAAGGACGACTGGATTACGATGATTGCTGATGCAGATATGTATGTCCGGCCAGCCGAGCTGATAGATTCATGGTCAGGACAGACCGCAGGTGAGAAAAGACGCTCGCAGAGAGCCCGCCAGAACAGGGATCCAGAGGATCAGTATCGAATCATCTTTGATCGTATGGTTGTTGAGGGATATACGCTCAAGAGTGACCTGTCTACTGTGCAGTCGCTCATCGCGAAGCTTTCCCATTCTGACTTCATAGAATCTGCTGACTTGATGAATGATGATAAGTTGATACAGGACCCGAAGCGCGATGGGAAGTGGGCCAAGACTGCGGCACGCAGGTTCGTTATTGAGCTGAAAGTGGTGAGGCCTTGAGCATGTTTGATGAAGGCATACAACTCAGCGACAAGCAGAAAGCGATCCTGATCTTGGTGGTTTCTGCATTGATTCTTTTCGGACTGTGGCATATGGGATTGATGTGGGGTAATCGTGAGCGGCGTAAGCTCGAATCCAAGATCAAGACGCTGACAGCGAGCCTTACAAGGCGACGATTGCTTCAGGATGAAACAATCCTGAAAGAGAGGAACGATAATGAGAAGCGCTACAGCAAGGAGCTCTTGAGGCAATGGCGTGAGGCGGAGAAGCGATTGGCGACTTTTGGTGACATTGATTCTGGCGTGGGCCCCAACGTCAGGCATATTGACTTTAAGGTAGAACTGCTGAATGTTCGGAAACGACTTCAACAGAAATCACGGGCTGTTGATATCAGACTGCCTCCCGATTTAGGGGTTAACGAGGATGTCACCAGCGGTTCTGATGCCAGGAGACTCATGCTGCAGCTGAAGGCTGTTGAGAAACTGACCGACATCGTACTGGATCTGCCTGTGGACGTTATTGGGGATATCAGGCCGCTGACACCCATCACCAGGATCTCAGAGAAGGGGCAGGAAGCATTTCTTGAAGAATATCCTGTTTATATGGAGCTCTATTGTCCTGTTAAGGGTATGTATGAGTTATTCGAGGCAACAATGAAGCCAGGCCAGGCATTTGTGGTCAGACATATGCGGGTTGAGAAATATACGCCGCACAAAAGAGATTACCTGAAAGTTGAGGTCGTATTGAGCGCGATGGTTTTCCTGAAAGATCCTGCCGAGATGCGGCCGGTCAAGATTCCGCGTGATACGAAAACGACAGCACAAGGGCATTAGGACCGCTGCACGGATGGGAGGAGATGAACATGAATATTTCCTGGAAATGGTTTGCGAGAATTAACGCTCGAACGATCTTGGCATGGTCAGTTATTGCGTTTGTACTTGTGACCGCCTGGTGGGGCTGGAAGAGTATGGCTCCGCTCAAGATCGATCCGGTCGCTAATATCGAGGGACGTGACGACTTGGCAAGGAGAGGAATGGAGATGCTCCCGTTCGTCACGGCTCAACTCAATCTTGACTGGGATAATTTCGTGGGCAACCCTTTCTCCTATTATCGCAGGCCTGTGACCATCCGAGCACCAAAACCTAGAGGTGTTGTGACGGCAGTGCGGCAACCTACGGGCCCGAATGATTCCAATGTGAAGCCGCGGCCACCACAGATAATAAGCCTGCTCTACAAGGGGTTGATTACCAGGACTGATGGCGTTACGATCGCACTGATCGAGGATCGGACGAGCGCCAGAACGCATGCTTGTCCCGTCGGCGATGATATCGAGGGATACAGACTTAGCGGTATCGAACAGGATAAGATCATGATGTCGTTACCATCAGGGGAAATGGTTCCGCTGATGTTGGGCGAAACAAATGTGTTTAAGGAGAGCATGGGTGGCAACTAAAGCTCTTGCAAAAGTACGTTTCTTTTCTGAACAGTTGATGGTCGAGCTCGGTCAAAAACTTGTGGCGGACAAGAAAATCACCAGGCCACAGCTTGAAGAACTGATGAGCAGGAAAGCCCTGACCGGCGAATCGGTCGACATACTGCTGATCCGGGAGTCACTGGTGCCTGAGATTGATATTCTGAAGGTATTATCTGATCTCACTGCGATTCCCTATAAGCCGGTAATGGAGTTCAGTGTGGATGCCGACGCAGTAGGACGTGTCCCTGCCAAGGCGGCTCTACGTTATCACATAATGCCGCTGGATCTACAGAAAGGCAAGCTGACGCTTGCCGTTAGCCGTGTGCCCACTCTTTCGATGGTGGACAGTGTTAGGATGCTGCTCGGGCTTGCACTTGAATGGGTCCTCTGTGCTGAATCCGACATATCAAAGTCGCTGAAACACTTCTATGGGCTGGGCGCGGCTACTGTCGGTGACCTGATCGAAGAGAAGGCGGACGATATCGATAACCTTGCGCTTCAGGAAACGGACTTGGCCGTGGAATCCGGTGCTGATGAAGGTGTTGTCAAGTTCGTGAACCAGATCATCCATGAAGCCATCCAGATGGAAGCGACGGACATTCACATTGAACCTTTTGAGGGCAGGCTCAGATTGCGATATCGCATTGATGGAATATTGCAGGAAATAGCGATACCTGAAGGAATCCAGCACCTCCAGAAGGCAATAGCTTCATGTGTCAAGATAATGGCAGAGCTTAACATCGCGGAGCGGCGCATGCCGCATGACGGCAGGATCAAGGTGCGCAGAGGACAGGATGAGTTCGACCTGCGTGTTTCTGTTCTTCCGACGCGGTTCGGTGAAACTGTCAATATGCGCATCCTCAACAGGAGTGCGATGTTCATTGAGATGCCAGGACTCGGACTCGAGGGCAAGCAGTTGCCGATATTGAATGACCTGGCAGCTCTGCCGCACGGCGTGGTCCTGATCACTGGTCCCACGGGAAGTGGAAAGACGACAACTCTTTATGCGCTGCTCGGTAAGCTGAACTCCAGGGAAGTGAAGATAATCACGGTTGAGGACCCGATAGAATATCAGATGGTGGGTATCAACCAGATCCAGGTGCATAGCCAGATAGGCCTGTCCTTTGCATCAATCCTGAGATCAATATTACGCCATGACCCGGATATTATTCTTATTGGTGAGGTCCGTGACATGGAAACTGCGGACATTGCGGTGCGCGCGTCGCTGACCGGGCACCTGGTATTAAGCACCCTGCATACCAATGATGCTCCCAGTGCCATCACGCGCATGATCGATATGGGCGTAGAGCCTTATCTCGTGTCTTCCTGCCTTGAGGGTGTTGTGGCGCAACGTCTTGTGCGTCGGGTTTGTGCATCCTGCCAGGAGGTAATGGTCCCCGATGACGCGATTATGAACGAGATCGCAGAGACGTTTCCTGACGATCGGTTGGAGGATGCGAACTTCCTGAAGGGCAAGGGATGTCCTGACTGCAATTTCACGGGCTACAAGGGCCGGATAGCTATCTTCGAGATCATGATAATGGATGATCTCCTGCGCGGGATGGTGGTTCATCAGAAGCCATCAAATGAGATCAAGAAGAAGGCAATGCAACATGGTATGGTCACGCTGAGGCAGGAGGGCTGGCGCCGTGCGCTGGATGGCATGACAAGCATAGAGGAAGTCCTGCGTGTTGCGCACAAGTCCGAGCTCATGAGTTTTGTTTGATCCTTTGCTGTAGATGGCCTGTTGTCCAAGTATCAAGGATCGGAGAGGATGCTATTTCGAGATGACAGAACAACGCCGTCTGGCCGCCATAATGTTCGCTGATGTATGTGGGTATAGCCACATCATGGGGGCTGATGAATCGCAGGCCCTGTCGATTCTGGAGATGGCCGGTGATTGCATTGATCAGGCTGCTACCATGTATGACGGTCGCATCATCAAGAAGATGGGCGATGGATTTCTTGTGGAGTTCACAAGTGCGGTGAACGCGGTTCAGGGCGCTCTGTCCGTCCAGAAAGCGGTGGCGGAGCATAATGCAGCAGCGGCGCTAAATGAGCAGTTCCAACTCAGGATCGGCCTACATGTTGGTGACGTTGTTGTTGATGATGACGACATTCTTGGCGATGGCGTGAATGTCGCTTCCAGGATAGAGCCACTTGCTGAGCCGGGCGGCATATGTATCTCCAGGGATGTTTTCGATCTGGTCCAGAACAAGATACCTCTTGAGGTCGTCAACCTGGGCCCCAAGGCACTGAAGAACATTAGCCGCAAGATCGATCTCTACAAGGTCCAGGTGGATGCTGTAGCTGGTGGCGTTGGAAGACCCGTTGCTCCCACCTGCAGACGTGGGGGGCTCCGTGCCGGAGTGATCTCATTCTGCATCGTCATATTGCTTGCGTTGGTCGCTCTTGGGGTCAAGCAGCACCTGTTCAAGGTCTTCGCCGGTAAGGCCTTCAGGGATGTGGAGATACGCGCAAAGGCCAAACTGGACGAGAACCTTCCCAGTGAGGCGCTTGCGATCTTGGAATCATATCCTGCGAAATTTGGTGAAACCGAGTGGCAGATGAGGATCGATGAGATGCTGTCGGTGATAAAAGATGAGGTCGTTCGAAAGGACGTGAGCTCCCGCCAAGAAGCCTTTCTCAAGGCAATTGCATCGAACAATCGGGCGGTCGCACTCGCGCTTGTTCATCCGGATACGTTACGGCGTGGTGACGTGAACATGTTGTGGAACCGCCTGACGTTGATGGCCGGCCTGCTCAAACTTACCGGAACTACGAGCGACAGTTTCCGGGTCAGATCCATAACGCTCTCGGAGGAGCGGAAGAAAGCCACTCTCTATATGGATTTCCTGAAGAAGAATGGCGAGAAGGAGAAAACTCAGCCATCAGAATGGCGCCTGGTCGATGGCAAATGGTATGTCTATGGTGATCCCGCGATGCTCAAACCAGTGCGCCGGCGCAGGCCAGATCGCCGCTGAATGATTTGTTCATCGACATGTTTCCTGGAGACGTGCCTTTAGTCCGGTTCGGCGCAGCCTGATCTCGTTATTCCTTATTGCGATATTGACCGCCTTGCGGGATCCGACCAGGCAGACAAGTTTCCGGCCGCGAGTGATTGCGGTGTATAGCAGGTTTCTCTGGAGTAGCTTGAAATGCTGTGTCGCCATGAGGATGATCACAGCAGGATATTCGCTGCCCTGTGATTTGTGAATAGAGCAGGCATATGCCTGGGTGACCTCGTCAATTTCCGATAGTTCATAGTTTATGATGCGCCTGTCGTATTCAATTCCGACAGTTTGATCGACGGTATCTATTTTTCGGATAATGCCGATATCACCGTTAAACACCTCTTTGTCATAGTTGTTCCGGATCTGCATCACGCGATCGCCCACGCGATATGGCTTGCCAAAACGCATTATGGATGTGCCTGAAGGGTTCAATGCCTGTTGCAGCAACACATTGAGATTGTCCGCACCAAGCTGATTCTTTCGCATGGGCGTCAGAATTTGGATTTCGGTCATTGGATTGAACCCGAACCTTTCCGGTATTCGTCTTGTTGCCAGTTCCATGACGCGTGCAAGAACATCGTCTGGTTCATCGGCCTCGACAAAATAGAAGTCCAGGAGTTCTTCGCTGTTAGGAATTTCCAGTTGCTCACCCCTGTTTACCAGATGGGCATTATGAACGATTAAGCCTTGTTTTTCCTGCCTGAAAATCATGTCGAGCGTTGTGCAGGGAACGACCTCTGAGGCGATGAGATCTCTGAGTACGGTGCCGGGTCCAACGCTGGGGAGCTGATCTTTGTCGCCAACGAGTACGAGACAGGCATGATCCGGTATTGCCTTGAGGAAAGCGCTCATCAGTGAAATATCAACCATTGAGACCTCGTCGAGAATGAAGATATCGGCTTTGACGGGGTTGTCGGAGCCGTGCTCAAAATCTCCAGTAGCAGGGCGGAACTTCAGCATTCGGTGTAATGTCCTGGCCTGGGCAGAGGTGGATTCTTCAAGCCGCTTCGCGGCTCGACCGGTTGGTGCGGCCAATTCCACGGCAAGCTTGCGGCGCTGGAACACGTCGACCAGTGCCTGAATAATGGTGGTCTTGCCGACTCCCGGGCCGCCGGTTATTATGGATACTTTCTCGGATAGAGAAATGCGCAAGGCTTGGTGCTGTTGCGGTGCAAAACTGATCTTCATCCTTTCCTCTGCCCAAGGTACCGCCTTCTCAACGTTTATGGGTTGAAACTGCGGCGGATGTGAGGAAATCTCGGCGATCCGTTTTGCGACAGTGAGCTCAGACTGGAACAAAGATGCCGGATAGACCCTGGCATGATCCTCAACCATGCTTCCTTCGTTTAGCTCATAATCCAGGGCCGCCTCCAGAATAGCTGTTGGAATATCAAGCAGGCACTCCGCATTCTCGATGAACTCCGTCCTGGGGCAGTAGCAGTGTCCCTCGTCCGTCAGAACCCGGAGCACGTGCATGAGCCCGGCGCGGGCCCTTGTGGTGGAGTGGGGCGGTACGCCCAGACTTGTTGCTATAGCGTCCGCTGTCTTGAATCCGATTCCCCATACATCACGGCAGAGCCGGTAAGGATTCTCTGTAACCAGTGCAATTGCATCGTCACCGTAGCGCTTATGGATACGTGTAGCTTGTGCAGTTCCAATCCCATGTCCCTGCATGAAAATCATGATGTCCCGCACTGTCTTCTGGTCGTTCCAAGACTGTTTAATCATTTCCTTGCGCTTGTTGCCGATCCCTTCGACATTGAGGAGTTTCGCGGATTCCTTGTCGATGATCCTCAGCGTGTCATCCTTGAATGCTTTGACGAGGCGTTTTGCCATGACTTTGCCGATACCCTTGATGAGGCCACTTGCCAGATATCTTTCGATACCCAAGGCAGTTACAGGTGCGGCACAGGTGATGCTGTCGGCCTTGAATTGGTAGCCATGCTGTTTGTGCCTGATCCATGTGCCCTTCGCTAGAAGTGTCTCGCCTTCCCACACGACCTGGCAGTTGCCGACAACAGTTATTTCGTCCTTGCTGCCGGTGGGTGTTATGACACAGACGGTGTAGCCTGATTCACTGGAATGATAGACGATATGATGGACTACTCCGGTGAGTTCTTCTGCAGAGGGATCCGCAGGCCTAGCGGCTTTCTTCTTCTTTGGCCTGTTGCGATAAGGGAAACCCATTGATGGCTCACATCTGACTCAGGAATGCTGAAGCGTAGAGGTATCCGAGTTTGAACTGGTCGAGCGAGAACGACTCGTTGGGTGCATGCATACGGTCCTGCTCCAATCCAAAACCTACCAGCAACGGTTCCGCGCCGGCAATTTCGGCGAGCTTCCCGATTATCGGTATGGACGCACCTTCCCAGAGATATGCGGGATTGTTGTCACAAACTTCGCGCAGGATTCGACTTGCCCGCTGGACGAGTACAGAATCCGAATTGAGTCGGATCCCTGAACCGGCCAGGGCACGATCCGTAATGCTCAAGGCAAGCCCGGCAGGTGCATGCATTTCCAGGTGTCGCACAGAAGCGGCCATACATGCGGCATCATCCTGGCCCGGGACAAGTCGAGCGGTAACCTTCGCAGTTGCCTCGGAGGGGATTATTGTTTTGCCGCCGGGTCCGTTGTATCCGGAACTGATCCCGTTGACATCGAGGCAAGGACGGAAACCCAGGCGTTCAGCATGCGACCGATTGGCCTCTCCCGCTACCGGTGGGACACCGGTCAGGGCTTTGTATTCTGCCTTGTCGACTGGCCGTGAATTCGCGAGTTCGCGCTCACGATCGGTTGGCTCCTCCAGGCCATCATGGAAACCTTCAATAGCAATTGAACCGTCAGGTCCATGGAGTGTTGCCAGCAGGTGGGCCATTGCTGTGGCAGGATTGGGCGCCACGCCGCCGTGTATTCCGGAATGCAGATCGTGAGATGGCCCTTTCAGTGATACAGTGAAACCAATGATTCCTCTGAGGCCCATGATTATGGTTGGTATACGGGGAGCAACAGCTTCAGTATCTGTTACTAGGAGAATATCGGCAGCCAATTCATCGGCCATTCCTTCAATTGCTTTATCTATTCCCGAGCTGCCGGATTCCTCTTCTCCTTCAAGGATTATCTTGATGGTGCAATTGAGGGCATCATCTGCCATGAGGGCTTCAATGGCCTTGATTACATAGAAGAACTGTCCTTTGTTGTCTACGGCGCCTCGAGCATAGATCCGACCCTCCCTGATCTCAGGCTCAAAAGGTGGGGTGCTCCAAGCTCCAGTTGGATCAACCGGCTGTACATCGTAATGACCGTAGGCCAGGACGGTCGGTCTGCCGGTTTTGCCGGGACGCTCTGCCAGCACGAGTGGCTTGGGGCCGATATCGACTAGGCGAGCCTTCATCCCGAGTGCGGCAAGATGATCGCGCAACCATTTGGCGCAGGCGACGCAATCTTTGTCATGGTCGGGTTGAGTGCTGATGGTTGGGAATCGGAGCAGTTCCTTGTATTCCTCAAGGTAGCGGGGCCAGTTCTTTTCGAACAGTTCAATTGCACGCGCTTTGTCCATGGTGGAATCTTAGAGAGGACAGTCTCGACTGTCCAGCTTACGCTGAAGCTCAGGCCCGGCAGGTGAGTGAGAAGCGCAACGTAGGCTTGAGTGAAGCAGGTTCGAAGGTGTCAAATCTGTCCCATTCGTTGCATCCGAATAACTAGAGCGGTTGAAAAAATACTGTAGCCGGAGGGGCGTTGCGAATTGTGCATGATCAAGGAAGGCGAAGCAGGAATAGCAGGGCTATTCCGATGCAGCCTGACACAGAGCATACGCAATGCAGTAGCCAAAACGGCTACAGTATTTGTGAAACTGCTCTAGAACCTTCAGATATCCATATGCATGGCGAAATGGCGAAGCCCCGCCTCAATGAAGGCCCCTCCTTTCCTCGTGAAGCCAAGTTTGCCATAAAAGGGCACTGCTGCTTCCTGCGCACCAAGATAGACGCGTTTCAGCCCTTTGTCGGAAGCTATCTTCAGAAGATGCCTCACCATACTGCGTCCTGCCCCCTTGCCTCTTGAAGCCTTAAGGACCGCAAACCTGCCAAGGTGGCCGTCATGCTGCAGCCTTGCAGTACCCACAGCCCGGCCTCCTGCGTCATATGCGAGCACATGTGTACAGACTGCATCGAGGCCATCGAACTCGATCGCCTCAGAGATCCCCTGCTCCTCGGTGAACACCTTGCGCCTAATCGTCGAGATCTCATCTTTATCAATCTGCCAGTCGGCCGTACGTACCTCGATCCCCCTGGGCCACTCTTCCGTGGCTGCTCCGTGCCGAACAGTCTTACGAAAAGTCGCAGGCCCCACGCCGCGGAACTTCTTGAACACTCGTGACAGATGATAGCGATCACAAAAACCAGACTGTGCAGCAATGCCTTCGATTGATGCATCCGAGAAATGCAGAAGCAAGCAGGCATGATCCACACGCCGAGCAATCAGGTAATTCTGTGGAGTATATCCCGTCTTTGCCTTGAAAAGACGAATGAACGAATTGCGGTTCATCCCGACCCTCTTTGCAATTTCCTCATTCGAGATCTTGTGCTCAAGATTGTCGCGCATGTGCGCCATGGCCTCGATAACGCGATGGTCGATAGTACGCGATGTCAACCTGTCATTCGGCAAGTTGCGAAGCACCCATGATATGAGAAACAGAACGTCCGGCACGTCCAGCTCAGAACAGCGTCCCCATTCCAGGCGTTCGGACAACGAATTGACCACTTCACCAATAGCTGGTGTGACAGGAAACTCGAACACCTCAGGTGCAACAGTTCCATAAGGAGCTTCTGCAACCCAATGCACGTAAAGGTGGTCCATTGAACCTTCCAGCCTTGCTGAGTAAGAACTGTTCGGTGCAATGGCCACGATCCGAGACGGGCCAAGCTTCGTGACTTTGCCGTCCAGCACTACCGAAGCGCCCTCTCTACGATTCCAATAGATTCGCCAGTATGGTGCCGATAGACTGGACATATTCCAGTTCTCGGAACGCATCAACATCCTACATTCGAGAATCTTTATTCCCGGTTCATATTGGCCACCAGCCATCATCGCCTCCACGCTATGTGCCAATCCTACACATAATCATTGCTTCTGAACATTGGTTTCACAGTTACTGTAGAATATGATGCTTGCGTTGATACACATACTAACCACCTGAGAGGATCAAGAAATGGCAAAACCAGCCAAGAAGACGAAGAAAAGCGGAGCGGATCTCAAATGGTTCACACGTGATCGATTCGGGATGTTCATTCACTGGGGTACATATGCCCTGGCCGCCCGCCATGAATGGGTGAAACAGAATGAAGAGATGGACACGAAGACCTACAACAAATACTTCAAGCATTTCGATCCGGATCTATACAACCCACGCGAGTGGGCCCGCCTGGCCAGCAATGCAGGCATGAAGTACTTCGTTATCACTACAAAACACCATGAAGGATTCTGTCTGTGGGATTCGGAATACACGAAGTACAAGGCAACGAACACTCCGTACGGCAAGGATCTACTCAAGCCGATGGTCGACGCTTTCAGAGAAGAAGGCATGCGCGTCGGCTTCTATCACAGCTTGATCGACTGGCACCATCCCAAGTATGGCATCGATCGCATCCATCCCCTGCGCAACGACAAGAAGGCGCGCGCGAAAGACAAACCCAAGATCAAAGAATACGCAGAGTATCTACACAACCAAACAAAGGAACTCCTGACACAATTCGGACCGATCGACCTGCTCTGGTACGACTTCTCTTATCCCGGCAAGGACGGCAAAGGTAAAGATGATTGGCAATCGGAGAAATTGGTCAAACTCATACGTAAACTCCAGCCAGACATTGTCCTGAACAACCGCCTCAATCTTCCCGGCACACCCGACTTCGTAACGCCAGAACAGTACCAACCCTATTGCACGCCGACTGACGAGAAGGGGCGCCCGCTGATCTGGGAAGGCTGTCAAACCTTATCGGGTTCATGGGGCTACTACCGCGATGAATTCACCTGGAAATCTGTTCCGCAGCTTCTCGGCATGTTAATCGACGGTGTCAGCAAGGGCGGTAACCTGCTGCTGAATGTTGGACCAACCGGCCGAGGCGAGATCGATTACAGAGCCCAGGAGACCCTAAAGGGCATGGGTGAATGGATGCGTTATAACAGTCGGTCGATCTACGGCTGCGGCTCAGCACCAAAGAACTGTACCACGCCACAGGATTGTCGCCTGACCTATAACAGGAAAAAGAAGAGACTCTACGTCCATCTCCTGGCATGGCCCTTCAAAGATCTGCACATGATGAAGATGGCTGGCAAGGTGGAATACGCGCAACTCCTGCACGACGCGAGTGAAGTAAAGATGGAAGAAGCGACAGGAAGAAACAGGAACCTACACGCTCATATGCGTGGACAAGTTCCAGCAGGAACTCTCACATTGAAACTACCGGTGGTGAAACCGAAACACGTCGAAATCCCGGTTGTCGAACTGTTCTTGAAGTAGGCGGCCGTTGGCTGCCGATACTGGTAACTTAAAACTGAATCCTGCATGCGCATGAACGTTGGACAGGAACAGCAGACTCTTGCCAGCCAAAGTGAACCGTAACTGCTGGGCACTGGTTACGAAAGGACGAGAAGAGCGCTACTCAGCGGCCCTGCGCTTGATGGCGTCGGTGTCGAGCCCGTTGATCCACTTGATCAGGTTGGCAAAGACACCGTGGAACTTGTAGCCGCCTTCGGTCATCTCCTTGATCGCATCTTCTTTCTTCCAGTCCTCGAACATGACCCGGTACAACGCACACACTGTCCCAGTCCTGTCCGCACCATGCTGGCAATGTACAAGTACCGGCGTCTTCTTTGCATCCGCCATGATCTTGAGGAAGCGGACAATCTCTTTCTCCTCTGGATGCCAGGCTTTCATGTAGATATGATCGTAGCCCATCTTCGTGCCCTTCAATTCATCTCTATCCGAATGAAATGATCGAAGATTCACGACCATCTTGACCCCCATCTTCTCAAGGTTCTTCATGCCCTCAGCAGTAGGCTGCGCACTACGGTACAGATTGGCCGACACCTTATGCAAATTAGGAACCCCTTCAAGTTTGATCGGCTGCGCCCAATTGACAGGTCGATTCGCTTCCTCGCCACGCGACAGAGCGGCGAAAATGACGATCAGCAGTGTGAATTGAAGAACTGTGCGGCTCATGGGCACACCCATCTGTTCAGCAACCCGCCAACAGGACCTTCTGTCTTCTTCTCCTGTCGGTAATACCATTGCACCGCACTACTCCCGGACGGATCTCTAACACGGGCCAGCAAGAATGGTTCAAAGGAGGGCTACTTGCCCTCGATTTTCTTTATAATGGCTTGCACGCGCCTGCCATATTCAACATAGCTGCTGAACATGACATCTTCTTTTTCGCCACCTGTCTGTGCATGAAAAACGCTTGCCACATGGGGTTCGATAGAGATCCCGCCGTCATAGCCACTGCTCAGGGCATCGGCCACCACTTCCGTCACATCGCCATCACCCTCACCGGGCCAGGTATAGGTCAACTCACCTGTTTCAGCGTTGACCCTTTCGTCCTTGATGTGAATGTATTCAACGTGATCCTTCACCTTTGAATAGAATTCCAGGCTGGACTGATAGGGATACGGCTCACTCTTACTGTAATCTCTTGAAGACACGGGATTACCCGTATCGAACACCAGCTTCAGCCCGGGCACATTCTCAATAATACGCATCGTGTAAATCCAGCCCAGGCCTCCGTAGTTGTCA
Organism: Lentisphaerales bacterium; assembly: GCA_030622955.1. Taxonomy (GTDB): domain Bacteria; phylum Verrucomicrobiota; class Kiritimatiellia; order JAUXFM01; family JAUXFM01; genus JAUXFM01. Next base: position 14,829 of record JAUXFM010000032.1, read on the forward strand.
CAATTCTCATGAAGAGCCATCAGTCCTTCACCATCGAACATCTTGTGGATTTCCCTGAGCCTCTTAAAACGCTCTTCCTCCATCTGGTCCTCCGGGCCCCGATCCTTGAACGGAGCATAGCTCATGACCCTGATGTATTTCGTTCCCAGTTTCTTCATACGGGGAACCGCACGCTTGATCTCTCTCACTGTTATGTCGAATGGGTCTTCAATCTTTTTGGCCCAATTAGCGATAGCCGAACCAAAGCAGTTGATCTTGACCCCAGCATCCTGCAACTTGCCATATACAACATCGAACTCTGCATCACTGATATCGTGCAAGTTGGTCCCGTCTATGTTTCTGGCTTCTATGTTCTCCCAGCCAAGCTCTTTCGTGGCCTTTATCTGGCCATCAATGCCTTTTGCCGCTTCATCCGCAAATCCAGTCAAGTACATCAGTCTTTCTCCTTCACGCAAGCCTAACCACCTGTTAAAGAACTCTCATACACCGCATTGCTAATCACGCTTAAGCTTGGCCTTCACGCCAATAGGCGTGGGATATTTCATCACGACAATGTAGGTGGATATCATCATGGTTAACATAGTTGTAAGCTGCACAAGCTGCGAAACACCTTCGCTCATCCTGCCGCCGGCAACGGCCGCCGCAACAACGATAAGAGCAAACTCGCTTGCCGGGCCAAGCCGCATGCCCGTTTCCTTAGAGAAGTCATCAGCTTCACCCGTCAGTCGGAATAACCATCGGATATAAATGGGCCTGAGCAGTACGATCAATGCTGCAAGAATGAGGCCCGGCAGCCAATTGATCTTGAGGGAGAGAAGGTCAAAACGTGCGCCCAGCACAAAAAAGAAGAACATGAGAAAGAAATCCCGCAGAGGCTTCAATTCCTCGGAAAGAACCAGGGCTATCTTGCCCCGCGCCATTGTCACACCCGCCACGAAAGCGCCAACTTCGAACGATAGCCCAATGTGCTCCGCAAGTACCGCCAGCCCCAGACACCATGCGAGACACAACATGACCAGTACTTCCCCGTATTGATCACTCCTTCGCATCATCCAGCGAAGGACGAATTGCTCACAAACAACTGCAACCGCAATAAACAGGATCAATGTGAGCGGCAGTACAGCCATGTAGTGCCATGCCCCATTTCCCGTTTTCGGCCCCATGAAAAGAAGAAGAGCAACGGCGATAAGGTCCTCGGCGATAAGTATGGCGATACATATCGAACCCATCCGTTTCTGGTGCAATGTCGTCGTGGGCAATAACTTGACCACAAGGATCGTACTGGAAAACATCAGCGCCAGCGCCCCGATATTGCAGTCGATTGCCGCATGGCCCCATGCTCGCAGGAACATGAACGCCAGCCCCCAGGTAACCAGGCAACTGCCAATCGTGACGATGGCCGCCGGCTTGACGAATTTATGAAGCCTGCTGGGATGCAATACCAGCCCGGCAAGAAACAGGAGAAGCGTGACACCAATTCTCGAAACCTGCTCAAGAAAGCCGTCCATTCCTGCCAGCACATTGAGCACACCCGGTCCCAGGATGACACCACACAGAAAATAGGCCAGGATGATGGGCTGCTTCGTACAAGATGCCACCCACGCGAGAACAGCGCAACAGATCACGACAATGCTGATTGCTAGAAAGTAATTCTCCATATCAGTTACACCCACAACGGTTGCTATAATGGAAACGTTTTAGGACCAAACAGTCAAGCTCGCAGCTATGCATCTACCACAGGAAGACCCTATTGTCCTTCCCGATTTCTGGTTCTCGGTTGCGGTTATGCTGCTGGAATCGGTCAATGGCTGGATGGTGCATGCGACGCATCGCGCGACCCAGGTCATCTCACCTTAATACGGCCTTTGTAGGTGTTGATGTTGGGGCCGGACACCGTTACGAGCAGGTGTCCCGCAGTCTTACAGTCGACATCGACCGATACCTTGCCACGCGCATCAGTCTTTACCACCTGGTAGCATTCGTTACCTTTCCAGAAACATACCGTTGCCCCGGGCACCTCCGTAGCGAGCTTGACCCTGCTCTTTCCTATCGCGATAGGGCCAGGCAACTTGAACTTCGGCGTGACCGGATCGCCCGATCTGAAATCCAGCGTCGGATCTCCCAGCAGGTTCAACTCGCAAAGCACAAAGTGATAACCTGGCGTTCTGGCAGCATCCTCAGCCAGTGCCAGTTTCGCCGCCTGCAGTGCCTCTCCCGTAGTCAGCTTGTTCACCAATCCCTCTTTCCAAAAGCGGGTTATCAACTCGGTGGTAGCGTCCATCTTGCCCTGCGTGATCATGAGTGACATGTCGCGTTTGGGATTATGAAACACGGCTACTCCTTCGCGCGACGGCGCCACAACCGCCACCGCACCACCCTTGGGCTTACGTAGCATACTCTCCACTATCGACGGATCGAGCTTGCTGTCGTACTGCCCCGTGAAACATGAAACAGTCGACATCAGAAGATACGCATCTTCATTGGTCAGCTCATCAACATGCTTCTTCTCAACCGTTTGGTTTCGTTCGAGAATCCATTGGGGCAGAAACCCATGCCCATGCATGTGCAGCTTCCCTGCCACCTTGTCATTTATCATCTTCGCCCAATTGGCCGGGGTCAGGTCATGATCACCATTCAGAGCCCCGTCCCATGGTGTCTTCAAGGCAAAGAACTGAAGTATTTCACCATTCTCCCATTCCTGGCTGAGAATATTCTTACTGGTATTCAGTTTCGGATAGGCATGCTTCTCGGGACAGGTATAGACTAACTTGCGTGCAAATTCTGCCGAAGGATATCTCGATTCATAAGCGATCACTTTCTCAGTATAAGCTTTTACATCGTCAGGCGTCCTTACAGGGATCCTGCCTATACAGGCTTTAGTGCTCCCGTAATCTACTTCCTGCATGTCCTTCGACCAATCACCATAGATGCCATCCTCGTTCGAGTCCCAGTCTTTCTCGCTGATGTAGTAGATATCAGTAGGAATGTCAGTATAGTTCTGTCTCGGACCTGAATGACTCGTATCGCGATCGGGGACTATCGATCCAACGCCAGGCACGCTGTCCCCTCCCAGTATCACCCAGCGCGTGCCATGCTTGCTGACATGATAGAGGATGCAGGTCCTGATCTTCTCCTGGATATCGGCACCCTTGTAGAACTGCTCAATATCTCTCACATCGACCATCTTCGTTGCTTTGCCCTGCCTCGTCTTCCACTTGACGAACGGGCGCCAGGCCTCGAAGTAACCACGATCGGTAACCAATAGAACGGTTGCTGGACGGTCGGGATAGGTTGCGCGCCTCGCCTGCTTAACGGCACGCGTCTGACCGAACGCATTGGCCCCAAACAGGACCAGCATGGCAAACGGCAAAAAACCAGGCATTGCAAATTCCTCGAGCGGCCCTACCAGGCCCGCCATATCACACCGGCGTTAACACCTACTCCGCCGAGATCATTTTGGTCCGGCTCAATTGTCGTGTACTTGAGTTCGCCGAAGATAGCCACGCCGCGCCCGGTATCCAGCTTCGCGCCGCCGTGCAGGACAAAGCCCAACTCGGAGTCAATCCAATCGGGATCAATGATGTAATACCCGAACCCACCCCCAAAATACGGCGTCCAGCCCGGCATAGGAACATTCCAATCAAAAATCGCTTCTACCATAGTAACGGTAAGATCCTCGTCACTCGACCACCGTCTATCGATCGTGAATCCGGTTAAATAGCTGAGCCTAAAATCAACGCTCGCCTGACGACTCAGCATGACTTCCTGCTTCATACCAATTCCGTATCCTGAATCTACCTCATCCGTATCCTGCCACGAAGCAAACAGACCGAAACCAGCATGCGACGAAGCCACAGAACAGAACAATATCAAGCATATTGCAGTTGTCATTCTCATTTGCATCATCTCCCCTTTTCGTGTTATCGGGCCAGCCGACCGATGGTGCCCATCAAGTCAATCTTGAGCGTCGAAGCCAATTGCACATCCGTACCTGCATACCATGTACCCGCCGTCCGATGTCTGGCCTCTGATTTGATCTGAACAACCTTGCGATCATTGGAGAACTTCACGGTCACCCGCACAGCATAATTGCCAGACGACGGACCCGACCATGTGTCCAGCCAATCAGTGCGCAGGTAACCATCCTCTTTGACAACCATCGCAACATCAAACCGCCTGACCAGTAGATTAAACACCGTCTTCCAGGCAGTTTCATAGTTGACCCCATCACGGAGTTCAATTGAAGACCAACCCGGTTCGAGCGAGGACCGAAAGGAATTCGGAGCCATTGCCATGCATCCCGAGAGCGACAGAGAAAGAATGACACCCAAAACAAGAATTGTCCGCATGACAACCATCCTCCTAGCGGGTCGTCCTGCCAATAGTGCCCATGATGTCGCTCTTAATGGTCGACAAGAGCCGCGTATCATAGCCTTGCGTCCAATAGCCTCGACCACCAAATTCTGCCTCTGACTTAAGCTCCACCTTTTGCTTGTTCGGTGCAAATTTCGCTGTAACACGCACTCGGTACTTGTTGTTCATCGAACCAGTCCATGTATAGAGCCAATTCGTGCGCAGGTATCCATTCTCCTTGGACAAGACCTCGAGGTCAAACCGACGGACAAGCGTATCTACCAACACTTCCCAAGCTTCCTGATAAGCAACATCATCACGCAACTCAACAGAAGCCCATGTGGGCTCTAGCGTCCTAACAAATGTGTTCGGTGCAACGCAGCCACCAAGAAGAAACATTCCAAGCACCAAGGCCAAGCAAGCAGATTTTCTCACGAATTCATCCTCCTGTTAGGACAGTTTACGACAAGGACTAGATCGCAGCAACCCCAATGATGCTGGACTCAACCTTCTCAGATCATATAAGAAATACATTCTCTGACCACTCTTGGCAATGTTCAATCGTCGTATTTGCCGCGATAGTAAGGTGCGAGCCGAACGATCGCATGCATACGCTCAAACAGCTCGATCCAATCGGCAAGGTCCCGTGCCAGCACATCGTCGGGGATTGCCAGGCCGCTCGAACATGCAGCTCCCAGCTCGGTCTCCATCTTGTCCCTGTAATAAGCTGCATGTCTGTCGCCGAACCTACCTAACTCAAAGAAGTCTTCATTCAAGAACACGGCGACCGGCACTTTCATGGCGCCGACTATTCTGAGTTCATCCTGCAACTCCGGATTATCCCTGTTATCAACAAACCTTATCTCGATCGCATCGTTCGCTTCTTTGATGCGCTGGAGCATGGGACCCTGCCTGGCACAGTCGCCACACCATATGCCGGAGAGAACCAACACATTCAGTTTTCTCACAAAACCACCGACCAACTCTCCCTGCTCCGCAGTGAGCTGGATCCGCTCACATATATTTCGCCACTTCTCGCTCTTCTCAGCATCTGAATCACTGAGGTAGTTCTCGTAATCGCTGCCCAGCTCCCAGTATTTCTGCCAGAAGGCTTGTCTCACGTCATAGTATTTCGGTTTCTCACTCATTCGCTACCTCCTTCATGCCTGAACAACAATGGATTCTCCCTGCTGGAATCACAGGATGCATTACCTTTCTCCATGCTCTGCGATGCGATCTGTTCCTGCAAACGCTCGAACGCGCCTTCTCCGTTCTTATCCATCAGAAGCGCCTGCAATCCAAGTACGGCCTGCGGCCCAATTGTCACAACAAGGTTACTCATATTTCCTCACCATTGCCACAACATAGCTGCGATCGATATGCTTCACGAACCTCTTCAAAAAACCGCTTGTAGATATCCGTCCTGTAATCGGGAAATGTCCATTCATAATGTATCGCGCCGCCTTTTCTGAAATGCAGTGTTACCTCGCCATATATACCATCACCCAGGTACAGACGATGCGCAAAGTTCTTTGCACTGGCCAATACCAACTTGCTCTCACTCACATAACCAGGATCGAGATTCACCGGGCGCCCGCCACATACAGCAATTTCCTTTTCGAGATCATTCGTAGCCAGCTTGATAGCCGCCAGGCGGCCCGGATCAATCAGCTCATCGAACGCGATGAATTTTCGGACCAGGTCCTGCCCCATCTCTTTCCCATAGTAATCGGTAGAATCAAAGGGGATCGGACCAAGTTCAAGATCCGGCTCACCATACATCCGCACCAGCGCGGCAGTAGCCCGCTCAGCCATCTCTTCATTGACCGCTATGATCCCACAGATGAGCTTTACCGGCTTGATCTCTTTGGGCTCTGACATGGTGCAATTATTCGATAATTGGATGATTAGTCAAGGGGATCGAAACTTTGGATTTTCCTCAGTTCCCATGTAAAGCCGCGAAGCAGGGTCTGAGAGCTGTTACTCGATGGCTTCTGAAGTGGGATGCGGGATAAAAGGACGGCAATGCCGCCTGCCAGGGCATAGTAGCAGAACTCGCCATAGCAGCCTTTAGCGCGACGAACAGGGCGAACAGCGTCAAA
>JAUXFM010000153.1 GCA_030622955.1 Lentisphaerales bacterium
TACGATCCGACTTGAAATTCGCACTAATCGACGCTAAGCGAAAGGCCTTCACCGAGAGAAGCATGACCCTCGCCGAAGCGATCACAAAGGCCGTAGATGGCGGAAAACCTTTTGAAGACGCTGCGGACAGAGAAGGCTACAAATCCAGAACGATCGAAAGATTCAGCCTTTTCTCCGACGAAGAAATAGATGACAAGTACTTCCCACTGATTCGCATGCAAATCATATCACGACATACAGGAGATGTCGTTGGGCCAATCCGTACTCTTGACGGAGCAATTCTCGCCTACGTCACAGAGAGAACAAGGGGGGCTCCTACTTCAGCCGGTTACCTCAGGAAGACAATCATCGCAAGGCTCGGCGCTGAGCAGGCGTCCATTCTCATGAGCACCTGGCAGCAATATCTTCTCACGGACGCAGAAATAGCAGAGCGCGACGAGAGAATTGAACCGACACTGGAAGATGACGAGGAGTCCAAACGATCCGAAGGCTAGTGCTTGAAAGCTGCCTTTTCGGCTTCCATCGCCCTTCCCCACCGCCCTATGCTCTCACACATGCGGGCATTTCTTATAATACTGGATTCCCTCGGAATAGGCGCGGCGCCTGATGCCGCCAGTTATTGCGACGAAGGCTCAAACACCATCGGCCACCTTGCACAGGCCGTTGGAAGCCTTCACTTGCCCACCATGGAGCAGTTGGGATTGGGAAGAATTCCTGCAATGGTGCCCGCAGGAATCCCCATCAACGGGGTTTCCACGAGCATTGAACCCATTGCTGCATGGGGCGCGATGCATGAGCTTTCGGTCGGCAAGGACAGCACCACGGGGCACTGGGAAATCGCAGGCATCATAATGAAGGATGGCTTCAACGTCTTCGATACATTCCCCGCCGAGTTGATCCAAGAGCTACAGATAAGGACAGGCCGCTCCATAATGGGCAACAAGCCGGCCACTGGACCCGCCATCATTGAGGAGCTGGCATCCCGTCACATTGAAGAAGGTTCATGGATAGTCTACACAAGCGCCGACTCAGTGTTCCAGATTGCGGCACATGAAGAGATCATTCCCACCGATGAGCTATATGCCGCCTGCGCGATTGCACGAGAACTCTGCAACAAGTACCGCATCGGCCGCGTGATAGCACGTCCCTTCACCGGAGAAATCGGGAACCTGAAAAGAACAGCGCACCGGCGCGATTTCTCTTATCCCCTCCCAGCGCCCACATTACTCAATCGACTATGCGATGCGGGCATAAACGTAACGACAATTGGCAAACTCGGCGACATCTTCAACGCTAGCGGAATTACTCAATCCATTCACGTCGAGAATAATCATGATGCCCAGAAAACGATCCTGTCGCTCGCCGCCGAAAGACAGCATGGGCTCATTTTTGGCAACTTGATTGATTTCGACATGCTCTACGGGCACAGACGAGATTGCCGTGGCTATGCAAAAGCACTCGAAGCCGCTGATCCCTTCATTGGAAAGTTGTTGCCACACCTGGGTAAAGACGACATACTTATTATCACCGCTGATCACGGCAACGATCCCACGTTCAGCGGCACGGATCATACCAGAGAGTTTGTGCCGCTACTTGTCTATCGACCGGGAATAGCCGGATGCTCGCTGGGTATACGGCACGGTTTTTGTGATGTTGCACAATCGCTGGCATCCTTTTTCAGCGTTGCAGGGATGCCAAACGGTGTATCTTTTCTCTGACGTAAGGGCACAGGATGACATGGCAGCGAAATCTTGCCGTAGTGTGGTTCTCCCAATTCCTTTCGATCGCAGGTTTTGCGTTCGCCATTCCTTTCCTTCCTTTCTACATGCAGCAGGATCTGGGCGTAACAGATCCCCGTGTTCTGAAACTGTGTATTATGCTTTCCTCAATTGCTGCCCCATTGTCACTCGCGATCTTTTCACCCATCTGGGGATCTATAGGTGACCGCTACGGACGCCGACTCATGTTGCTCAGGGCCAATTTCGGGGCTGCCATTGTTCTGTGTCTAATGGGCACAGTAACCTCAGTATGGCAACTCGTCACACTACGCGTGATGCAGGGCGTCTTTACAGGCACAATGGTTGCAGCGCAGACAATGGTTGCAGTACGTACCCCGAAATGCAAAACCGGATTTGCACTCGGAACACTCGCCACGGCCGTCTCAATGGGGGCGGTCGCCGGCAACTTCTTTGGCGGGCTCCTTGCAGAGCAATACGGACATCGAAAGATCTTCTTTCTCGCCGCTACGCTGCTCCTCTCTGCCGGGACCCTGGTCGTTTTCGGAACAGTCGAAAATACCATAAAGGAGAAACGGGAAAAGAACCCTCCGACCAGACGCAGAGCCGTTCTGCCCCACGCGATGCTGGTTACACCATTCCTAATCGTGCTCGGCATGACCGCACTGGCACGACGCTTCGACGCCCCCATGCTCCCGCTGCTTGTACAGGAAATCCACGGAACTGTTAAAGGTTCGTCATTCTGGACCGGTTCTCTCCTCGCGACCTCAGGCATAGCTATGGCACTATCGGCCTTCGCAATGGGATGGCTTGTCGACCGGGCGCCTCCTGACAGAATCGCCGGCACAGCAGCAGTGATCGCCGGGATCCTACTGATCCCTCAATCCGTGGCAACATCCTTAGCAGTTCTCTTTCCAGCGCGCTTTCTCATGCTCTGCTGTGTAGGTGGGATCGAAACTGTTTTCATGGCATGGATCTCCAAAACAACACCCGAAGAATCACGCGGAGCTATATTCGGCTGGGCAAACTCTGCGAGATCTGTCGGATGGCTTTGCTCAGCCATCCTCTCCTGCGGCATAGCCCTGGTAGCAGACGTCAGGGCTGCCTTTCTTGGTGGGGCCATATGTTTCCTCACGCTGGCAATAGCGGTTCCACGCATCTCGAAGATGGCCAGGAAAACAACAGGAGGCGCCCAATGAACTTTGTGCCCCATGACTTCTAAGCATCATTTCGATCGCTTCCAAAACCATCTCATCGTCATCAATAATCAGACCATTCACAACCTAGTCGCCCGAAAGATACCTGATTCTCAGATCCAGGCATTAGCAATTGGCGTGCCATCAAACGCATAGATCGACACAAAATCAGAATTCACTTCGAGCGATCTTCTCATCGTTGCATTGCAGTTTTCGCATCTTCTATATAATGTCATCCGCTCCGCAATCCAGGAGCCACCCGCGCCGTCGAGAGATCATGTTTTTCGAGGAAATTCATCAGCCTCTCGTGGCGCTACTTCTTCAGACTCGCGTGGCACAGTTTGTGCTTAATAATATCATGACCCGTTGACCGGTCCGGCTACTGCCGACCACGCAAGTGTGCTTAAAACTAGTTCGCCCGAGGGCGGATCTGAATATCAGGTCGAGCTAAGCCGCACTGGACAACGGGTCACTTATCTCGTTCGCAATGTTTAACTGCTGTTGCCAAGTCATATTGTGCATCGAAGTGTTCTGATCAACGACTCCTTGAACTCAGGAAGATGACACTAGGTATTCGAACATAAAGAAAGCATTCCAATGCGCCTCTGTCACACCTGGCACAAGCGGTAAATAGAGTCGAAAAAGACCGGTGCGAGCAGGAACCTCGCATGAGGTAAAGGATGGCTATCACGCTTCGCAGGGCGTGAGTAGAATGCCGGTTGCAAAGTTGTTAACATCAACATCTACGGCATCGGAATCAGGCTTGGCCAGATGCTGGCAATTGACACACAAAGTCTCAGCCTTGACATATTCCAAGTGGCAGTCAACGGCTTGTTTCAACTTATCGTCGCTGCTGTAATCGATCGTGATGCGTTGAGTAACGTCGAAGCCTCTGTTCTTGCGCATGTTCTGCACTTTGTGAACAAATTCACGGGCCAAGCCTTCGGCAACCAGCGATTCGTTCAGCGCTGTATCGAGCGCAACAGCCAGAGCTCCCTCGCTCGTTACGACCAGGCCTTCATGTGGAACATGCTCAATAACAACATCATCGCGTTCCAGCTCTATCGTTTCCCCGTCCAACTCAATGGTCATTGACCCCTTGGTCAGTAGCGAACTTATAATCTCAGAGGCCGTATTCGAAAGAGCTGAAGCAATTTTCTTCACCCCGGGCCCGAAGCGTGGCCCGAGCTTCCTGAAATCGGCCTTGGCTTTGAGCGTGGCTAGCGAAGATTCGTCCTCTGTGAAGATGGCTTCCCTGACATTGAGCTCATCCAGAATTATATCCTGTAGTCCCTCTATTCTGCGAAGCTGATCCAGATCATGTGTCGCAACATGAATGCGCGCGAGTGGCTGGCGGACCTTGAGGTTGTTTTCGGCCCTCAATGCCCTACCCAACGTAACAACGGTCCTGACCGCGTCCATTTGCTCCTCAAGAGCCAGGTCGCGTCCCGAGTCATCCGCCTCCGGAAAACTGCACAAATGAACAGAACCGGGCATATCATCAGTCTTCAGGTTTTGATAGATTGCCTCGCTCAGGAACGGCATGAAGGGGGCGGCGATTTGCGTGAGCCGCAAGAGCGCGCGATGCAGAGTCGCGTAGGCCTGTGCCTTATCCTCATCGTCCTGCGATTTCCAGAAGCGGCGACGGCTTCTGCGAATATACCAGTTTGTCAGTTCCTCAACAAACTGGACAAATGGCCGAACAGAGCGCTGAAGGTCATACCCATCCATTGCCGTAGTTACATCGCGTGTAAGGGTTTCCAGAGAGCTGAGAATCCATCTATCCAGCAGGTTGTCGCTCTCTGCGGCAGATATACCGTCTGCCTTCCATCCGTCGATATTCGCATAGGTCACAAAGAAACTGTATGCATTCCACAGTGGGATCAGGAGGTGCCGCATTATATGCTTAACGCCTTCCTCGGAAAATCGAAGGTCCTCACCCCGCACTA
>JAUXFM010000114.1 GCA_030622955.1 Lentisphaerales bacterium
CATACGCAATGCAGTAGCCAAAACGGCTACAGTATTTGTGAAACTGCTCTAGCGACTTGCCCGCTCAAGTATGTCGCGCACGATATCTCTACCGGCATCTGGCCTACCAAGCCGCAGGGCATTATCACACATGCAAGCCATACGCTCTGGATCCCTCATAACCGCCCCAATCCTGGCCGGTGCATCCTCAGCATCATACAGACGCACTCCCGCGCCATTCTCCAGGATATATTCGCAATTCCGCTGCTCCTGGCCGGGGATCGGGTCGACGATCACCATGGGGATCCCCTTCGCAAGCAGCTCGGACGTCGTCAGACCACCCGGCTTGCTCACCACGAGGTCAGATGCATCCATCATCTCGTGGATATTCTTCACGAAGCCATATACCTTAATAGGTGTCTTCGAGTCTGAAGCTAGTGCCCTCGCTTCTGACTCAAGCTCGCCGTTGCTACCTGCGACCACGAGAACTTGGCACCCAACATCAGTGGAAACACAGCTCTGTATAAGCTCAATTGCCGGCCCCACCCCGAACCCACCACTCAGCAGAAGCACCGTTGGCATCTCTACATCGATGTCAAGCATCGCTCTCGCCTCTGCCTTTGCCATCCTCCGCCCAAATACCGGATCAACGGGTATTCCGGTCACTTCCACACCAGCTTCGGCCTGACCACGCCGGATCAGAAGCCTGCGTTCTTCGTCAGTTGCCACGTAATAGCAATCGACATTCTCTACAATCCACAGGGAATGAACCACAAAGTCAGTAACGACACAAAACAGACGCACCGGTCGCTTCGCTTTGCTCGATCTATTGGACAGTATTTCGAGCGGCATAAAATGCGTGCAAACAACTACGTCGGGATCGTATTTCTCGTAGAAACGGGCGAACTCACCTGTATTCATCTGATTGAAGATCGACCTGACCTTGCGACGCCATGGGATGCGTGCCTTCTTGTCCATGCGCGAGTACATGTAGCCCCACAGTTCAGGCACCTGCTTCACCACATCAAGATAACCTTTTGCATAGGTTTGTTTGAAAAGCGCCGGAGTGAATTCCAGCACGTCCTTCACCTGCACATCCATTGCCCCTTCAGCATGAAAGGATTTCACCAGGGCTTCAGCTGCCCGCCTGTGTCCTGCCCCGGCAGATGCATGTAGAACAAGTATTCTCATGATGCTCCTTTGCTTCTCTTCGACGGCCTGAACGAGTACCAGATAAGCAGACCTGCGCCTAATAGAAAAGCCCAGTAATCACAGGGCAGGCCCAGAAACCAGTGCTTGTGCCATGCTATGCTCTCCCCGCAGAAGGCACCTATCCCATAGGCAGGATTCATAACAAACCACAGGAAGTCCTCAATGATCCAGAACAACATCAAAGAACCAATCACTCGCCCTTCAAGTTTCAAACTGAACCTGCCGGAGATAAATACAGGCAGGTGAAAGATGAGCGCCATGAACGAGAATACCCATGCGTGATACCCGGTCATTGGCCTGCCACCCCAGAAGAGGTCGAGCCAGACACTCTTCTCAATGCGCCATGTAGGCAGATTCTCCGCCCAGCCAGCAGCACCCTCTATTTGAATCTCCACATGGGCAAAGAGTAGGCCAAGCAGGCTGATCCAGAGCAGCAGCGACACAATATGAAGCCACAACGAAAAACGATATAGCGATGAGTCTCTCATTCAGAACAATGCTCCCTGAAGGAATCCAGCCGCCGCATTCTACTATCAGACTTCAGACCGAATCCAGGTCAAACCCGGTTTCTTGACTTGATCCGATCATAAGCCTACAATTCTATAACATGCACACTTCACAAATCAAATAGCAGAACGTCACTCAGTACATCCATCCCTCACGCTCCGGATGAGGCCAGGGCACCGCAACGGCAACTAAAAGAGAGCTATAAGACCTCGGTCAAAGAGATGAAGGGCAGGGAGATCACTTCCTCAATGAGAAGAAAATAGAACAGCATTAGTAAATCTGGAAGCAGAGCAACAAATAGGAAATACCCCGCATGCCGATAAACAACACCATTTCACAGATAGAGACCAGACTCCGTGAGAACTCAACAATGCCCGATGCAAAGCGGGAAGAACTGCTCGCCTTGCTTGATACGCTCGACGGCGAGGTCGCCAAACTCTCCAAGACGAAATCCGAACAGGCCGAAAGCATTGCGCGCTTCGCCGAGCTCTCTACACATGAGGCAATACGCAAGGAGCGCGACCCACAGCTTCTGGATGCAGCCCTACAGGGTTTCGAGAAATCTGTTCGCGATATAGAAGCGTCACACCCAGATCTCGCATGCATTACCAACTCACTTTGCGTAATGCTCGCGAACTTGGGCATCTAACAACGCACCACATGTTTGACGAACTTACATCTGACGAGCTCTCAGTTATCGAAAAGATTGCGAAACTCCGCAAGTTCAATGCCGGTGACCCCATTATCAACGAGGGCAGTTGCGGCACATCTTTCTTCCTTCTGATTTCCGGCAAGGTTGAGGTGCGCAAGGCAATGCCCAACAGCAGGTACCGAACCCTTGTCGAGATAGGGCCCTGCGGTGTATTCGGCGAACTGTGCTTCCTCGGCGTGGAAAGCCGATCAGCAAGTGTGATCGCTATTACGAATAGCGACGCTCTTGAGTTCGACAAAGATGCATTTGAGGAGTTGATGAAGAACACACCCGGCACCGGCATGAAGGTCTATCGCAGTATGGCCCAAGAGCTTGCGCACCGCCTGGCAAATCTCGATGAAGAGCTCAAGGACACGATCATCTGGGCCATGGGCCAGCGCAAGGGAAGCCTACGTCTTGCCGCAGAGCCACCCAAGTCGGAGAAATGGGCTATCCGGCTCACTAGGAATCTCAGCGGGCCAACATCCAGCAATGGTGTTGTTTGAGAAAGAAGATTGCAAACAGTAGAAGCTTGGATTGCCATCTGTAGCTCATGGTAATTAAACGACAGAAGAGCAGGGTGGTGGGCCCGGCTGGACTCGAACCAGCGACCAGAGGATTATGAGTCCCCTGCTCTGACCAACTGAGCTACGGACCCCACCAGACTTACCGCGAAACAAATTCGTCAGCTTCACTCAACGGCTAGCCGCCGTTTCGTGCCCGCCCCCTGTTCTGACCAACTGAAGGACAGGCATCCTACTAGAAGCTGCAACCCAATGCAATACCGTTAATTGGGTCGCCTCCTGCCGACTTTACAAGCCGTTTGATACCCGCTAGTATACGGTACAGAAGCTGCAACAACATATTTCCTGCAGTATATGAGCGGTGTTTTAAAAGAAGCTACATGAAATAGCCCATGAAAACCCAACAACTATTCAGTGTAGCAGCCCTTGCTTGCATCCTTATTTCAAGCCGAAACTTAGCTGCACAATCAAACTCCAAGATAGACACGCCTCAAAAACGCCAAGAACGCACCCAAGATGATTTGATGAAGTTGCGCGACAAAAAACTCGCCAAACCGTTTATCAAATTCGGCAACTGGATGACAGATTACGATTTTGCGCGAGCTCGCGCAAAAAAGGAGGGCAAGGTCTTGTTTGTTTACTTTACGGCCTCCTATTTCACATGAAACCCGTGCCTAGACTTGGAGAGTCGTGCACTCTCAGATAGCGCTTTCCCAGCCTTTAGCAAAAAGGTCATTCCTTACCTGCATATCACCAGCAAGGTCAAGGGAGCACCACATGCCGATTTGGCGAAGGAGAAAGGGGTTCATGGATTTCCAACTCTGATGTTCCTTGATGAAAAAGGCGATCCGATCGCCAGCCCTAACAAACAATCGGTGGATGGCTTTAATTCAATCTTTAAACAGGTGAGTCGTTTCGTAAGGCTCAGAAAACGTGTTGCCAAGGGCGAAAAGAGCCTTGTGAATGAGTTGTTTTTGGCCGAATTAGAGATCCATAAAATCGAGCATAAAGAAGCCACAGCTCGCTTTGCGTCACTGAAAGGACTCACTGCTCAGCAAGAAAACAAGGCCAACCAACTTTTGATTAATTCCGAAGTGTATGCACATATCAAGGCGGCTTATGCAGCTTTCAACCGGGGTGGTCGTAACGAGGTCGACCTGAAATACGGCAAGCTCTTTGCCGAAATGGCAGCTAAAAAGCGTATTCCCAATGAAGATACTCATCTGTTTACTTTCTGGTCCATGATGGCAAAATACGCCAAATCTGAGTCCGATATTGATTTATTCTCCAAGGCTTTTAATGTCCTGCAGCAGACATATGGCAAACAACCGGGCTACGGCAGAGTGCTTGGTAAGCTTCAGCGCGATCTCGAAGCGCTACGCAAAGCCAAGCCTCAGCAACCCAATAAAGGCACTACATTAGGAAACAACCATGAAGATTAAACTACTCTTGCGACCCTCAACCTCCTTTTCTTCTACCATTACAATGCTTACAACAACCTCACTCAAACACCTGATTCCTAGCAGTTTACTGATCACCATACTCGCGGGAATGACAACCTTGGCTGGATCAGCCAGCGTGGTCGAATTTGCTGACCCCCTGCGTATGAAAGCAGGCGGTAAGATCATCAAAGTCGATAATCCCGGCTATGCTGCACCTTGCTGGGCTGACATCGATAACGATGGCGATAAAGATCTATTGGTAGGACAATATAAGGATGGCAATATCCACGTCTTTTATAATAATGGCGATGGCACACTCGCGGCGGGCAAGCTCCTTAAAGCGGAGGGCAAGACAGCAATTATTCCCGGCATCTACTGATGCACCAGCTCTACTCCACAGTTAGTGGATCTTAATGGTGACGGCTTTAAGGACATCCTTTCCGGCTCATATAGCAAAGGGGAATTGGGGGGCGTCTTTCAAGTGCTCTACGGTCAGAAGGACGGTAGCTTTAAGCGGCCGACTCCACTCAATGGATCTGACAATAAACCTTTGGTCATCCGTAGCGTCCTCAAGGGCCTGCAGGGCGAGCGAGAGGAGATTTGTACCCGTCCCACTGCAGTGCAATGGGATGGTGATGGGAGCATTGATCTGATTGTCGGCAATTCCCTTGGCACATTTTATATCTTCAAGGGAGATGCTAAAGGCAATTTTCACCCTAAACCTGAGCAAGTAATGCGCATGGACAAGACGCCACTTGTCGTCAGGGGGGATAGTGACCCGTTTATGATCGATTGGGATGGTGACGGTGACATGGATTTACTCAGTGGATCGGATCTGGGCGGTGTCTATTATGCTGAGAATACTGCAAAGTCAGGGGCAACGCCAGAATTCACTGGGTTCAAAACGCTTATCAAGCCAAGCGATAAGGCTACTTGTAGTCTTACTAAAGTTGGCATGCAACCAATCGGGCCTGAGCGTACATTTCGTATATGGGTCGATGATATCAATGGCGATGGCAAACTTGATTTGCTCGTCGGTGACGCAGCAGTGATTGGACATGTTCCGAAAGGGATGACTCAAAAAGAAGCAACTGCCAGACAAACAGAATGGGAGACTATTCGACAGAAACGCTCTGCAGAAATTGAGCGGGTAATGAAAGAGAAGCCTGGCGACAAAAAGGCTGAAAACCAGGCCAGGATTCATTACTCGGCAAACTTCGGAAAACACTCCGAATTTTATGTGAAAGAATCGACGGGTTTTGTTTGGCTCTATCTTCAAAAGTAGGGCATGTCCAAGGAATCCGACAAGATGCTACAGGCTAAGCCAAGTCGATGCAGGGTCTCTTTGGGTGTAACTCACTCATTAATATGCTCTTATGGATCAAATGCCGAAAATCGACCGAAAAGTAGTGATTCAGGAGCTCTGGCCGATTGAGCTTTTTTGACTTGTGAGAACAGGTTCCTATTCCTAATCTCACTCTAATGCACTACTCCGTGGCAATACTCAACCGCACCGACTATTCAGACAGTATCCATGAATCCATCCGAGTTATGCTCGATCATATCGGCGGCATGAAGAGCTTCGTCCAGCCGGGACAATCGGTACTCTTGAAACCGAACCTCTTGACCGACAGAACGCCCGAACAGGCTGTAACAACACATCCGGCATTTGCCCGCGCGGTGATACGACTCGTCAAAGCAGCAGGTGGTGCAGTCTCCATCGGAGACAGCCCACACAATGCAACCAACCTTCAAACCGTATGGGAGAAAACCGGATATGCCGACCTCTGCAGGGAAGAGGACGTGCCGCTTATCAACCTGGACAAATCAGGCTCGGAGCAATTCAGCATCGACGGAATTTCCTTCAGTATCGCCAAACCCGTCCTGGACGCGGACCTTGTCATCAATCTCCCGAAAGCCAAGACCCACATCTTCACAACACTTACTGGCGCAATTAAGAACATGTACGGAACAGTACCCGGCTTCCAGAAAACCGCACTCCATCGTGACTACCCCACAAAATCGCTGTTTTGCAAACTACTTATCGCTATCTACGAGAAGCATCCACCTGGACTCAACATCGTTGATGCTGTTACAGGAATGCAGGGAGATGGTCCGTCAGGTGGCGAACCACGCCGCTTCGGGTTCATCGCAGCGTCCGCTAGCGGCATCGCACTTGATCTCATTATATGCGACAGGCTTGGCATAAAGGCCGCTGCTGTACCGTACCTTCCGGCCTTGCTCAAGAAACACGACATCTCCATCAAGAACATAAAACGCCTTGGCGACAGCGCCACAACAACCCCAATACCGGCCATCAAGCTCCCCAGAACCATGTGGACGCACCTGATCCCCCGCCCGCTCGTTCGACTGCTGTCGCCTTTCATGTGGATAAGGCCTTCTTTCACAGCCAGCTGCATTTCATGCGGGAAATGCATCAGGGCATGCCCTGCAGAAGCCCTGACAATAGAACAGAAGGGCGACAAGCCAACACTTGACGGGAAGAAATGCATCGAATGTTGTTGTTGCCACGAGGTATGCCCCGAACAGGCTATTTCTATGCACCAGAGCCCATTCCTCAACACAGTAAAGCGAGGACGTTTCCCCTGATGGCCTCTATCAAGCACACAATCGAATACGCTTTGCTTCGAGCCACCTCATCCCTAGTCAGGATGCTTCCGTACCGCTGCGCGCTGTTGCTCGGACGTATGACGGCCGCAATGGCCTTCACCTGTGCGCGATCGCGTGTCAGAAAGATAGTCGCGAGACTCGAGGCGGTCTTTGGCGAGAAGTATACCAGGCACGATTACAGGCGCCTTGCATGGCTGTCGCTGCGCAACTTCGCCTTCACGATTATTGAGATGCTCAGGTTCCCCAGCACTACAAGAAGCTGGCTCAAAGCTGTCGCAGAATACGATCAACTTGAGCAAGCTGACGAATCCATAGCCAGGAGCGGGAAAGGCGCGATATTGGCCCCCTGCCACATGGGATCATGGGAGCTTGCAGGCAAGGCTGTCCATCTCATGGGCGCACCCATATTCGGCCTCGCAGCGCCCCAGAAGAATCCCTTGGTTGATTCCTATATCAACCAGCTGCGAAACCGTACCGGCAATGTAACCATCACTCGCGGCGGCTCCGCAGCGAAGGAAATACTCAAGCGGCTCAAACGTGGCGAGATCCTTGCGATACTACCCGACGTCCGAGCACGAAAAGAAAGTGTCGAGGTCGATTTCCTCGGCAAGAAGGCCAATGTACC
>JAUXFM010000189.1 GCA_030622955.1 Lentisphaerales bacterium
AGAACGACATGGCTACGATCCGACTTCGGCGCGGGTGGCCTCGATGTGGCGGTAGCCATGGGTGGTGGCGCCTTCTACATCACATGCCCCAAAGTTCTCCAAGTGAAACTCAAAGGCAAGCTGAGCCCATGGGTAACAGCAAAAGACGTTGTGCTCAAAATGCTAGAACTGAAATCCACGAAGGGCAATGTCGGCTGGATCATCGAATATGCGGGCCCGGGCGTGAAGACTTTGACAGTACCCGAGCGTGCCACGATCACCAACATGGGCGCAGAGATGGGCGTAACAACATCCGTCTTCCCGAGCGACAAAGAAACGCTTAAATTCCTGAAATCACAGGGTCGCGCCAGTCAGTGGAAGGAACTACTCCCTGACAAGGGCGCTGAATATGACGACGAAATAACGATCGATCTTGCGGAGCTCGTTCCTCTCGCCGCAGCGCCACATAGTCCAGGGATCATCAAAAAAGTGAAAGACCTGAAGAAGCTGAAGGTCAACCAGGTAATGATCGGTTCCTGCACAAATTCCTCGTACACTGATCTCATGCAGGTTGCCCAGATATTCAAGGGCAAGAAGATCCATCCGGACGTCAGCGTAGGTATTGCGCCGGGTTCACGCCAGGTACTGCAAACGGTGGCAAAGAACGGCGCACTCGATATCTTCCTTGCCGCAGGTGCGCGCATACTGGATAGCGCTTGTGGTTTCTGTATCGGCAACAGCATGTCGCCGGGCACAGATGCCGTAGGGATCAGGACCAGCAACAGGAACTTCGAAGGTCGTTCCGGAACGAAATCGGCCCAGGTGTACCTGACAAGCCCAGCCGTCGCCGCAGCGAGTGCGATCAAGGGGATATTCACTGACCCACGCACGCTGAAAATGAAGCCCATCAAGACTGCACTGCCAAAGGCCTACGTGATCGACGATGGCATGGTTATCAAGCCATTCGCCAAAGCGAAGCGCAAGAAGGTAAAGATCGAGAAGGGCCCGAACATCAAGGGATTGCCCGAGTTTAAGCCTATGCCTGAGATCGTTAAGGGCGTCATTGCAATCAAGGTCAAGGACGAGATCACGACCGACCACATTATGCCGGCCGGCAAGTATCTCAAGCTTCGCTCGAACGTACCGGAATACGCCAAACACGTATTTGAGCCGGTTGATGCTGAGTTCCCTGCCAAGGCGATGGCCAACAAGAAAAAAGGCGTAGGCAACATGATTGTCGCAGGTCTTTCCTATGGGCAGGGCTCGTCACGCGAGCATGCGGCGCTCTGCCCGATGTATCTCGGGGTCAATGTCGTGCTCGCAAAGTCTATCGAGCGCATTCACAAGGCCAATCTGATAAACTTCGGCATCCTGCCCATCGAGTTTACCAAGGCTTCCGATTACGATGCCTTCGCACCCGGCGACAAAATTGAAGTGCCGAACATCAAGAAGTGCCTCAAGAATGATGAGCCATTGATAGTCAAGAATCTGACGAAGAAGAAGCAGATCGAAGTGAGCTTCGGATTGAGCGAAAGACAGAAGAACATTCTGCTCGCGGGCGGGTTACTCTCATACACAAAGCATATATCGAAGTAGGGATTGGTTGCCGGCTAATCGTTATTAGTTATCGCTGGGTAATTGGATGACCTAGAAGTAGTCATTGAAAGGATATCTGAATGCAGCTTGTTTCGCGGACATGGATTGAAGTAGACGAATATCTCAAGAACTCAGATGGGCTCATTATACCAATAGGCTCCTGCGAGCAGCATGGACCAATAGGCATGATGGGGACTGACGCCCTCTGCGCTGAAGCTATCGCTATCGGCGTAGGCGAAAAGACGGACGTGCTTGTCACCCCGACAATCAACGTCGGCATGTCTGCGCACCATGGTGCGTTCCCGGGCTCTATGACCTTGAGACCGTCAACACTGATCAATGTGATCCGTGACCATGTGCTCTGCATGGTTGACCAGGGCTTCAGGCATTTCTTCATAGTTAACGGTCATGGTGGCAACGGCAGCTCCATTAGTGCCGCAGAATGGGAAATTTCAGCGGAGCTCAAGAAGACAAATCGTGTGGATCCCTCTCAGGTCTACTACAAAGCTGCACAATGGTGGCATCCCAAAGCTGTGAAAGAGGTCACCCACAAGCACTTCGGTGACAAGGAAGGAGGCCACGCGACGCCCGGAGAGCTTTCGATTGCCATGTATGCGTATCCTGATCTCTACAAGGAACGCCAGATGCCCGACAGCCTGCCGCCTTACGACAGAAACGATTTCACCGCCTCGGTGGCCAAGCTTCGTGACAAATGTCCGGATGGCCGCATAGGTTCCGATTCCTGGCTGGCCAACGTGGAAGCAGGCAGAGAGCTGTACGAGACGGCAGTTGATGTATTGAGCGAGAGCTACGCTAAGTTCGTCGCTGAAGCGACGAACTAGTTGTTGGTTGTTTGGGCTGACTGATCACGGCCGCTAACCTCACATACATTCTTGCGGCTCGGCGGAGTCGTGCCCTTTATGAGTGCGATCAACTCACAGCGCTACTTGCCATACAGGGCAGAGGCTTTATTGGCTGAGGTGGTGATGCCCTTGATAATGGCCGAACTGAAGCCCTCATGCTCCATCTGGTTCAAACCGGCAATCGTACAACCCATCGGGGTCGTAACCCTGTCGATCTGTTGTTCAGGATGATCCGTACCGTCCGTCAACAACGTCGCCGCACCCATTGCTGCCTGCACAGCTATAGTAAGGGCTTCGCCAGGATGGAAGCCTATCTCGATTCCGCCTTGCGAGGCCGCCCTGATAGCACGCAGAAAGAAGGCAATGCCACAGGCACCAAGCACCGTGGCCTGCACCATCTGTTCCTCACCTATGACAAGCGTCTTGCCAACGCAGTCAAAGATGCTCTTGGCCAGCTCGAGCGCATCGGCGTCCTTGCTGTCTGCCGACAGGCAGGTAATCGACTGCTGTACTGCTATTGCCGTATTGGGCATGACGCGCACGGTCTTCATTTCCTCGCCAATGTGTTTCTTCAGTTCCACAATACTCACGCCTGTCACAACAGACATGACCGTATGCTTAT
>JAUXFM010000176.1 GCA_030622955.1 Lentisphaerales bacterium
CGTCAATCGGAAAAGAAAGAGGAATCCAAAGGCTACTATAGATGTGAGCGGACAGATGGCAAATTCGAACGCAAGTTTGAGCTGCCTGGCGAGATTGATGCAAGCAAGGTCAAGGCAGAGTTCAAGAACGGTGTACTCGAGGTAACTCTTCCAAAATCTGAAGAGGTAAAGGAAAAGAAGATAGAAGTGGATGTCAAGTAAGAGCTGTAAAGGTGAGGTGAACTGGGCGCGGAGCGCGAAAGCGCTCTGCGCCAGCACGAGGGGAGCAAGACGATGTTTGATGCAGGTAAATTGACACAGAAAGCTCAGGAGGCTTTGCAGTCAGCGCATGCCGAGGCCATTCGCTGTGGTCACAAGGAAATCGACTGCGAACACTTGCTTAAAGCCCTTGTTGCGCAAGAAGGCGGACTTGTTGGCACATTACTCGAACGAATCGGATGCTCGGTGGCATCGATACAGGCTCGGATTGACGAAGAGCTTACAAAGCGTTCAGTTGTTACTGGCGGCTCCTCTGAGGAGGGAAAGGTATACGTGACCAATCGATTGAATCGTCTGTTGTTGAAAGCCGCAGATGAAGCGAAGCGATTGAAGGATGAGTATGTGTCTGTTGAGCATTTGCTCCTCGGATTTGTCGACGAAGGCACTGAGACGGCCGCCGGCAGAATTCTCCATGATGGGGGGGTGATGCAGAAAGAGCTACTTGAGGCGATGGCATCGGTAAGAGGGAACCAGAGGGTGACCAGTGCTGATCCTGAGGGTTCATACGAAGCGCTCGAGAAGTATGGGGTGGACCTGGTGGCGCTTTCAAAAGCGGGCAAGCTGGATCCTGTTGTCGGCCGCGATTCGGAAATCCGTAGCGTGATCAGAATACTCTCGAGAAGAACCAAGAATAACCCTGTGCTGACAGGCGAGCCTGGAGTTGGCAAGACTGCCATTGTCGAGGGGTTGGCGCACAGAATTGTTCGCCGTGACGTGCCGGAAGGCCTTAAGAACAAATCGATCTTCTCGCTGGATATGACATCGCTCATGGCAGGGGCAAAGTTCCGTGGCGAGTTCGAGGAACGACTCAAGGCTGTTCTCACCGAGATCAAGGCAGCCGATGGCCGTATCATTCTTTTCATTGATGAACTACACACGATAGTGGGCGCCGGCAAGACCGAAGGCTCCACCGATGCGGGCAACATGCTCAAGCCGATGCTCGCACGCGGCGAACTGCATTGTATCGGTGCAACAACGTTGGACGAGTACCGCAAGTACATCGAAAAGGATGCCGCCCTGGAAAGAAGATTTCAGCCGGTCATTGTCGATGCACCCTCTGTCGAGGACACGATTTCAATATTGCGCGGTTTGAAAGAGCGGTTTGAGGTGCATCATGGCGTCAGGATACAGGACGGAGCGCTGGTCGCATCTGCGATGTTGTCGGATAGATATATCAGCGACAGGTTCCTTCCTGATAAAGCGATCGACCTGATGGATGAGGCCTGCGCATCGATCAGGACAGAGATCGATTCCATGCCCGCCGAACTCGACGAGATCGCGCGTAAGGTGATGCGGCTTGAGATCGAAGAAACGGCACTGAAGAAGGAGAAAGACAAGAGCAGCAAAGAACGATTGATAGATCTGCGCAAGGAGCTCGCCGATCTAAAGAGCGTTGCTGACCCTATGCGTGCTCGCTGGGAGAAAGAGAAATCAGAGCTCTCAGATGTCCAGGCGCTGCGTGAAGCACTGGAAACGGCAAAGCGTGAAGCAGATGCTGCAGAGCGTGAATATGATCTTGAGCGTGTCGCAAAGCTGCGGCATGGCACTGTGCCGCAGCTTGAGCGTGAACTCGCAGAGAAAGAGCGATTCATGCATCAAGATAACGGTTCATCGCTAATGGTGCGCGAGGAAGTGTCTGACGAGGAAATCGCCGAAGTGGTGTCTCGCTGGTCTGGTATTCCCCTTACGAGATTACTTGAAGGCGAGCGAGAGAAGCTCATAAAACTTGACGAGATACTCCACGAGCGAGTTATCGGGCAGGATGAGGCCGTCCATGTAGTTGCCGATGCCGTTGTTAGGGCGAGGGCAGGCATAAAGAATCCTCAAAGACCTATCGGGTCGTTTATATTCCTGGGTCCGACAGGAGTGGGCAAGACGGAGCTCGCGCGGACACTTGCCGTAAATCTCTTCGATTCGGAAGAGAACATGGTGCGTCTCGACATGAGCGAGTACATGGAGCGACACACCGTTTCACGTCTAGTGGGCGCGCCACCCGGGTATGTCGGCTTCGATGAGGGTGGGCAACTGACAGAAGCGGTCAGGCGTAAACCTTACACGGTAGTCCTGCTGGATGAGATCGAGAAAGCGCACAGTGATGTCTTCAATGTCCTTCTTCAGATCCTGGATGATGGACGGCTTACAGATTCACATGGGCGGACAGTGAATTTTAAGAACACGATTATAATCATGACGAGCAATATCGGTTCGCCACATCTGCTCGAGGGGATCGATAAGGATGGGCATATTTCTGAGTCGGCGCGAAATGAGGTCATGGGCGAGCTTCGAAATCGCTTCAGGCCGGAATTCCTGAACAGAGTCGATGATACTGTGCTATTCAAGCCGCTGACAGTCGATGACCTTGGTATGATCGTAGAGCTCCTGGTCGCGGAGCTCGCCACGAGGTTGGCAGGTCAGAATATTGAACTCGATGTCGATGCTGATGCCAGGAAATATCTTGTTGATGGCGGATATGACCCCCTGTACGGAGCACGTCCGCTCAAGCGCTATATTCAACAGGAAGTTGAAACGCCAATTGCCAGAAAGATCGTTGCTGGTGAGATCAGCAGCGGCAGTATGCTGAAGGTCGGTTGTAAGGGAGGGGGATTACAGTTTAGCCTGTAGGCGGTGTGCGGTGTTCCAGGAGCGGGCAGGCAATGCTGCGGGTCCTCGCCTGCTCACGCGTATTTATGGACAGATTCATGGACGGATTATTCTGCGACCTGATAACATCTGGATGATGTCCAGAGCTGTCAGACTCCTTGTGCCCCATGTTGCAGTTGCTGTATTCTGGTGTTGGCTCCGAAGCGGATGGGGTGCCATCCTTGTCTATCATGGCCTGATACTTCTGCTCTCTCGATCTAACATCGCTGAGATCAGGTGTCGGATCACAAGGAATCTTCTATACACTGTGCCCTTCGTCTGCACCGGTGTACTTGCCTTCTATTTACTGCCATTGATGCTACAGGCAGACCTCGCTTCCTGGCTCGCAGGTTATGGCCTTACGGGTTGGAAGTGGCTATTCATGATCCCCTATTTCGGTTTAATGCATCCGGTGCTCGAACAACTTCATTGGGTTGATTTGCGCCGGGCCGAGTCTTTGGGTTGGATAGCTCACCTGGCTTTTGCCTCTTATCACATCCTTGTTCTATGCACATTGTTGAGTTGGCCCTGGTTGTTCTTGTGCTTCGCTGTGCTGTTTGGTGCTTCGTTCGTTTGGGCGGCTATGGAAAGTCGAATGGAGGATGGGTTCATTCTTGCGACCTTGACGCATATTCTGGCTGATTCCGGGATTGTGCTCGCCGCGATGCTGCGCATAAGGGGCTAGCTTGGTGGTGTAACGCGAAGAATCGCCTTGCCAAATGCCGCCGATTTGGAAATCATGCATCTCCTGAATATGCCCCGGTAGCTCAGTTAGGACAGAGCGACTGATTCCTAATCAGTAGGTCGGAGGTTCGAGTCCTCTCCGGGGTATTTAACCTGGAACTATGTTGGTAGCCTGCGAGCATTGCGCCCCGAC
>JAUXFM010000040.1 GCA_030622955.1 Lentisphaerales bacterium
TCTGGCCATTGCATCCAGCATGACAGTGCAGCCAAAACACGTCAATTCCTTATTTTGCTATCTTGAGGGCTGACCCCTTAGATTAAGGGCTGATCACTCGCCCCCACATTGACACCGTAGAGGTCGACCAATTGTTCCGGTCGAAGATGCTCAGCTTCAAGCCTGTCATTCACACTTTTCCACGATAGCTGTCAATTGCACGTGTTGCAGACATATATTCCGGACCGAATTTTGTCATTGGACAATGGCCATCTTGAGAGTAAGGTGTGTGTCACAAAGTTCCGGCCAAGTCGGCATATTGTGCGCTCCGGAAAATGATTCCGGCAGTTCTTGATACGAGATGTTTTAGTTGTGAGATATAGAATAATCATAGACCAGGAGCGCTGCAAGGGATGCGCACTCTGTATAGGGGCCTGCGCCAGGAAGCTGCTCGTCATGGCACGGGAACTGAACCAGAAGGGCTATCATTTTCCGGAAATCCATGATCCCGAGAAGTGCTCGGGTTGCATGAATTGCTCAACCATGTGCCCTGATGCAGCTATTGAGATCGAGAACATCGAAACTGAGCCAGGAGCCTCTGACTGATGTCCGATCGGGTTCTCATGACGGGAAATGATGCCGTGGGCGAAGGTGCACTTCGCGCCGGCTGCGATTGCTACTACGGATACCCGATCACACCCCAGAACGAGCTTACCGCATACATGGCGAAGCATATGCGGGAACAGGGAAGAGTCTTTATCCAGGCCGAGAGCGAACTGGCGGCCATAAACCTGGTCTTTGGCTCCGCTGCTGCCGGTAAGCGTGCAATGACGACCTCATCCTCGCCGGGCATAAGCCTCAAACAGGAAGGCATATCTTATCTCGCGGCTGCAGAGCTGCCCAGCGTCATAGTAAATGTGCAGCGGGGCGGACCCGGCCTCGGCGATATCACACCTGCTCAGAGTGATTATTTCCAGGCGACCAAGGGCGGCGGGCACGGAGACTACCATCAGATTGTCCTGGCCCCGAATTCGGTCCAGGAAACGCATGACCTCACTGTTCTTGCGTTTGAATTGGCCGACAAGTACCGAACACCCGTCATGCTTCTTACAGATGGCAGGATCGGCCAGATGATGGAGCCACTGATACTTCATGAGGGAGCGCCACCACCAGTCCCTGCGAAGGGCTGGGCTGTTGATGGAGCAAAAGGTCGAAAGCCCAATATAATCAGGTCTCTCTACCTGGTAGAAGGAGATCTCGAGAAGCTCAATATCAAGCTGCAGGCAAAGTACAAGGAGATCTGTGCAGCAGAGGTCCGCTTTGAAGAGTCGGATGTCGATGACTGTGATGTGCTCCTCGTCGCCTACGGCACCAGCGCAAGAATTGCGGGTGGCGTGGCCGAAGCGACTCGAAAGAAGGGCATGAAGACCGGACTGCTGCGCCCCATCACTCTCTGGCCCTTCCCTTACGATCGCATTGCACAAATCGCAGAGAAGGCGAAGAAGGTAATGGTTGTGGAAATGAGCAGTGGCCAGATGGTGGAAGATGTTCGACTGGCTGTTGAAGGCAGGATTCCTGTTTCCTTCTATGGTCGAATGGGTGGCGCAGTGCCGACAGTGAGTGAAGTGACCGAGGAATGCGTGAAGCTTTTCGAACGAAATTAGCGAGGCAAGAGTGGCGAAAGAATGCTCAAATAGGCGGCCCGAAGCCCTGACAGACCGGCACACGCACTATTGTGCAGGTTGCGGACATGGCATTGTTCTCAGGGTTATTGCAGAAGTGGTCGACGCGCTCAATATACGTGAACGCACCATCGGCGTTGCACCCGTCGGCTGTGCTGTGCTTTCCTATTTCTACATGAATTTCGATGTTACCGAAGCAGCACATGGCAGGACGCCCTGTGTGGCTACCGGCATCAAGCGCGCATTACCTGACAGGATTGTGTTTTCCTACCAGGGCGATGGCGACCTGGCCGCCATTGGCACCGGAGAGACTGTGCATACTGCCAACAGGGGTGAAAACATAACGGTCATATTCATCAACAATGCTGTTTATGGGATGACGGGCGGACAGATGGCGCCAACTTCCCTGGTGGGCCAGAAGACCACCACAACGCCGGACGGCAGAGATTACGAGGGATCGGGTCCACCCATGCAGATGTGCGAACTCCTCAATACACTGGAGAAGCCATATTACATCGAACGTGTGGCACTCGACGGACCAAAAGGTGTTAGAAAGACCAAGCAGGCCATCCACAACGCATTTGAAGCGCAGGTCGCGGGACATGGATACAGTTTTGTGGAAGTGCTTTCTCCCTGCCCCGTGTATCAACGCCTCAGCCCGACCAAAGCCCTGGAGTTTGTGGCCAACGAAATGACCGATCGTTTCCCTGTTCGAGTCTTTCGCGAGAAAGGACGACCCGTAAATGCATGAGAGAATACTCGTAGCTGGTTCCGGCGGCCAGGGGATTATCCTCTCAGGCAAACTGCTTGCCCGTGTTGCCATTAAGAATGTGCCACACATTACATTCATTCCAGCTTATGGCGCCGAGGTTCGTGGCGGCACATCAAACTGCCAGGTAGTGCTATCATCAAACGAGATTTCATCACCCGTATCCGAGCAATTCGATTCTATGCTGATAATGAACCAGGCCAGTCTTGACAAGTTCCTGCCGCAACTGGTGCCGGGCGGGCAACTGATTGTCAACAGCTCTCTTTGCAAGCCACCGCACGGAATGGATGCAATTTCCATCAAAGCCACTGAGATTGCTGATGACCTCGGCGACACTCGTGTAGCCAACTTCATAATGCTGGGCAAGTATCTTGCCATCTCGAAAATGGCGTCACCCGGCGATTTTGAGAAAATCGTATCCGCACTGCTTGCCGGCAAGGATAAATCCCTCATCGAGCTGAACATGAAAGCCTTCCGCACCGGCCTCGAGGCATGAAGACCCGCAACGGCAGGCCATCCCGAATGCGTCCGAGCCGCCTCCCCATATTCATTTCGGCGCTGGTCTGTCCTGGCATTGGACAGTTCCTGCAACGCCGCTGGCTTGCAGGCGCCATTTTCACAGCCCTCTTTCTCGCCTTCTTCCTATCGGTTGTCTACAACGCACTTGCGCCCATCTTCAGAATTCTTCGCCAACTCACGGATCCTTCCGGGGGCAGTGCAGCCCTGACGGCCCCCAACCTGGGCAAGCTACTCACATCATTTGCCCTCGCAATGATCACCTACGCTATCTCACTCTTTGACGCTTACAAAGCTTACAGGCGCAGCTGTCGCCGCTGGGCGGAAGAACGATTTAAACAGAAGATGCAGGGCATCGCCGGCGATCAACTTCAGGACAGCCGCATCTTGAAATCGTCGTAGGAGAAGGATTTGATCAACTGCGTATTGCCTGCATCAGGATCGTGCAGATAAATTGATGGCAGAGACATGCCATTGAAGGTGTTGTTCTTGACCATCGTATAGACAGCCATATCGGCAAAGACCAGCCTATCGCCCACTTCCAGCGGCCGCTCGAATGAGTAGTCCCCTATGACATCACCAGCCAGGCAGCTAGCGCAGCCCAGCCTATAGGTATATTGATGAACGCCAGCCACCTCGGCCCCGATCACCTCTGGTCTGTACGGCATCTCGAGAACATCCGGCATGTGAGCTGTGGCAGACATGTCCAATATGGCTATATCCAATTCATTACGCGTAATGTCCAATACTTCGCTCACGAAAACACCTGCATTCAAGGCTATCGCTTCGCCTGGTTCAAGATAGATCATCACATCCTTATGCCGCCGACTAAAGTCACGTACTATTCTTACAAGACGCTCAATATCATAATCCTCGCGGGTGACATGGTGTCCGCCCCCGAAATTCACCCATTCCATGCGATCGATGGACCCGCCAAACTTCGCTTCGACTACTTCCAGCGTGTTCTCAAGGGAATCTGAGTTCAGCTCGCACAACGCATGAAAATGCAATCCATCAATTCCATCAAGCTCGTCGGCTCTGAACTCTGCCGCTGTCACGCCGAGTCTGGAACCTTTGCCACATGGATTGTATATAGCTGTCTTCACTTCGGAATACTCAGGATTGAGCCGTATCCCACAACTGATGGATCGATCATGAGCCTGCACAAGAGCCTTGCGCCTGTGCCACTGACCGAACGAGTTGAAGGTGATGTGGTCCGCGATCTCCAGCAATTCCTGAAACTCGGCATCGCTGTAGCCGGTGCCACAGACATGCACTTCTCCACCGAACTCTTCGCGCCCCAGTCGCGCCTCGTTCAGGCCACTTGCCGAGGTGCCCTTCAGGTATTGCTTCACCAGTGGCGCAACGCTGAACATGGAGAAAGCTTTCAATGCCAGCAGGATCCTGCATCCAGTTCTCTCCTGCACATCAGCAAGAATCTTCAGGTTTCTTTCCAGCAAGACCCTATCCACGACATAGCAGGGTGTCTCGAGAGATTCCAATTGGAGATTGCAGATTTGTGATTTGTAGTCAGACATACTCGACCTGCTCGGCTACAGAAACTTCTCGACCCAGGGCAGGCCGTGAATATTCAGCTTCTCCATGAATGGACTTGGATCAAACTGTTCAACATTGAAGACACCTTCACCTCGCCACTGCCCCGTCAGCATCATCATTGCCCCAATCATCGCAGGAACCCCGGTAGTATAGGAAACAGCCTGGGATCCGACCTCCTTGAAGCATTCAGCATGATCACAGACATTATATACGTAGTACCTGGCAGTCTTACCATCCTTACCAACGCCCTTGACCAAGCACCCGATGCAGGTCTTTCCTTTGTAGTTCACACCCAACGTTCCGGGATCCGGGAGCACCGCTTTCAGGAACCTCAAAGGTACAATTTGATGGCCTTCATAATCGACAGCATCAATACGCGTCATGCCAACGTTCTGCAGGACTCGCAAATGAGTCAGGTATTCCTCTCCAAATGTCATCCAGAACCGGATTCTCTTTAATCCCTTCAGGTGTTTCACAAGCGATTCCATTTCCTCGTGATACATCAAATACATCTCACGCGTACCCACCTCGGGAAAATCGAACGACTCATGAACCGAAAGTGGATCGGTTTCAAGCCAATTACCGTTCTCCCAGTATTTGCCTTTTTGAGTTATCTCACGGATGTTTATTTCCGGATTGAAGTTGGTAGCAAATGGATGACCATGATCACCGCCATTGCAATCCATGATGTCGACATAGGTGATCTCATCAAAATGCTGTTTCTGGGCGTGGGCGCAGAAGATGTTGGTGACTCCCGGATCGAACCCGCATCCGAGCAGAGCCATGATCCCTTTCTCCTTAAACCGATCCTGGTAATCCCATTGCCATTTGTAGCAGAATTTAGCCTCATCGCGTGGCTCGTAATTGGCCGTATCCAGGTAGTTGACGCCTGTGGCCAGGCAGGCATCCATTATCGAGAGGTCCTGGTAAGGCAAAGCCACATTCAACACAAGATCCGGCTTGAACTCATTAATCAGCGACACCAGTTCTGCGCTGTTGTCAGCATCCACCTGCGCAGTTGAAATCCTTGCACCAGCCGCGGGGTCCTTCGCGATGACGGACTCCTTTATGGCATCGCATTTCGACACCGTTCTGCTGGCAAGCAGGATCTCCGAAAACACATTGGGGACCTGAGCACATTTGTGGACCACCACATGTCCAACACCACCCGCACCAATTATCAGCACCTTACCCATGTTTATACATCTCTCTCAGCCGCTGAGGTTAGTATCGGCCGACACGGCAAAACCCTGCTCCAGTTTGCCGGCCAGCTCCTCAGCATCAATCGCATAACAGGGATCGATCTCGATCCTGTTGATCGGCGAGCCCGAAGCGTCCTTCTTCACCTCAACCCCGGCACTTTCCAACCAACGTGCACACTTGAGCATCATGTCCCGCTTCGCAGTCGCAGGTGAGTCGTCACCCTCGGCATTCTTGACTGGAGAGAACTCATCTTCCCGCTTGAACTCGAGGATCAGCACATTATCCGCGTCAGGGAGCGCATCAAATATGAACTTCTCAAACTTGTACGCGTTAGGTTCGCTCGGTTTGATCGTCTCCCCGGCTTCATTGCAGTAAGGCACCTTCTTGTGGGCTCGGTGCAATGGCAATTGCGCTTCGGCTTCATGTTTCAGGAAAGTGCGCGAAAACACGTGTATTGCGACACTGCCGTAGAGAAGCTTCAATTCGCCGGCGGGACCTCTCTCATTCTTCTGTTCGTCTGTCAGTTCCGTGTATTCAACAATCGCTGTGCGCCCGTCACGCACGACCGTTACGCCGAGCCCTTCATCCGGGTCGCGCTTGGCGCAGACCTTAACAGACATCTGGGCGCTCCTGTCAATGTGCATCCCGACGAAGACCGGATCAGCGATCTCGACAAGCCCATTATCGACCTGGAAATAAAACAGTGTTTCGACGCCGCGCTTCTCCATGTCCGTGATCATTCCTGTATTCAATAGAGCTTTGAGCACACCACCATGCCCATCGGGTGCCATGAATATGTGGTCGGCCCTGTCCATCACGACATGACCGGCCGAGTCAAGCACAGGATACATTCCCTGCTCAAAGAACATGACGCGATCAGGATTCAGTCCCAGGTACTTGTTATTCTCAAAATACGACCTGGTCGGCGCATCATTCACACTGCTGGTCATAACATAGAACGGGACTGGACCATGTTTCCGTTCCAGTGCAAGGATCTTCCGCGCATGAACTTCGAAAAGAGTCTTATTCGTGATCGGGCCTATAGGAAAACATCCCTTGGGCCCGTCAAATCCTAATCGGGTCCCCTGCCCGCCCGCCACGAGTATGACACCGACATTACCCTCGGCCAGGGCCCTCTCGCCAATCACGCGTGCGGCATCACGTTCCTCGTCCGTCGGCTTCACCACCGGCGCAGGCTCGATACCGGACAGATCCTGGCCCCTATCACCATCCTCTATCAACCTCTTCATCCGGGCCACAGCGGCAAAATCGATGGAACCAATCTGCTCAATGAGTGATTCCCGGGCATCGGTCCCAAGCCCGGCCAGCGCCTTAATGACCTGCTCCTGCCCGCTATTTTCCAGAACTGCCTTTGCTTCCTTTATCTTCATTCCTCTCCTTACAAACTCTTCTCGAGCAGCTCCAGGTCTGCGACGTGCCCAGCGGGCAGTTCATCCTTCCGCTCCTGCAGCATCTTAACCAATTCTTTTGCTCTTGCACTATTACCTTTCAGCTTCTCCAGCTCCGCGATATGCAGCATGACCCTCAAATCTTCATCATTCAAGGCGACCGATTTCTTGAATGCGTCGTCGGCCTCATCAAGCTCACCCATACGCATCTTTATCACACCCAGTGTATCCCATGCACTCGAAGATTCCTGATCCACACCCAGCGCTTCCAGCGCATATGTCCGTGCTTCCTTGTATCTTCCCTGTTTTGCCACAACCCAGGCCAACTCATTGAGCAGAGAAGCTGATCGGCCTGATTTCAGACAGGTCCTCAGCGAATGCTCTGCAAGTTCATAATCGTCATTCTTCATGTACAATGAAGCCAGAACAAGATGAGCCGCAGCGTTTTCAGAATCAAGGGCCAGTAATTGTCGAGCATGGCCCAATCCCAAATCAGAACGACCTTGCCTCACATCCAACCCAAGCAGCAACTGAAGCAACAGAAGAGAACCAGGCTGAATCCGGAGTGCTTTCGAATAATGCGCCCTGGCATTACCAAGCTCATTTTGTTCTTCTTCGATTCGGCCCAACGTCAATGAAATGGCAAATCCCTTAACCTGTTGAGCATCTATGCTACGCACGCAGAGTTCGAGAGCCTCATGATCGCCCTGTTGAGAAATGACATTTGCCAAAAGCGCCCAAGCTACCGCCCATTTTGGCTTGAGTTCAATGAGCTCTTCCAATTTCTTCCTAGCGGCAGCCAGATCTCCTTTCGCCAACATCAGCATAGCACGTTCAAGGTCAACAAACGTCTTTCTACCACCCATCATCTCTGCCGCATTGATATACTCCTCAGCAGCAGCATATTCCCTACTCTCCATCATGATTCGGGCCATCCCCAGCAAAGCCATCGGACTTTCGGGATTCTGCTCGATCATCTTCTTATAGATTTCCATGCTCTGAGCGTAATCATCGCCTGTCGCATAGATCCTTGCCAAAGCAATCCACATGAGCCGTGATTTCTCGCCCCCAAGAGCCAATCCTCTCTTGAGTAATTCCTGTGCAATATCATGCTGTCCGGATTGCAACCACAGCCAAGCCATGTCGGCAAAAGCAGAAGGCACGCGAACGTAGCCATATCGAGCGGATATCGTATCGATTCTGTATTTCGTGCGATCTAGGGCGAAATTCTTGATCTGAGCCTCTATTTCCTCAGCGTCACCGCCCTCGTAACCACGACGAATCATGCCAGCCAGGTTCATTACAGCGCTGATGTTCTGGGGGTCAATCTCCCTCACGCTCATATATGAACGATAGGCCAGAGCGTCCTTTCCCAGGTCCTCGAGAAGAAACCCCAAATTGTTGGCCAACTTTCCAAATTGAAGCATCAAATTATCAGCAAATGCACCCATGCCAGTCCGGCTCTGCCTTGCATTCGCCACAACCGGCAAGAAGCTATCCCAAAACTGCACATGAGTTCTGAACATCTCTGCGCCATCCAAAGATTCTCTCCTTCTTGTCCCCAAATACAGTACCTTATTAGGAATGTAATCCATCCCTGCGCCCAAAAAGAGGTCAGGTCTATTGAGTACCGCCACGGACTGCTCAATGTCGCTATCAATCCTGAACCATTCTCTGACAAGTGGGCGCATACCCACCCTTGCCAAAGTTCGCAATCTAAGGTCGTCGAATTTGCTTGCAACATAGTCACGGTAACGCTGATTTCCGCTGCGCAGATTCACGATCGTCAGGTCAACACCTCTATCTCTCGCAGCTATCATGACATGGCTATCTACGTCACCACCCGTCAATAGCCATGAACGTCCATCAAGGGCATCTATTACAGCATCTGCATACTGATCCATGACAGCAGAACTGCGTGCATCAGTGATCGATATATTCTTGAAGGGCGCGACAACAGCAAAGCACAGAAGCGCCAATGCGATAACTAAACCAAGTCGCTCCCTTACCATGATCTTCCATGTCGTTTCACTTTCCTCCCACCAGATAGCCGGCAAGAGAAACCAATAGGCAAGCAAATATCCAAAAACTGATGCACTCAACACGTACGGAGTGACCAGAAGCATTTTGCCTGGCCCGAACAATCGCCAGGGAGAGAACACGAAATTCATAATAATCCCACACCCTAAAAGAGTTAGGCAGAAGTGAAGAATGTAGAAAGTCCAGTCTTTCTCGCCATTCAAGGCCCTATGCTTGATGCCGAGCCCCACAAACCATGGCAAAGCCGAAACAACCAATACAAGCAGCCAACCCGTTTTCGTCATACTCCTCATGATCAGCCTGTACTGCTGCTGCCAGGATGTGAGCATTACATCCCATAACCCCGAGTATTTTGATAGCACGTAGCCTTCACAACCATAGAGTTCCCAGGCGGCAACAAGATAGGCCAGCAGACCGAGGACTGCACATCCAACAATGCCAATTACGGACCTAACGGCAAGTTGTTTTCTCTTCCACAAAGCAAACAATAGAAAACAGCCAAACAAAGGTGCAAACACAATCAATGTGGCGAATTCGACGCAACCCACTGAATACACAAACGCAAAGAGGCAAGCATTCTTAATAGAAGATGTCCGCAAGTAGAGACAGAAAAGCTCGATCACCAAAAGGAAGAGCAGCACATGAAACGAGCCGGGATGAGCTCTATTGGAGACAAGCCAAAACGGAATACTGAAAGCAAGGTAAAGGCAGGATCCCACACCGGCCAATCTGGCGGCCAGAAGCCTCTTCCTTCTCGAAGCCTGGAACTCACTAATCGAATCGAAGATAAAGGCAGCAACAATTCGTTGCAGCAAGATAACTGCTCCTGCGCCGCACAAGGCACTGAACAAGTTGATGCGGAACGCCAGATCGTCCCCAGGTAACGCAGCAATAGCCTGAACCAACCAGTGCCACAACGGCATAGAGGCATTCATCCGAGGCAGCAGCCCGGTATTCCGCACAATGAACTCTGCAGAATGCCCCGGATATGCCCCCTTACTCAATGTCGCGCAGTACACAACAAATGCGACCAACCCTATGATCCAACCTGCCAGATTGAACATTCGGGGAAGGCGTTCAACTCTGTTGTCATTGCCTTCAGACATAGACGCTCATATACAGGATAAACGCCCTCTGGGCAAGGACTTCCGCCCCGCAAGAGCTACAGATTCGCGTTGCCTCGCACTATCGATAGTTGCTAATCTGCTTTCGCCATGACAGCTCCTTTTTTGCCAGCTCTGGGTACCCAACAAACATTACTCGCCTATATTGGCCCAGGGGCCGGTTTTGCAGTTCTTGGATCGTTCCTCCTTCTGGTCACGGCCATGCTGCTAGCCATTACTTCTTTCCTGTCATTGCCTGTGCGTTATCTACTTCGGACTGTAGGAATTGGCAAAAGACGCCCCCCCTCAGACATCAAACGCATTGTCGTCATGGGAATGGATGGTCTCGACCCAAAGATCACGAACAGACTACTGGATGATCTTCCCAACCTGAGGCAACTCCGTGACCAAGGCACTTTTACAGAACTGAGGACCACCTGCCCCCCTATTTCCCCGGTAGCCTGGTCCTCTTTCATGACCGGCGTGAATCCAGGCAAACATAACATCTTTGATTTCCTGTCGCGCGACCCTGCCAGTTATTCACTGGAATTATCCTCTTGCCGCATCATGCATCAGGGTGAGAAGAAAGCATCAAAACCGGAGCTGATCAACCTACGCAAGAGCAAGCCATTCTGGCACATACTTGGTGAACGAGCGATCTTGAGCACAGTCCTAAGAGTGCCAATGACCTTTCCACCAGAAGATTTTGAGGGGCTCATCCTAGCCGGCATGTCAACGCCCGACTTGAGAGGTACACAGGGCGAATTCACGTTCTACGCGAGTGAAGACGGCGACACTATCCGGGCCGCTCGTCGCATCACCGTCAAAGTAATTGACAACAGCGTAAAATCGTTCATCCCCGGACCCACCACCAATAAGCGAGAATCACAAATTCCTTTCTCGATCAAAATCCTTGAGGATGGCACCTCAGCGACATTCTCGATGCAAAGCAACAGAATCCACCTCAAGCAGGGCGTTCACTCTGACTGGATTCAGCTCACCTTTAGAGTCGACAGAAAGAAGATTTCTGGAATCTGCCGCGCAATTCTGATTTCTACTCAGCCATCCTTCAAACTCTATCTCACCCCGATCCAGATCAATCCAGCATCCCCAGTTATGCCAATATCCTACCCCTCCCATTATGCACTCTATCTTGCCAAGTTACATGGATCGTTCGCCACGCTCGGCCTCTCGGAAGATACATCTGCGCTCAATGAAGGGATCATTACTGACAATCAATTCCTGGAACAGGCATACGACATTCACCTGGAGCGTGAAACCATCTTCCTTGACGCTCTCAATCGAACGCGAACTGGGTTGTGCTTGGCCGTATTCGATTTGACCGACAGGATTCAGCACATGTTCCACGAGCACCCAAACGAAGCCCACAGCGACACTGTCGCGGCAGCGTATCGCAGAGTGGACGCACTGATCGGACGTACCATGTCGTTACTTCGCCCCGGCGATATTCTCATGGTACTGTCAGATCACGGCATTACGCGTTTTGAGCGTGCAGTCAACCTGAATGGATGGCTCAGGGAAGAGGGCCTACTGACGGCAATTGACCCATCGTCAACAGCCGATCACCTCCAGAACATCGATTGGAGCAGAACAAGCGCCTATGCTGTGGGTATGACCGGCATATATCTCAATCTCCAGGGCCGGGAAAGGCACGGCATTGTTCCCCTCGAACAACAAGATGCTGTCAAGGCCAGGATAATGCAGGGGCTCATGGCCCTGAAGGATGGCGCCAGCGACAAACCTGTAGTGAGTCGCGTCTATAATGCCAGCGAGATCTACTCTGGGCCCTATGCCGGCAATGCTCCTGATCTGCTCGTGGGATTCGGTGAAGGTTACCGGATATCATGGGAAAGCGCTGTCGGCCGAGTCGATGGGCCCCTGTTCACCAACAATGAACATCCATGGGGGGCCGACCACTGCGTTGACCGCGATATCGTACCGGGGGTATTCTTCTGCAACAAGCGGATGACTACCAATGGCAACAGCCCCCACATTACCGATCTAGCCCCCACCATACTCGATCTATTCGGAATCGAGCCGCCTGCATACATTGACGGCAGCGCCCTGAAAAGAGTGAGTGATGAAGAATAGAGACAAGAACACATTCAGCAGGCGTCGTTTTTTGCAGGTCGCTGGTGCAGGTATTGCCGGAGGAACAATCGGGTTCCCGGCGATTGTGCATCCCCGGCCAAAGACAGACTCGATGATCGTTCTCGGAATTGACGGCATGGATCCAGGCATCCTGCAAATAATGCTCAAGAGTGGACGCATGCCCTCTGTTGCTCGCCTGATAGAGAAAGGATCCTTCACGACTCTCGCCACAAGCGATCCACCTCAAAGCCCTGTTGCCTGGTCCAATTTTATTTCAGGAACAAATCCTGGGGGTCATGGCATATTTGATTTCATTGCGCGTGATCCTGCCACTATCACGCCCTATCTATCTACGTCAAATCAGGGCGAAGATCCTGCAACTCTAGCTCTGGGCAAATGGGAGCTGCCACTTGCCAAGAGACAGATAATTAACCTGAGACAGGGCCCCACCTTCTGGCAGGCACTCGAGAACCGCGGCATCGATTGTACCGTCTTCCGAATGCCGGCCAACTTCCCTCCTAGTCCCGGTAATTCGCGAACCATTTCAGGGCTGGGCACCCCGGACATACATGGCAGTTACGGATCATTCACGCTCTACACTGATGCATCTGGCCAGGTCTCACAACTCATTCCCGGTGGCCGTATTTCGAGAATCGTAGTTCTGAATGGCGCTGCAGATTGCGTTCTTCACGGGCCGTCCAACACATTGGCGAAGGATCGAAGTCCTGTTGACATACCATTCAAAGTATACATCGATCCGTCTAATGGGACGGCGCTTATCAAAATCCAGAACACTGAAACCATCCTGGTCGAAGGTAATTGGACCGACTGGATCAATGTGGACTTCAAGTTGATCCCCCATCTTGCCTCAGCGAAAGGAATATGTCGCTTCTTCCTGAAATCTGTTCGCAATGAGTTCCAGCTCTACATGTCACCGGTGAACATTGATCCTGCAGATCCTGCTATGCCCATCTCTACACCACCCGATTACTCGCGCGTGCTCTCGGAAGAAACAGGCTCCTTCTACACACAAGGCATGCCGCTCGACACGCGTGCATTGTCGGCTCATGTGTTGAATGACGACGAGTATCGACAGCAAGCGCACCATGTGCTTGAGGATGAACTCCGACTGTATCAGCACGAGCTTGCTCGATTCGAGAGCGGATTCCTTTTTTTCTACTTCTCTTCGCTCGACCTTAATTCACATATGTTCTGGCGCACAATGGATGCGAAACACCCGCTCTATTCCAGGGAGCTGAAAAAGGATCAAGGCGATTTCCTTCCCATGCTCTACGAGAAAATGGACAACGTGATCGGCATGGCAATGGCAAGAACCCAGGAGAGCACCAGGCTCGCAGTAGTGTCCGATCATGGCTTCGCTTCTTTCCGACGTCAATTCAACCTCAACTCCTGGCTTGCCGATAACGGTTATGCAGCATTGACCAAACATGCTTCACGTGGATCTGTCGGATATTTTGCAGATACCGACTGGAAGAAGACCAGGGCATATGGCCTCGGCATCAACAGCCTGTACTTAAACATGAAAGGCCGTGAACCCAATGGGGTTGTTTCCGCCACGAAGAAGGACGAGCTGGCCGCCGAACTTGTCAAGCGCCTGACTGCAATACGTGATCCAGAGAGTGGAAAGCAAATAATCTCACATGCCTACCGGCCACAAGAGATCTATTCGGGGCCTTACACAAAAGACGCACCCGACATCATAGTCTGTTACAACAGAACTTATCGCGCATCATGGGATACCGTGCTTGGCAAGTATCCCAAGGATATAGTTCTCGACAACCTTGATCCTTGGAGCGGTGACCATGCCATGGATGCAGCGCTCGTGCCAGGCATCTTACTCAGCGACAAGAAGATCAAAGCGAACAAACCAGCTCTCTCAGATATGGCACCCAGCATACTCAACGCTTTCGGGGTCCCGCTGATGGATGGCATGACGGGGAAAGTGGTGATGTAGTTATTTGCTGTTTACTTGATGTGCCGCAGCAGTCTCGGCAGCGAAGTGCTGTGTGTCGCTAGAAAGAGAACTG
Organism: Lentisphaerales bacterium; assembly: GCA_030622955.1. Taxonomy (GTDB): domain Bacteria; phylum Verrucomicrobiota; class Kiritimatiellia; order JAUXFM01; family JAUXFM01; genus JAUXFM01. The sequence goes on from JAUXFM010000040.1 coordinate 14,419, forward strand.
TACTCATGACCGCGGTTATCTGTAACGGTTGAAAGGATTTGAGATTGATGTTTGAACCAAGAATAAGGATCAGCAAACAGCTCCATGAACGACTCGAGAAGATTGCTGAGAAGAAGGGCTATTCTTCTACAGATGAATTCATCCTCCATGTCCTCGATCATGCCGCAAATGATGCTGAACTGGAAACATCCGAAGAAGAAGTACGAAAACGCCTCAAGGGTTTGGGATACCTTTAGAAGACAGTTAATTGAATATTCGCCATTAGTTGGTGATTGAAACGCTATCAAGAGTCGTGGATTAGGGACATGAAGTACGTTAACCAGATATTGAATGGTTTGTTTGACACGCTGCTGCAGCCACTTGCGCATGCAGGCGCATGGCCCATCATGATCCTGCTGTCTTTCCTGACAGCATTGGTAGCAATGCTCATCTTCAAGGCCACGTCTGATCAAGTGGCTATTCGCGCCAGAAAGAACAGAGTCATCGCAAGAATCCTCGAATTCGGTCTTTTCAAGAATGATTCGGTGGTAAGCATCACTGCTTTCCCGCGGGTTTTGTCGGCCAACCTCGCCTACCTTGGCCCAATCCTCAAACCTCTGCTGCTATGCCTGATTCCCATCTTCATAATCATGATCCAGGCACGCAGTTGGCTCGAGGTCGCTCCGCTCCGGCCTGGTGAAACGGCCATCATCAAGGCTCGAGTAAGCCGGGAATTGCCCGTGATGGCACAAAACATAGCAATCACCTGCACTAAAGGAATCGAGTTGGAAACACCGCCTGTTCGCATCCCGGCGAATAATGAAATCTGTTGGCGAATACGCGCCATCAACGTTTCCCCTCAAAGCGTCACAGTATCGATAAACAACAATCATCTTCACCAGAGCGTAACCATCTCTGACGGGCCGAGCCGCATTACCGCCGGGCAATCTATTGGCAACACCTGGCACAAGCTTACACATCCATCAGAATTGACACTGCCCAATTCGTGCGGCTTAGAACGAATCACTGTAACCTACCCGAAGCGTTCATTCCCGTTATTCGGGGTTCAAGCTAACTGGAGCGTCGTGTTCATAGCAATGTCCCTAGCCTGGGCCATGCTGCTCATGAAGCCATTAAAGGTGACGTTTTGACAGATCTTTCAAAAGTCATCATCGTAGTATCAGGCTTACCCCGAACCGGCACATCCATGATGATGCAGATGCTTAAGGCTGCCGGTTTGATCCTGCTTGTTGATGACAAGAGATCGGCGAATATTGACAATCCGAAAGGGTACTACGAATACGATCCTGTTAAGACACTTGAATCTGATGCTTCGTGGTTGCGTCTCGCAAAAGGCAAAACAGTCAAGATCGTGTCCGAACTGTTACTCAGTTTGCCGAATGAATATCGATACAAGATCCTGTTCATGACACGAAACATTGATGAGATACTCATCTCCCAAGAACTCATGCTCGAGCACAGAGGCATGCAGGCCTGCACACCGCCGGACAGCAAAACAATGGCAGCACATTTGGCCCGGCACCTTTCACGAATAAGGGAATGGCTTGCAGCTCAGGGCAACATCGATGTCCTCTACTGCAGTTACAACAGCATTCTGAGGGCACCGCTGATCGAATCCGAGCGAATAGGTCAATGGCTTAATGGTTCAGTGGATCCCGTAGCCATGGCAGACATCGTTGATGACTCGCTCTACAGGCAACGAAGATAGGCAAATCACCTACCTACTACTGCCATCCACCATCGCAGATCTCACAATCTCAAGGTTGCGGCGGGCAATCTCGTGCCCGGGATCAAGTTTCAATACAATTTCGTAGTGCGCGATGGCTTCCAATTGCTTGCCCGTCATGAAGAGAGCGTTCGCCATGTTGCTGTGCGCGTCCACATAATCCGGCTTGAGCTTGACCGCCCTTCTGAAACTGGCTAGGGCCTCGTCAATGCGCCCGTTCGCTGCCTGTACATTGGCCATGTTGTAATGAGCTTCAGGAAAGTCAGGGGAAGCCAGAATTGCAGCATTGATATGCTTCTCAGCACCCACCATGTCTTTTCCTTCGATAAGTGCCTTGCCAATACTATTCTGGACTTCTGCATTGTCCGGCGCTTCATCAATAAGCTGGACCCAGATCCTCATTGCGTCCCGCCGTTGGCCTAGCCGATGAAGTGCAATCCCCATGGCATGACGATATTCAATATTGCGCGGCTGCAGCTCAACAGCGCGTGAAAAAGCGGAGGCCGCTGCTGGCACATAATTTCTAGACAGAAACACACCGCCAAGCTGGAAGTAAGCAGGATGAAACGACGGGTCGAATCTGATTGCACGCCACAACGAAAGAGCCGCTTCATCGCTCCTGCCCAACTTTGCCAAGACAGTTCCCACATTGTTGTGGGCCTCAACATATGCAGGCTCAATTGCAAGCGACGCTTTATACTGCGACAGTGCGCGATCCAGATCACCGGACGCCTGCGCTTCATGTGCGAGAGCATAATGTGCGATGTAGTTATTCTCCGTCACATCAAGTGCATGCCCGAACAAACTGCTCGTGTTCTTCCAATGAGCAACTTGATGCCAGGAGACGACCGCACACAGAACAATCACTACGGCAGCCAAGGCAACCTTCAGTTTGGCAACCACGGTCCTGCTGCACCGCTCGGCCAGCCACCAGGCAAACATGATGAACAGGCCCACTGACGGGATATACATGTAACGATCCGCCATAGCTTGACCGCCCACCTGAACGAGACCGATTGTGGGGATCAATGTTCCCAGATACCAAAGCCAGCCGACAATAAGATATGGCCGTCGTTTTCTGAACAATACAGCAATTGACGAGAGAACCAGAAGAATCGCGATCCAGCCAGAGAAGCACAGTGCCGATGGAAATGAATAAAGCGTATGGGGATAGAACACCGCCAGATCAAATGGCCACAGAATCTTTCCAATGTATTTGCCATAGGCAAGCAAAGCATTCACTATCCTGTTGCCCGTCGAAAGCTGGCTCCACGCTACTACCGCCTCCTGCGATTGTGCCGATAGCGTGATCCAACACACACCGGCTGCTATACAGATCAAGGGGATCTTCTCAAACAGCAACCGTTTCGACATGATCCGCTTTAGAGGCCAGTAGTCCAACAAAGCCAACGCCAATGGCAGCGTGACTATCATGGGTTTACTCATTGCACCGAATCCGAACGAAAACAACATGAGCAGGTACCAGAACACAGCAACCCTCTTATTCGCAAAGCACCTTACATATTGCACGTATGCTCCAGTTGTCACCATCCAGAAGAAAGCACAGAGAACGTCCTTGCGCTCCGACACCCAAGCAACAGACTCAACGTGTAACGGATGCGCAGCAAAGAGGGCCGCCACGAACGCGCTCGGCCAGAGCTGCTTCGTCATTTTGAACAGGACCACCAGCAAGAGCAGGCTAACGGCAAGATGTAGCAGGAGGTTTGTAAAGTGGTGCCCGGCGGGATTCATCCCATACATCCAGAGATCGAGCATATGGGAAACCCACGCCAAGGGGTGCCAGTTGGCTTGCTCTGTCGAAATGAAAGCCCATTTGAGATTTTCGAGCGATAATTCCTGGACGTGCGGATTCTCGACTACGTATTCAAAATCGTCATAGCTGACGAACGCATTTTCTGTGAGCTTCAGGTACGGGATGGTGCCCGCGACCATGACCAGAATAGTAACAAGCAGAAAAGAAAAGGCCCCAATTTTTCGTTGCGGCCCTTCAGCGAGATTTGTCATGTTAGCTTGATTTGCGACGACGACGTCGCGCAGCGACGGCCAGCAAACCTACACCAACAAGCGCCAATGTGCCCGGTTCTGGAACTGGCGCCATGGTATCCCACCCCGTGCCGTTCTCTGAGCCCTGAACATAACTTTTGCGATCGTCCCCCGACCATGCCAGCGACACATCAATTTGAGGCGTAGTGTTGCTGGGAGTGACCCAGTTCGTGCCAGTGTCGTCATACATTATGCCGGCTTCCGTGGCAGTATTTGTGGCACCCGTGTCAAACCACCTGAAATAA